>JASBVV010000039.1 GCA_029960885.1 Kyrpidia sp. | reverse complement strand
TAGGCGCGATTTTGGTGTCAGGCGGTGCGGGATACATCGGGAGCCATGTGGTGAAAAAGTTGGTGGACGCAGGCCGTCCCGTGGTGGTCTTCGATGGCGACATCCTCGCTTCAGTCTGGTAGCGGCGTCGGCGGGAAGTAGCAGGAATCCGGGAATGACGGTGGGTGCGCAGCCGTTGGGGCGCCGGTATTATTTCTCCCAGACGAGGGGATGCCCCTCGCTGTGCGGCTATACTGGAAGTGTGCATAGATGATGGCCGACCGAGGGGGTGGACCATGAGGAGTGTGCGCTCCGCGGGAGACGGGCGGCGGGCTGACGGGAAGCGGATCGGGCGCTACCGGGTGGTTCTGATGGTGGTCGCGCTTCTGCTCATCTATTTTTCCGACAGACCCAACCTGCGGGTGGAAAGTCCCGCGACGTGGGTCAACCCGCCCGTCTACCGATATGTGACGCCGGGGTATTTTTTTGATCCCCACAGCGAGTTCTACGACGGGTACCGGTACTGGACGGCCAAGGAATTTGTCCTTCACAAGATCGGACACATCGTCGGATATTCGGCCCTGACCTATGTTGCCTATCACAGCGTTCACCCGGAGAAGAGAAGATCTTGGCGGATCTGGACCGGAGTGGCTCTGTTTGCCCTCGTCGATGAGATCCACCAATCCTTTGTCGTGGGGCGGGACGGCCGCCTGTGGGACGCGGGTCTGGACAGCGCGGTCAGCGCCCTGACCCTGTTTGTGCTTCGCCACCGGCGACTATCTGCGGGACAGATCCGTTCGGAAGGCCGGAGGCCGGGAGCATGAGGTAAAACAGTGCGGGGTACACGAGGGACGCACGGGAGACCGGCTCCTGCAAGGACGGAAAGCGATGGCGGATTGTGTCTGCCGGCGCCACGTGGCGAGCCCACGTGGCGCCGGCTTATGGCGATGTCCCTTCGTGACGACGATTCAGCCTGAGCACGGGCGGTCAAGGGGGAGCGAAGGTCCAGGTGACCCGCCGTTGACGGCCGGATGAACGATGGCATTCTTTCCGTGCCGGGCTCCTTGACTCGGGTTCCGGACGGGTCATTCCCGGAGCAAGAAGGCCGTCCGGCGCCGATCTCTCCGCCACTCATCCGTCCGGTCCCGGCTCGGTCGGCCCGGGAACGTCGGGGCGCGGCCTGGCCGGAGCCGGTGCGCCCGAACCCGGAGCACCGGGGGATTCCCTTTTCCGCAGCCGGTCGATCAGCGAGGGCCGCTCTTCCAGTCTCCGCAAAATCGCCTCGAGGAGGGCGATGGTGTTGGTGTAGTCGGCCAGATCCACCACCTGGACCGGGCTGTGGATGTACCGGACCGGTACGGACACGGCGCCGGTGAGGATTCCCCGGCGCGCCACGTGAATAGCCCCGGCGTCGTTGGCACCCGCTCCGGAGCGCCGCCACTGATAGGGAATTCCCCGCTCCCCGGCCACCCCGGCCATCCACCGGACGAGTTTCTCCGGGGCGATGGTCATCCGGTCGAGGAGGGTCAACGCCGGTCCGCGCCCCTGCACCGTGACGGCATCTTCCTCCCGGGCGTCCGGGACGTCGAAGCAAAGGGTGCCTTCCACCACCAGGGCCAGGTCGGGATTAATCCGGAACGCCGCCGGTCCGGCTCCCCGAAGGCCGATCTCTTCTTGCACCGTGAAAACGAACACCAGGGGCAACTGAAACGATCGCTTGGCGAGCTCAGCCAGCACGGCGCAGCCGACCCGGTCGTCGAACGCCTTCCCTTTGGCTTTTCTTTCCCCGAACTCCTCATAATCCGTCGCGAACACAGCGAAGTCGCCGATTTGAACCCATTCCCGGGCCTGTTCCCCGTCCGCCGCACCGATGTCGATGTACAGTTCGTCCATCGTAAAAGGATGTTTGCGCTCGTCGGGTTTTTGCAGATGGACGGCCTTTGAACCGATCACCCCGGGGATGCGGTCCTTTCCCACCCGGACGGGTTTGGAGACCAGCACCCGCTCGTCGATACCGCCGATGGGCCGGAACCGAAGAGTCCCTTCGTCGTCGATCCGGACCACCATCAGGGCCACCTCGTCCATGTGGGCGGCGAGCATCACCCGCGGCCCGCCATGGGGCGGGCCCGTTTCCACGAATAAATTGCCGAGGGCGTCGGTGTACATCTTCCGGGCGAAGGGGCGCAATTCCTCGATGAGAACGTGTCTCACCTCGTCTTCGAACCCGGATGGGCCGGCGGCCTCGCTCAAACGTCGAAGAAGCACGACAATCCCTCCACAAAAGCGCGATCGAGGCCGAGAAGCCAATCGGCCAGCAGCCTTCCCGTCCGCCGGATATCGTCGTAATTCACCGTTTCCACCGACGTATGCATGTAGCGGATGGGGATGCCCAGGGCGGCGGTGGGCACCCCCTCCCGGGTGATTTGCAAGATCCGGGCATCGGTGCCGGTGGCGCCCTGTCCCACCAACACCTGATGGGGAACCCCGGCGGCCCGGGCCGTCTCGGTCAACGACCGGAATAGCGCGGGATGAATGTTCGGACCGAACTGGACGGCCGGCCCGCCTTCCATGCGCAGGGTGCGCTCATCGGAGACTCCGGGAGACCGGGCGTGGCAGACATCCACGGCGATGGCGAGATCCGGCCGGATTCGATACGCCGCCGTCCCCGCGCCCCGCACCCCGACTTCTTCCTGGACGGTCGCCGCAAAAACCACGCCCGCATCCGGTCTGCGGGCGGCCAGATCCCGAATGCATTCGAACAGCGCGGCCACCGACGCCCGATTGTCCACCGATTTTCCCGCCACCACCTCACCGAGCAGGCGAAGGGGCTTTCGCCGGATGGTGATGGCGTCTCCGGGACGCACCAGCCTGCGGACATCGGCTTCGGGCAGGCCGATGTCCACAAACAGGTGGTCGAGGGTCGCCGCCTGCTTCCTCTCCCCGGGGGTGCTGAGATGCGGCGGTTTGCTGCCCACGACCCCGGCCAGGGCCGTGCGCCCGTGGACCGTCACCTCGGCGGAGGGAAGCGTGCGGGGATCGACCCCGCCGATCGCCGCCACCCGCAAAAACCCGCCGGACTCGATGTCCGAAATGATCAGGCCGATTTCGTCCATGTGGGCGGTGACCAGCACCACCGGGGACGACGCTTCTCCCGGCAACCGGCCAAACAGGTTACCCAGGGCATCCCGCTCGACCTCCAGGCCCTCGGCCCGGAACCATGCGGCGAGCCGTGCGGCCACCGCGTCTTCGTGGCCGGAGGGCCCCTCCAACGTCAAAAGCTCCAAAAACGAATCCACGCCCCGCCAGCCCGTCATGGGGACCCCTCCTCTCCGGCACTTTGCTCTGCTTCCGCCTTCGGAGCCACCGGTTCGATGCACCGGGGGTCCTCGACACCGGCCGCATTGACCATCCGGCCGACCGGATAGACCTCAAACCGATCGTCCGAAGCCCGCCCCAGGCGCTCCCGGAGCTGTTCCGGCCGCGCCAATCCCGGGGCCAGCCAGGCATCCTCCAGGTCGGGAGGAACAATCACCGGCATCCGATCGTGAATCGGGGAGAGCACCGGCCCGGCGGCGGTGGTCAAAATCGCACAACTGTGGATGACGGCGCCATTTGGCCCTTTCCACGTTTCCCAGAGCCCGGCGAAGGCGAATACCTCCCGGGAGCGCAGCACACATCGCACCGGCATTGTTCCTGTCGGGGTGCGTTTCCACTCGTAGAAGCCGTCCGCGGGAATCAGGCAGCGGCGCCGCCGGAACGCTTCGCGGAAGGCCGGCTTCACAGCGGCGGTCTCCAATCGGACGTTGATCATCCGGTTGCCGATGGTTGGGTCCTTGGCCCAAGATGGGATGAGTCCCCAGCGCAAATATCCGCCCCGCCGGCCCCGTCCGTCGGAGATGACCGCCAGGACCGGCTGGGACGGGGCGATGTTATACCGGGGCGTGTACTCGAAATCCCCGGCCGCGTGAAAAGAAAACCGTTCGAGGATCACGGCGAAATCCACGGTCAGAGTGAATCGGCCGCACACGGGGACCACCTCACTGGAGACCATCATAGCAGGTTTTGGGGGGCCGTGCATGGTATCGGCGGGGGTTGCGCGGCCGGATCGCGAAGGGATCGAGAGGGATGGGGGTCTTGATCCGGACGGCAGGAATGATTGTGAATAGAAGGACATTGTCCGAACCCTGACGAATGTAAAGACAAAGGAGGGGATGGCGTGGGACCATCAGACCGTCGAACCCATATAATGGAAGCCGGGGGGGGGGGGGGGGGGGGGGGTATTTCCTGGAAGATATGACTTTTTCCGCCTCCTCACCGACGTCCAGTTCGCCTATCAGCCCATTGTCCGGATGAGCGATCGGAGTCTGGTCGGGTACGAACTGTTGGTCCGCGGCCCGCACGTGGCCGCACTGCGGGATCCCGAACGGCTATTTGCCCATGCCCAGGAACTCGATATCCTGCTCGAGACCGACTACTTGGTCTTTGTCCAGGCATTGGCCCACCGGCCGCGCCGGGAGTGCTCGTTCATCAACATCCTCGGTCCCACGGTGGAACGGTTCGCCCCTCGGCTTTACGAGGAATTGGAAGACATGGATCTGGCCCGGTTGGTCCTGGAGATCAATGAGCACATCCAGCCGTCCGGCTGGGATGCCCTGTATGAAATTTTCCGCCCTCTGCGCGATCTCGGGTTGCGGGTGGCCCTGGATGACGTGGGTGCGGGATTCTCCAACCTGGAGGCCGCCGCGCTGCTCCGACCCGATTTTCTGAAGATCGACCGGGAGCATGTTGGACAGATGGCGGGCAATCCGGACTCTTTCCGCCGGGTCGAGGGGATCTGCCAAGCGGCGCAAGCGATCGGTGCGGCCGTGGTGGCGGAAGGGGTGGAAACGGAAGACCAGGCCGCCTCACTGGCCGATCTGGGTGTGCAGTTGGCCCAGGGCTATTTATACGGGAAGCCCCGGGTATGGTCGTACCTCTAGTCACGGTCGCCCATCCCAGGTGCCGGCGGCTCTCCCGAAGCCGGCCGGCACCCGCGTTTTTTTTCCATCTTTCATTCCCACCGACACGAAGGTTATGCCGCCCGGTGCGACCAGTCGCCTTCTCCGCCGGACTCGCCCCGGCCCGCACATCTCCCCTTTCACCGCCCGCCGAATGCTTCGGGGTTCCCCGCCGGCTCGATGGGAAACGGCCATGGGGTTTCATTGGCCGCCTTGGCGTCCCAGGGGGCGTGGGAATAGAGGGTGAACTTCACGCTCAGCTTGGCCGGGACCGGTGTGCCGCCTGCCCCTTGGTTTTGCTGTGAAAAATCGAGAGTGTATTCGTCGATCCAGACGAAACGGGGCATGGCCTGCAGTTCATCTATAAAACCCAGCAAATTCGCTCCCGATCCCTCGGCTTCAAGGGACAGGTCCAGGGTGTACAGACCGGGGATCGAGGGCGGCGGGGCGGAGTCGCCGGATTTTGCCGCTTCGTTTCCCGGATTGCTCCCGGAACCGGCCGCTCCGCCCGGTCCGGAGGACGGGCTTTGTCCGGACGGCGCGCCCGGTGCCGATGCCGGGGTTTGTCCCCCGGAGGCGCCCGGTTTCGGTTGGCCATTTCCAGTGCTTCCGCCGTTTCCGTTGTTCCCGTTGTTTGGAGCCGCCGTGCCGGGGGCGGGGCCGGTTCCTCCCCCGGCCGGAACGGCCCGGCCCGTTTTCGGAGCGGATCCGCCGGACCCCGGCCGGGAGCCGGACGGAGAATAGGCCCCGTGGTCTTCCGGCGGCTTGGTGGGAGTAACACTGACCACCGAGACGCCGCGGGTCCTGGCGGCGACGGCAAGGTCGGCGAAGAATCGGGCCATCTCCCACTCATTCGGGATCGCCCGTCCCACTGTGGACAGATCGGGCGGGGGGACGGGTTTGGCCACCTGCCGTTCCAGCGATTGCACCTGGGCCGACGCGTTCTCCGCCCGGGCGGTCGCCTCCCGGGCGGCTCCGCGCGACTGGATGGCGCCGTAGCCGAGAATGGCGCCGGTGACGACGAACCCGGTGGACGCCAAGAGCAACGTCTTGTAAAAGGAGTTCCAGGATTTCCATTCAGCCGCGATGTTCACCGTATGATCCTCCTAGCGTCCCAGAGTGACGCTAAAATCCAGCTCATAAACCGTTTTGGCCAAAGGTGCGGAGCCGCTCCCGCCCTGAGACGCTGTCCCCGGAAAGACTGGAGTGGCACCGGACTGCGAAGGACTTCCGGAGAGGGGAGGCGTCGCCGTCCCCGTTTCGGCCGGAGAAGTCCCTCCCGGGCTGGAATTTTCTTCGGTCGGCATCGGTCCGTCCGAGGCTCGGGCCTCCCGGGTCCCCCAGGGGAGGAAGGCGAACAGTCGATTCCACAAGGAGGGTGCCGCTCCACCGGCGGCATCCCCCGTCGGTTCGGCGCGGCGGGCGGCGCTGAAGGTGTTCGCTTCCCCCTGGCGGCCGCTTCCCGCCCCGGTGCCGCCTCCACCGGGGCCTCCGACTGAGGAGTCCTTTGCGTGGAGCAGGTCTTCCATGGGTGATTTGACAGGTACGGTCCCTAAGGTCCCGGATGGCCTTCCCGTTCCACCGGAACTGCTCGGAGACGGCCTTAACAATGTCGCCCTGCCGGAAGTCGGCTCCTGAATCGATTGGGGGATATGAACAGATAGGGGCAAAGCGGACCCAGTCGGTCCTCCTGAAGAAAGCGTCACCGTCCGACGGGTCACATTTTTTACTTTTAACGAGGCCACCTTCGGGCTTTTCTGCAGTTGCCGGAGGTAGGTCGCCACCGATTCGAGATCCGGGAAAGACGCCTTCACGTCATAGTCGGCCTGCCCGAGAAAATGCACCATTAGCAGAACGCTGTCCTTCGGGAGAAGAGAGGACAGAAGATGGACCTGGTCCCGAAAGATCGGCCGGTCTGCCGCCCAGCGATTGAACGCTTCGATCTGGCGTGTCAAATCCTCCCGTCTGCCCAGCTCCGCGGCCTGCTGTTGTAGCTGCGGAAGGCGGGCGGACATCCGGTTGTAGATCGCATCCGCCACTCCGCGATCCGCCGACGCCGCGATCCACGCCACCGCCGCCCAGAGATTAACCAATGCCAGCACCCCGGCGGTCCCGGTCAGAACCATGGTCCGGTATTGCCGTGACGATTCCGGTTGGGGCAGGAGGTTAATCCTCATCGGGTATCACACCTCGAAGGGCGGCACCGAAGGCGGCCAGATCCGCGAGATCGCCGCTCGGGGTTCGCGGCTGATCCAGTGTTTCCACCGGTAGCCCCAAATGGGTCGATAACCGGGTTGCGATCTCCTGCCGATACGGGACCCGGCCGGCGAGCCACACCCGGGTAACGACGTTGTCGCTTCGGTGTAACGTATACTGGAGAAACGAAAACAGCCGGTCGATCTGGTATTGCAGATCGGCGGCAAACACCTCGCGTCCGCCCGGATGGCCGGATTCGATGTGCGTCCACGTCTGTACAGAATCCCCAGGCTCTTGCCCGATGGTAACGGAGGTGGGAGAATCCGTGAACCCGTCGCCTGAATCGTCCTCATTGAAACGGCCTTGACCCGACTTGTCGGAGCCAAAGGGCTCGGATATCCGCGAGGCCGCCGCCTCGGTGTCCGCCGGAGGTAACGCTGTGCCGTCAAAGAGCTGCTGTATCCCATAATCCTGGGGATTGATGTCGAGCCAGCGGCTCAGCAGCACCTGTCCGTGCGCATAGTAGTGAGCGTCCACCGCATCCGGTCCCAATTGGATCAGCAGTGTACCTTCCTCCGGCACCTGCTGCAGGGCGCGCAATGCCCGCAGGCTGGCCAATCCCTTTACATCCACGGCCGCTAAGGGCATCCCCATCTGCCGGAAACCTTCTTCCAGTCGCTCAACCGCCTCGCCAGGCGCCGCCGCCAATAATGCCAGAGCCCCGGTCTCTTCGGGGTTCTGTCCCGCGGCCTCCACAGGAAATGAGGCGGGAAAATAATCAAAATCAAACGCGGGATTGGCGAAAGGCAAGCGGATTTCCTCTTCCAGTTGAAATTGGAGAAGGGCTTTGGCCTGTTTCCGTTTCATCCGCGGCAAAGGCAGAATCCGCAGCACCACCATCGACGACGGCAAACAGAGCGAAGCGCCGCGTCCGGCGATGCCTGCGGCGGCCAGGTGGAACCGGCACTGCGACGCGAAAGCGGCGGGATCCATTATGAACCCATTTTTGTAAATAGTTTCTTTCAATGAAAATCGAACACACCCCGTCACCGGGTAACCGGCGCGGGGATCCACCTGGACCACCTCCACGTGATTTTCGTGCAAACTCACCCCGACCCCCGACGGCCGGGTCCAAGGCCAACGCATAGGGGACCTCCTTTGTGCCAGACGCATGATCTCGTTGAGACCAAAGCCTCCTCATTGGGTGACCCGTCTCCGACTCTCGCCCCTTTCCCCTGCTGCACGCCGACCTCGCGGCTATTTCCTCCCTTTCACGACCACAGGTGCATATACCAAGTGATCCATCCGTCCCCGTAAAGCCAGGCCGTCAAGGCGCCGACGGCCAAAAAAGGACCAAAGGGAAGGTATCGACCTTCCCTCAGCCGTCCGGCCGCCTGCAACCCGAGCCCCATGATCAATCCGGCCACCGAGGCCAACACCAAGGTCAACACTGCGCCGGTGAAGCCCGTCATTCCCCCGAGGCCGACCATTAGTTTCACGTCCCCCAGGCCCATTCCTTCTTTGCCGAAAAGCAGCGGGCTGAGCCACCGCAAGAGGAGCAGCACCCCTGCCCCGAGGAACGCTCCCCCCGCGTACCATCCCCACGGTTCCGTCCCGATCCACAACCGGCCTGCCAACACCACGGCCGCCAAGGGATAGGTCAGCTCGTCGGGAAGGATCATCTCCCGAAGGTCGATTACCACCAAGGGGATCAGGAAGCCGACAAACGCCAAGCCCAAAACCGTCTCCCAGGACCAACCGAACCGTGCGGACACCCAGGCCCACAGCAACCCCGTCGCTCCTTCCACCAGCGGGTACTGCCAGGATATCGGCGCACCGCAGTCCCGGCACCGCCCCCGCAGCCACAGCCAACTCACGACGGGAACCAGATCCCGGGCCCGAATTCGGTGACCGCAATAGGGGCACCGGGAGGGGGGGAACACGATCGATTCCCCCCTCGGAATCCGGTACGCCACCACGTTAAGAAAGGAGCCGGCGATCATACCGGCAACGACAGCGACAAGAATGTTGAACCACGTATACTCCACTTTGATGCCACGAACCTCTCAAATGGGCCGAAAGAAGCCAAACGGACAATATCAATAGTTCAAGACAAGTGTTAATGTGCCACCATTGTATATCAGACCCGTGGTTGCGCTACTGCCTCCCAATCCGGGGATATTTGGCTGTGAAGTATACGTGTGTGGACTGGTAATCGTGATTTTATTAGGAGTACCAGGTGTAACAGTGATACTGTATGCGTTTGTAGAATTCCACGGGTCTCTCGGTGCAGCGCCGAGATAGGTTCCGATCAGTGCATTACCGGCGTTGGCACCCGATTGTACGTTTCCAGAAAGATTTGTGGAAATGTTGTTTGTACCATTATCCATAATATACCTGTTTACTGCATCACTAATGGTCCTGAGATTCGCGACATCCGTATTGGCTCTTGCCCTCTCAATCTGACTGTTCACCATTACAAAGCCGATCCCGGATACGATGGCCAGAATGGTCACCACGGCGAGCATTTCGATCAGCGTAAAGCCGAGCTGGCGTTTTCGCCGGACCGCCTGTTCCTTCACCTCCTTCTGCATCTCCTGCGGATGCGTGGATTGGAGAGCCAGTTCCTTCCGCATGCGATTCTCCTCCTTTTTTGAAAAGAAATTGGTTGGATAACCCCGCCCTGAGGGATCGCACCGCAGGCGGGTCGACGCATGTGGCCGCGTCGGCTCTCCAG
The DNA here is from genome assembly GCA_029960885.1 of Kyrpidia sp. Taxonomy (GTDB): domain Bacteria; phylum Bacillota; class Bacilli; order Kyrpidiales; family Kyrpidiaceae; genus Kyrpidia. The sequence goes on along the minus strand of JASBVV010000039.1, from coordinate 24,877 downwards.
CCGGAGGGAATATCCCGCATGCATTCGAACTACGCTTCTCATCCCACAAAATTCATCATCTGGAACATCGGCAAATAGACCGAGAGAATAATCAAGCCGACCACGACCGCCAAAAAGAGGATCATCACCGGTTCCAGGAGGGTGCTGAGCCGGGCGGACATCTCCTGTACGTCCGCATCATAGAAATCCGCCAGCTTATCCAGCAGCTCGTCGAGCGTCCCCGTTTCCTCTCCGACGGCGATCATCTGGGTGACGAGGGGAGGCAATAGATCTCCGTGACGTCCCAGCGCCGCCCCCAACACCTCGCCGGAACGCAGATCCTTCTGGACGTCCGTCAGCGCATCCTCGAATAAGGCGTTGCCGATCACCTTCTTGGTCAATTCCAGGGCGTCCAGGATGGACACCGACGCCCGCACCAGAGTGGCAAAGGTCCGGGCGAAGCGGGCCACCGCGTTCTTCCGGTTTAGCTTGCCGAAAACCGGCAAGGCGAGGGCCAGACGGCTTTGCCACCGCCGGCCCTGGGGCGTGCGGCCGATGGCCCACCAGCTCGCCGCGGCGCCTGCCGTTAATCCCAATACCAAGTACCATTGTTGTATCAGGAAGTGGCTCAACCCCAAGGTGATCCGGGTCGGCAACGGCAACGCCACCCCCTGTTGGGCGAAGGTCTGGGCGAAGGTTGGCACCACGGACACCAGCAAAAACAGTGAAACGCCCACCGCCACCACCAGCACCACCAACGGATAGGTCAAGGCCGATACGATTTTTTGCCGCGTTGCCCGCTCCCGTTCGTAGAACAACGCCAGCCGGTCCAACATCACGTCCAGTTGCCCCGACAGCTCTCCTGCCCCGACCATGTGGACGACCAAGGGCGGAAACACCCGACTGTGGCCGCCAAAAGCTGTTTGCAGGGAGTTGCCGCGACGGACTTCGCCTTCGACCTCTTCCAAGGCCCCTTTAAGGGTGCGGTTTTCTGTTTGGGCCGCCAAGATCGCCAGGGAACGGCCCGCAGGAACCCCGGCCCGAACGAGAGCGGCGAATTGCCGGCAGAACACGGCCAAGTCTTGCACCCGCACCCGAACGCCCAACCGTTGCATCGATCCGCTTCGTCTCCGCCCCTGGCGCGCGGGCTGGATCCGGACAGGATAGAGGTCGCTGCGGCGCAGATCGGCCCTCGCCGCCGCCGGATCGGCCGCTTCGATCTGACCGCGCACCGTTTTTCCGGATCGGTTGACCGCCTGATACCGGAACTGCGTCACGACCCGCTCCTCGCTCTCTTAAGTCGATGGGATGCGTTGGAATTCGTCACTCGGGCGCAGAACTCGCCCAATTTCTTCTGCGTGATATTATATCACGTTGGTCGCTCAGGAAGATAGGCAAAATGGAAGAATTTCAGTAATCGCATTTCCCGTGTCGTCACTCAATGATGACCTGGAGCACTTCCTGAACTGTGGTTAACCCGCGAACCGCTTTGTCGAGACCGTCCACGACCAGAGACGTAAATCCTTGCTCCTCGGCCGATCGACGAAATTCGGAAGCCGGCCGCCTTGCGGCGATCAGGCTGCGAATCTCGTCGTCGACCGGCAGGATTTCGTGAACGGCCGTCCGGCCCCGGTAGCCGGTGCGGTGACAGGCCGTGCACCCGCGCCCTCGCCAGAGACTGTCGGCCGTTAGGCCGTGGTCCGCCAGGAGCTTCGCCTCATCGGGGGACGGGGGGTACGACTCCCGGCAGTCCGGGCAGATTCGCCGCACCAAGCGCTGGGCCACCACCCCCCGCAACGTCGAGGCGATCAGGTAGGGCTCCACCCCCATATCCATCAGCCGGGTGATGCTCCCGGGCGCATCGTTGGTGTGCAGGGTGGTAAGCACCAAGTGGCCGGTCAGGGCCGCCCGAACGGCGATCTCCGCCGTCTCCTCATCCCGGATTTCCCCGACCATGATGATGTTCGGGTCCTCCCGCAGGATCGATCGCAGTCCCACCGCGAAGGTGAGACCCACCGTCTGGTTGACCTGCACCTGATTGACCCCGTCGATCTGGTACTCCACCGGATCTTCCACGGTGATGATGTTGTGCGATTCCATGTTCAACTGATGAAGTGCCGCATACAGAGTGGACGTTTTACCGCTGCCGGTGGGGCCCGTCACCAGGACGATTCCGTGGGGAGCTTGGATCATGGACTGAAACGCCGTCCGGTTCCGGTCGGAAAATCCGAGTTCTTCGATTCGCGTCACCGCATGGCGCAAGTCCAACAACCGCAGGACGATTTTCTCTCCAAAAATCGTCGGCAGGGTGGCCACCCTAATGTCCACGGGCCGCCCCCGCACCTTCAACTGAATGCGACCGTCCTGGGGCAGGCGGTGTTCCGCGATGTTGAGGTTGGCCATGATTTTCACCCGGGCGGTCAGAACCGGCTGCAGATGTTTCGGGAGCCGCATCTGAGTGTGCAGGATCCCGTCGATGCGGAACCGCACCACCACCGCCTGTTTATGGGGGTCGAAATGGATGTCGCTGGCGCGCCCGTCCGCCGCCTGCTCAATCAGTTGATTGACCAGGCGCACGATGGGGGCGTCCTCGGCCCGGACCTGCTCGTCATCGATCTGTTCGGGCCTCACGTCCTTCAGGACTTCCGTCACCGACTGTTTCAGGCCGTAATACTGCTCCAGTGCCCGCTCCACGTCGTCGTGCGTGGCGATGACCGGGTCCACGTTCAGGCCCGTGGTCATCCGGATGTCATCTATGGCAAAATAATCCAATGGGTCCACCATGGCCAGTGTCAGGCGGTTGCCCTGGCGTTTCAGAGGAATTACTTTGTGACGGCGGGCCAGCGCTTCGGGTACCAACTCCACCGCTCCCGGATCGGTCGGGAAGCGGTGGAGGTTTACATGGGGAATGCCCAGTTGAAACTCCATCACTTCGATCAACTGTTCCTCGGTGAGAATGCCGCTGTGGGTGAGCACCTCCCCGAGCCGGCGGCCGGTGATCTTCTGGTCGGCCAACGCCTGCTCAAGTTGTTCCTGGGTGATCAAGCCCGCTTCAACCAGCAAATCCCCAAGGCGTTTTCGGGCCACGGTCAGCGCCCCCTCTCTCGCGGCAGGCTCACAGGGTGCTGCGTAATTCATTTCTCTTCAAATCTCTAAATAAAAAACATTCGCTTTGTCTACTTGTGAATCCTGCAGAACGCGCGCTTTTCATAAAAAATATCATGAAACCTGCCGGATTGGTCCGTTGTTGACACCGCAGACTGTACGGGTTCTTCTCCAATCGAAAAAATTTTGTCTTCGGACAAGCTGTAGGACGGCGCAACGGCAGGAAAAGGGCCGTATGTTGTCGAATTGGGTCCAAGAATATTTCCGGCCGACAGCCGGGATGTCTGCCGATGCGGGCCCGGGGGCCATGCCGTATCGGGGTGACAGTAAGGTGGGTTTCATAGCGTTTCCGGCAGGTGAGCGGCTCATGCAGAATCGGCAGGCTGAAGAGGAATGTCCTTCTCGCATCGGGACGCGTGTTGTCGCCGTTTTTCCCCGCCGGCGAACATCGTGCGGTACATCGGGATGGACCTTGGTGGAAGTTTTGGCCGCCGTTGTTTTGCTTGCCCTCGTGGTTGTCCCGATCCTGACGTTAAAAGGCACTGTTCTGCAGACGGACGTCGTGGGGGGGAAGAGGAGCCAGGCTGTCGGCTTGGCGAGCGCGATCCTTGAATTGGCGAAATATTACGGGCCGGGAAACCAGTTTGCTTTAACCAGCACCGTTCAAACTTCAACGGGAACGGACCCGAATAGCAGCATCAACCAGCCCGTGCCGGTGCCCATAGCCGGGCAGTCCACCGGCTGGCAGACCATTCGATACCTGTCCGGCGCCGACACGGGAATCTCTTACAACCTCTCGGTTACACCCGCGGATGCCGGCTTCGTCACGATTACCGTTCAGGTCAAATACACCGTGGGAGCCCAGCAGATGCAGGAATCTCTGTGGACGATATCCAAACAGTAGGTGAACGCCGTTGCGTATTGATCGGGAAAAAGGGATGACTCTCGTGGAATCGGCGGCGGCCTTGGCGGTCAGTTCGTTGATCGTGGGGATCCTGTTCAGTCTCGGACTGACTCTCGTCAAACAGCAACAGGGAACCGCTGCATACAACGAGGCCAAAAGGACCGTCCTCTTCGTGAGTGACACTTTGGCCGCCAAGATCCAAAATGCGACCCGGATCGACTACAGCCGGACCTCCACGTCGGTCACGTTGACTCTCGACACGGGCGTCGTTTTCACGCTCACGCAGAATTCCGGGAATCCGACGTATTGGGATGTGGTGTATCAGGGGCCCGACGGCCGGAGAACTCTCGGGACCGTCGGCTTCAGCATGGAAGATCCGAACGGGCAGGGAGGGACGACGGATCATCTGGTTCTGACCCTGTGGCAATCTTATGAAGACGATACCGGACGGGAACAGAAATACGTCCTCACCTCCGGTTTCCATGTCTCGGTAGCTTCATGAACCCACTTTTCGGGAATGGGTGAGAGGGGTATGGCGAAGAAACGGATCAGGGGCCAAGAGGGTTATGTGTTGCCCCTGGCCCTGATGTTGGTCGTTTTGTTGACGGTGCTGACCCCGGCTTTGCTTTTTCTCAGCAGCACGGGGTTTTTGCTGTCGAAACACAACAGTCAAGCTTATCAAGCGCGGTATCTGGCGGATGCCGCGTATGAGTCGGCGTTGCAGACGGTCTACCGATACGCCCAACAATCAGGTTCCCCACCCTTTCCTTTGTCCGTCAGTGACGAGTCGGCCATTATCAATCAGATCAAAGGCACACACACTTCCACGAATACGACGGACGGCGGTTCTTACGAAGTGGTCGATCTCCCGGGCCACTCGAATCCGGAAATCTCCGGCGGCCAGAGGTTGTACTATTTGCAGGCAAGAGGCATCGTCGGTTCGGCGGTTTCCTCCATTGACTTCAAGATGGTCTTCAGCCAGAACAGTCCTGAGGTCCTGGTTCCCCAAGCTCTTGCCGATCAGCTTCCACCCGAGCTACAGAGCGTGGCGGTTTACGACAATAACGCTCCGCAGCGGGCCCAAACCCAACGGGACGCCCTGTTGACAAGTCCTTCCTACACCCCTAACGTCACCTGCAGCAGTGTGAGCCAGATGCAAAATGCCATTCAGTCGAATTTGAACTACGATCCGTTGGTCATCAAGATTGGGAATCTCATATTGGGAAATAACGACACATTCACATTTTCCCGTCCCGATTCCAAACAATTGGTGATCGTTGCCGACACGGTTACTCTGGGGAACAACTCGAACCTGACGGTCCGGGGGACGTTGATTTGCAATAATGGTCTGACCATGGGCAATGGCAGTGACTTGAATGTGTCCGGAGACGTGATCGCCGGTTCGAGTGTGACGTTTGGCAACAAAATCGATGTGGAAGTAGGGGGGAATTTGACGTCGGTCAATGGCTCCGTGACGTTTGGAAATGAATCCTTATGTGATGTATCAGGCAATTTGGTTGCTAAAGGTGACTTCGTCTTGGGAAATGGGGGCTCTATCTCCGTTGATGGGTGGTTAGCGGGAAATACGTTGAGTGTGGGCAACACGGCAGATGTCTATGCCTACGGTGGGACGGCGCTCGTGTATTCCCTCATCGTGGGCAACCAAGCCCAGTATACATTTAACGGCCAACTGATTGTGGGCCAATCCCTGGTTTCCGGGAAGACGGCTAAATTTAATTTGGGATTCGGGAACGGCGGGGGATCGAACGTGTCGTTTCTCGGAGCAGGAAAGTTGTAGGGCAAAACATCTCCATCAGTTCAGACTCGTGGTGCGGGGAGCGCGGTTCACTGCCGCGCCCGATGCAGGATCTCAATGGTTCGCCTTGCCGTCTCCAGGGCCAATCGCCGCATCTCCTCCGTCCCCGGGGCCATGGCGGCCCGGGCTTCATCCAAATGTTCACTGCAGGCGAGAAGGGTGCGGATAAAGGCGGACTCCTCGGCGCGGTTGGTGGATCCCGCGCAGGGAATGCCCACCCGGCCGGCGAACCGCTCGATCTTTTGATCGTACGAAAACGCCACGGCGGGCACGGCGAGCAGCGCCGCCAGAATCAGGGAGTGCAGGCGCATTCCCACCACCATCTGGGCGGCTTTGATCACGTTGAGGATATCAAAAACCGTCATGGGCGTCTCGATCACCGTGGCGCCGGAACCCAGGCGCCGGGCGATTTCCTTGGAAGGCTTCAGATCCTTGGGGTGTTGCATGGGGATAAACACCACGTGCCAGCCCCGGTCGATGAGGCGCTTCAGCCCTTGGGCAAAAAATTTCTTATAGGGAACCTTCGCCGTGGTCCACTCCCGCACGGACACCACCGCCACCCGGGAGGCCGGCACCCGGTGGCGATCGAGGATCGCCCGGCCCATCGCCCCGTCCACCCGGGCGGTGTCAATGGCCATGGCCGGGTCGGCGGTGACGAGCAAAGGCGGCCGGCTCACCCCCGTCCGCAGAAAATCGTCCCTGGATCCCTCGTCGCGAACGGTGATGAGATCGATGTCGTTCAAGGTCCGGCGGATGAGCCACCGGGACAGCGGTCGCCGGACCGGGCCGAACCCCTGGGCGTAAAACACCACCGGCTTATTCAACCATTTGGCCATCTGGACCACGCCGAGGTAGTAGAGGATGCTCCGGGGGCTGGTCACATCCTGAAGAAGCCCCCCGCCGCCCATCACCAACAGGTCGGCCTTTTTGAGTTGCCGGAAAATCGTCCACGGGTTCCACCGATCGTATGCCGGAATCTGAAACAATGCCCGGGTCTGGCGGGGCTGATTGGATAGCACCCGGCAGTGCACCGTCGGGTCATAGCGGCGCAGGGATGTGAGGATGCCGTGAAGGACGGCGTCGTCACCGGCATTATGGAACCCGTAATACCCGGCAATCAAAATGGTCGCCACAATCATGACCCTTCCTTCGAATTCTCCAATAAACAAGGACAAGTATACCAGCAATGGGTACCTGTGCAAAGGTTAGACACGGTAGGCCCCCGGCCGACGGTCTTTCAGCACCGGCATCCGCCGGCGCACGTCCGCCACGAGATCGAAGTCCAGGTCCGCATAGACAACTCCGGGAGCGTTCCCCGCCTCGGCCGCCACCCGGCCCCAGGGATCCACCGCCAGACTGCCTCCGGAAAACCGGTCCCGGTCGTTGTGCCCGACCATGTTGACCCCGATCACATACGCCTGGTTTTCCACCGCCCGGGCGATGAGCAGGGCGCGCCAATGATCGGCCCGCTGAACCGGCCACTCGGCGGGGATGAAGAGAACCGCCGCCCCTTCCAACACGTGAGTGCGCGCCAGTTCCGGAAACCGCAGATCGTAACAGATCATCACCCCGGCTCGCGCAGGGATCCCGGCGTGTTCCGGACCCAACGCGAACGTGGAACAAGCGCTTCCCGGGGCCAAATACCGATCCTCGTCCATCAGCCCGATGAGATGGATTTTTCGGTACAGATTCACGAGCGTCCCGTCCGGGGAAAACGTCAGGGCCGTATTCGACACGCCCTCGGCAAACCTTATGGGAAAGGACCCGCCCACCAGCCAGATCCGGTGGCGCTCGGCCCACTCCTGCAGGAGCCTGGCGGTCTCGCCGTCGATTTCCTCGGTATGTTCAGGCAGGCGGCCCCAATCATAGCCGCACGTCCACATCTCCGGAAGGACGGCCGCCCGGGCGCGGCCCGCCGCCGCTTCCCGGATCAGGGCCTCCGCCCGGGCCCGGTTTCCGGCGCGGTCCCCTTGGACCACTTCCATTTGGCACAGGGCCACTCGCACAGTATCGCCTCGCTTTCCCAGTCCTTCCTTCATCATATCGATTCTTTGCCCCCGCTTCCATAGCGGGGCGGGCCAACGGTTCGCCGCAGGCCGCGCGGGGCCGCTGAAGGTCCGGGGAGCGCCGGCCTCCGCCGGTTCCGGGACGGCTGAGAGTCGGCCACGAGATCCCGGGGATGGCCTCCGGCCGGCCGGAGAGCGCGGGTGGCCGCCGCAGTTCGGCCGTTTCCCGCCGGCGGGTTGCGGTATGATAGGGAGCGAAAGGGCACAGTGATCAGAAAGGCGGCGTGGGATGTGTTTCGCGATTTTTGGGATGCGGTAAACGCGGTTTACGCGTCGTATAACCGGGCCTCTTGGGTCCGGGCGGGGCTCCGGGAGACGGATGATCGAGTGCCGGCACCCGGGCGCCGGACCGGGCCGGATGCCCTGTGGCGCCGTCCCGACTTGACCCGGCGGGTCCTCGACGGGTTGGACAAGCCCGATCGGGCGGCACCGGCGGTGATTGTGGCCGGCAGCAAGGGAAAAGGGTCCACGGCCCGGATGATCGCCGGGATTCTGCGGGCGCACGGCCTTCGCGCAGGGCTGTTCACCGGCCCCCATCTCCTTCATCCCATGGAACGGATCACCGTGGATGGGCAATCATTGGCGGAAAGGGATTTCGTGCGTTGGATGAACGAGGTGTACCCGGTGGTTCAGCGGGTGACCGGAGGGCTGCGGCCCGAGGAATACATGGCGCCGGTGGGGGTGTATCTGGCCGTGGCCCTGTGTGCCTTTCGGGAAGCCGGGATGGACGTCCATGTGTTGGAATGCGGTCGCGGCGCCCGGTATGACGATGTGGCGCAGGTGCAGGCCCGGTGGGCGGCGGTGACCCCGGTGATGGGGGAACACCTCAAGGAACTCGGCCCGACGCTCTCCGACGTGGCTTGGCACAAGGCGGGGGCGATCCGGCCGGGCATGGCGGCGGCGTTTGCCGGCCGCCAGGGTCCCGAGGCGACGGCGGCGCTCCGGGGGGAGGCAAAGGCGGCCGGAGTCCCGCTGGCCATCCTGGGTCGGGACTTTTTTGTCGCCGAGGCGAGGGAGGTGCCCGCCGGATTGTCCACCGTTTTTGTCACGCCGGGCGGGCGTCGGGTGGAAGCGACCCTCCCGGCCGCCGGCCGATTCCAGGCGGACAATGCGGCCCTGGCCGCGGCGGCGGCCGAGGCGATTCTCGGAGAAATCCTTCCGGGGTCCTGCGGAATCCGGGAATGGACCGATTCTTTGGCGGCGCGGGGGCTTGCCGGGGTCGCCCATCCGGGGCGGTGTGACATCCTCTCCCGGGACCCTCTGGTCTTGGTTGACGGGGCGGTGACCGCCGGGAGCGCCGCGGAGATTCGACGGTTGGTCGAGCTGTGGGGCGGCAGGGTGGCGGTGATCGCCGCCGTGCCGTCGGACAAAGATTATCCCGGCGTGTACCGGGAACTGGCGCCGGTCGGCGACACCCTCATCCTGACCCGGGCCGGGAACGGGTATTTTGCCTACCCCGAAGACGGCCCCGCCCTGGCCAGGCGGTGGTATCGGCGGGTGGAAACGGCGGCGGACCTGAAGGAGGCGTGGCAACGGGCCTCGTCTTGGCTTGCGGAGACGGAGTGCGGGGGTCATTCGCCCAGGGGTCGGTCCGGGATCGTTCTGGCCGGGGCGCAGCCCTTTGTGGCCGAGGCCTTGCTCTTCTTGACAGATCGGGGCCAACATGGTTGTATGATAAATGATTCGTGTGCGAACGATAGCGCTCGCAGGGGAGGACCGGGCTATGCGAGACGATCAAATCACTGAGCTCATCGACCTCATGCGCCGGACGATGCGGGAATTCAAGCAGCGGGTGCACCAGGAGTTGAAGGAGTACGACCTCACCGTCCCGCAGATGTGGGTGCTGCGCACCCTTCATTTTGACGGGACCCATTCCCTGGCGGAACTGAGCCGGAGAGTGGGAATGTCCACCAGCACCGCCAGCGGCATTGTGGACCGGCTGGTCCGGATGGGCCTGGTGGATCGGGAACGCGACGAGGCGGACCGCCGGGTGGTCTGGGTGCGGCTCAGCGAGAAAGGGCGGGCGTTGGTGCAAAAAGTGCCCGCCTTGCACTTCGATTATTTTCGCACGTTGTTGGAAAAAATGCCCGAGGATGAGGCGCAGGGGCTGATCCGCCATCTGCGGACCCTGCTTGGGATTATCCTCGAGGATGCAAAGCGGAACTGATCGAACCGTGCCGGAACCGGCATGGGTGCAATGGAAAATCCGGGGTTGGGCACACTAACGGCGGAGATTCAGACGCCGCGAGGAGGCCGACGCCGGTGAGACGTCTGCTGCTGCTCAACCTCATTCTTTGGCTGGCTGTGGCCGCGGGGGCGGGGACAGCCGGCTTCTTTTTATGGGACAGGGCCCTATATGTGCGCACCCCCAACGCCCGGGTCGGGGTCGATTTGGTGGTCGTCACGTCTCCGGCGGCGGGAAGACTGACCCAGTGGACGGCGAAAACCGGGGACCGGGTCTCGGCCGGGGCGGTGCTCGGCACCGAGGAGACCCTGGCCGCCGGACCGGCCGCCGCTCCCGGAACCGCCCGGCGAATCGGACCGGCCGCCCCGGAGGGCGGGGATGCCTTGCCGGTGGTCGCGACCTCCCGGACGGTCCGGCCCCGCGCCGCCGTTCGCGCCCGGGTCCAGTCCCGGCCCGCCCGGGGCGTTCCGCAGGCCGCCCCGGCGCCGAACCGCTCCCCTTCCTCGGCTCCGGCCGCCCCGCCTCCCATCTCCCTCATCAGCCCCATTGACGGGGTTGTGCTGTACAGCGCGGCTTTCCCGGGGACGGTGTGGGCCGAGGGGCGTCCTCTCGCCGTCCTGGCCGACGTGTCGAAACCCTTTGTCACCGCCTACGTGGATGAACGGTTGGTGCGGAATGTGGCCGTCGGGAAGGCCGTGGACGTCTATCTCGACGCCTATCCCGGCACCGCGTTCAGCGGGAAAGTGGCGGGCATCGCGGATGCGGCGGGGACCTTTTTCGCCCCGGATGTCCCGTCGGCGGCCGGGCCCCAAGAAACCCGGCCGGTGGAGCGGGTGCCGGTGCGGATCGCCGTGGACAATTTCATTGGAAAATACGTGGTGCCCGGCATGAACGCGACGGTTCGGATTCACAAGTGACGAGAAGGGGGAGTCGCGCCCGTGAAAGTGTCCCGGATCATCCTGTTGAATCTGCTGGCCCTGGTGATCCTCGCCGCTCTGGTTCTGGGCGGGTATTACTATCTGTATCAGAGGTGGAATTACGTCTCCACCGACGACGCCCGGGTGTGGGCGGATCTGGTGCCGGTGAGCGCCACGGTGCCCGGGCGGTTGACCGGATGGAAAGGCATTCCCGGACAGACGTTTGCTCAAGGTGACCTGATCGGACAAATCGACGGCACCGGGGATGCGGGCCGGATTACGGCGCCGATCAGCGGATCGATCATCCAGAGTAACGCGGTGGACGGCCAAATGGCCGCTCCGGGGCAGCCTTTGGCGACCATGGCGGACATGAAAAAATTGTACGTCGTGGCGAACATCGAGGAAACCCGCATCCAAGACGTCAATGTCGGCGCGGACGTGGACATCACCGTGGACGCGGACCCGGGCACCACCATCAAGGGCCGGGTGGATCAGGTGGGTCTCGCCGCCAATTCCGTGTTCTCGTTGTTTCCCCAGCAAAACACCACGGGCAACTACACCCGGGTGGTGCAGCGCATCCCGGTGCGCATCTCGATGACCGCCTACGATCAGGACATCGTGCCCGGAATGAATGCCGCCGTGCGGATCCACAAGAGTTGAAAGGAGGCCAGATCCATGGCGGGCCGGTCGGGGGACGATCACGGTCGGAGATTGGAGAAGGGCGGGACAGGATCCGGAGACCATCGGGCGGAGGCGGCCGGCCCGGGCGGCGCGGCGCTCGGGGCCCGGACCGCCGACGGAATAAGGTTCGGGCCGTTGATGACCGTTCTCATGCTGGGGATTTTTCTCGCCATTCTCAATCAGACGCTGCTCAATGTGGCGATTCCCCATATGATGAACGAATTCAATGTCTCGGCGGATACGGTCCAGTGGCTCATGACCGCTTATATGTTGGTCAATGGCGTCCTCATCCCGATCTCCGCCTATTTCATGGAAACCTTCGGGAGCAAAACGTTGTTCGTGGCGGCCATGGCCTTTTTCACCGGGGGATCACTGGTCTGCGGGCTGGCCGGGAATTTTCCCGTGATGTTGGTCGGCCGCATCGTTCAGGCCGTGGGCGGAGGCATTCTCATGCCCTTGGTGATGAACATGTTTCTCGCCCTGTTCCCCCCCGAAGTGCGGGGTCGTTCGATGGGATTCCTGGGATTGGGGATGGTATTCGCCCCGGCCGTCGGCCCCACGCTGTCCGGGTGGATGGTGGAGAATTACACCTGGCGTCTCTTGTTTTATGGGATGGTGCCGCTGGGAGTCCTGGTGATCGCCATGGCCCTGGTGTATCTCCGGGATGTGACGCGCCGCCGGCACTTGCCGCTCGACCTGTACGGCACGGCCGTCTCGATCATCGGGTTCGGGGCGCTGCTGTACGGGTTCAGTGAAGCCGGTTCCGGCGGCTGGGGCCAGACCCGGGTGATCGTAAGCCTGGTGGTCGGCACGGTGGGGGTGATGCTGTTTCTCCTGCGGGAGCTGGCCGTGTCCGAGCCGATGCTCGACTTTCGGATCCTCCGGTACGACATGTTCGCGCTGAGCAATCTCATCAATGCGATCATCACCATGGCCATGTTCGCCGGCATGTTTCTGCTGCCGATCTATCTGCAAAATCTCCGTTCGTTCACGCCGCTGCAGGCCGGGTTGCTCCTCTTGCCCGGCGCCCTGGTGATGGGGGTGATGTCCCCGGTGTCCGGAGCGCTGTTCGATCGCATCGGACCGCGGCCTCTGGCGGTGGCGGGGCTGGCCGTCACGGCGGTGACGACATACGAGTTCACGAAGTTGACTGTGGAAACCGGTTACGATCACATCCTCGCTTTGTATGTGATCCGTTCCTTCGGGATGTCGCTGTTGATGATGCCGATCATGACCGCGGGGTTGAACCAATTGCCGGTGGAGAAAAACAGTCACGGAACGGCGCTGTCCAACACCGTTCGCCAGGTGGCCGGAGCCATCGGCACCGCGTTTTTGACCACCATGTTCACTACGAGGACCGATTTTCATCTGCGGATGTACGCCGATCCCATCAATCGTTTCGATCCGGCGGTCCAGCAGTCCCTCCAACGGGCGGCGGGCATGGTATCGGCGACCACGGGGCTGCCTCCGGTCCAGAGCCGGGACCTGGTGGCGGACGGGCTGTACGGCGAGCTTGCCCGGCAGGCTGCGGTGCAGGGGATTGACGACGCCTTCTGGTGGGCCACCGGGTTTACCGTGGCCGGACTGGTGTTCAGCCTGTTTCTCCGGGATGTCCGCCGGGACCGGCGCCGGCGGGACAGGGAAACGGTTCCGGACGGCGGACGGCCGTGAGCCCGGGGGAGGGGGCCCGCCTTCCGCCCGGTGTTTTGGCGGCGCGCCGGGTGGCACGGAGATCCCGGGATCCGGGGACAGATTGATTTCGGCGCCCTTAAAGGATATGCTTGATATATATCTCAGGAGGTGACGGACGGGTGGATCGGGCAAAACTGTTTCAATCAGGCCGGAGTCAGGCGGTGCGGCTCCCAAAGAAATACAGGTTCAGTGGGTCTGAGGTGTTCATCAAAAAAGTGGGCAATGCGGTCGTACTGCTGCCTGAAGACGGGGCGTGGGATGTCCTTGCTCAATCGTTGATTTCTTTTTCGGAAGATTTTATGGAAACTCGAAATCAAGGTGAGGATCAGGCGCGCGAGATGGCTTTTGAATGAAATACATGTTGGATACAAACATCTGTATTTATCTCATCAAAGGCCGACCCGTGACACTCTTGGAGCGCCTTCGACAGTGTAGACTGGGAGAGGTCGGAGTCTCGGTGATTACGGTGGCTGAAATGCAATATGGCGCCTGCAAGAGCCTGCGGCCTCATCAGAATATGGAGGCGTTGGAAGCGTTCTTGCTGCCGTTGGAGATCGCTCCGTTTGGTATGGAAGCTGCGGTCGCTTATGGGCGAGTGCGGGCGTATCTGGAATCTGGTGGACAGCCCATCGGCCCCTTGGACACATTGATTGCCGCACATGCCCTGGCCTTGAACGCCACCTTGGTCACAGATAATCTAAAAGAATTTCAAAGAGTGCCCCATTTATCCGTGGAGAATTGGGCTACCGAATGATCGGGCGGGGCCCCGCCTTCCGCCCGGCGCCCGCCACGCGCTCGATCCGAGGGCCGGTCACCCCGTCCTTACCAAGGCCGGGACGGGAGATGTTCCGGCGTCTGGTCTTCCAGCGGCGACTGGGAGATCATGCCGGATCGCTGGAGATTGATATGGATATCGTATTCCACGCGGCATGTCTGAAACATCTCGGGCCATCGCCGGGCGACATGGCGCCATAGCCGGGGATTTTCCCGGAAAAGCTTGGTGCCGAATTGGGCGGCGTCCACCTGTTTGGCTTTGAGGCGCTCCAGTGTGCGTTCCATCTCCGCTTGCATGTACTGGGCGACCCGATCCCCCCACTGGCGCATGCGGTCGGGGGTGGGTGTTTCTCCCTCGCACACCGTGTCCACTTCGGCCTGGCCATGGGCGTGGACCCGAAACATCAGCCCGGTGGGCGTGGAGACCGGTTCAAGGCCGACATGGACCGAGAACAGGCGCACCGAGAGGCTTTGCCCCGGGGTCTGTTTCTTTCCGCCCGAACAAGGAATGTGGATGAATGTCTGCTCCGCCCGGTCCAGCAGCCACACCAGCCCCCGGCTGTCCCGGGTGGCCAGCAGATCCACCAGTTTGCCCCCTCGAAACAGTCCCAGGCCCTTGATCCTCGGTTCATTCCCCACCGGGTCCACCCAGACCATGACCGGGGCTTGGGAGGGGCTCAACAGATCATTGACCACCCGCAGTTCCACGCTGGGTTCCGTGATGGAGGTGCGCGTTTGTTCATCCACCAGTTTCCGAAGGCCCCTGGAATTCACCCGTTCAAGTCCCGTCGACACGTTGAGAAGGTCCCGGGCGGATCCGCCGGTCACCACGAAGATCTGGGACCGGCGAAAATTCCGTTCCCGCTCGATGTAGTCCAGGGCCCGGTCAAACCCTTTTTCCGCGTATCGCCGGCCGAAGACCACCACGGTGTTGTGGGCGACGAACACCCGGCGCGGAATCGTGCGGTAGAGGCGGTCCAGGGCCTCCTGGAGCGTTTTTCCCCGCTCGCGATAATTGATAAAAGCCCTCTGGCTGCTCTGGCCGCCGCTTTGCATGCCCGTTCCCCCTTCTCCGGACGGTTGGGATATCGGGGAGAGCAGTTGGACGGTGAGTTCCACCCCGTCGTCCGGTGCATCGTCGATGCCCATGCCGATGACCAGAGCCAGATCGGTGACCTCCACCCGGTCCCAGCACCCGGTCAGGAAGAACGCGCAGGCGAGAGCACACAGCCATCCCGCTTGGAGCCGGCGGACGGTCCGCCGCGCCCGCGTGCACCATCCGAAGCTGCACCGCATGCTCACAGGGGCTCCCCCTCCGATTGGCCGGGCAAGGGCCTCGGGATATTCGCGCTGCGGGCGGGATCCACCGTTTCCATGGTTTGGGGCCGTTTCCGCATGGTCCACCAGGGAGGTCGCTGAAAAGCGTCTTTGATATCCGACCAGACCAGCGGCGCCATGGGGGACATGTACGGCACCCCGAACGAACGCAGGGAGACCAAGTGGATCCACAGAATCAGCAGAAAGACAATGATCCCGTACAGTCCGAATATCCCGGCCATGATCATCACCGGAAAGCGCAGCAGCCGAAAGGTGATGGCGATGTTGTAGCTGGGAATGGTGAACGAAGCGATCCCGGTCAGGGCCACGATGATCACCATGGCCGGGGAGACGATCCCGGCTTTGACCGCCGCTTCTCCGATCACCAGGGCGCCGACGATGCTCACCGATTGACCCACCGCCTTGGGCAAACGGATGCCGGCTTCCCGCAGGGCCTCGAAGGTGATTTCCATGATCAGGGCCTCGACGACCGCCGGAAAGGGGACGCCTTCATGGGAAGCCGTCAGGGTGATCAACAGGGTCGTGGGGATCATTTCCTGGTGGTACGACAGCAGCGCCACATAGGTGGCCGGCAGCAAAAGGGCCAACCAGAAATAAAAATGCCGCAGGATACGCACCGACATGGCCATGGTGTACCGTTCAAAATAGTCTTCCGGCGACTGCAGGAAATTGACGAAGATCGCCGGCACCAATAGGGCATTGGGGCTGCCGTCGACGAGGATCCCCACCCGCCCCTGCAGGGTCTCGGCGGCCAATCGGTCGGGCCGCTCGGTGTATTCGATGGTCGGAAAAGGGGAGAGAGGGGCGTCGTCAATCAGTTCTTCAATATAGCCGGAGTCCATGATCGAATCCACGTCGAGCCGGTTCAGGCGTTCCCGGCACTCGGTCACGAATCCCGGTTTGACGATTCCCTGGATGTACACCAGAGCGATGCGGGTCTGGGACACCCGGCCGATGGTGAGATACTCCGCTTTTGCCCGGGGGCTTTTGAGGCGACGGCGAACCAGCCCGAGGTTGGTGTCCAGACTCTCGGTGAATGCTTCCTGGGGCCCGCGGACCACCGCCTCCAAGGACGATCGCTCCACCGATCGCCCCTGAAACTGCATCACGTCCAAGACCAGCGCTTCATCGAACCCGTCGAGGCACAGCACTGCCGTGCCCTCGCCGATGGCGATGTTGATCTCTTCCAGGGTGCCCGCCGCCCGCAGGGACGGGGTGCGCAGCGCCTGTTTCAATTCCTCCAGGGAGCCTTCGGTTCTGTCCCAGGTGGTCAGCGGCTCCAGAAGTCCTTCCTGGGCCAATTCCTTGCCGATCAGCGTATAAATCCAAACGATGAATCCCCGCCGGCCGCCCGACTGAACCCAGCGGAACTGCACGTCGTCGCAGTGTTCCCACATTCGTTTGACCTGTTGATAGAGACCGTCGATGTCGGGCGACAGCCCCGCCGCCGCTTCACCGCTTCCTTTGGGATCCGACCAGGAAATTTGTTTCTCTTTGCGGTTTTTTCCCCGGTGTTCTCTTCCGCCCCGTCGCACCATCGAAACCGACCCCATTTGAGTAAAAAACTCACCACAGGGGTATTGTTCCAACAACCGGTCTGTCTATTCATTTTCCGGAAAGTTGATCTTCATTCCACCCTTCCGAATCATGCGATCCGCAAGTATAATGAAGACAAGATCGCAAGGTCCCCGAGAGGTCTGCCGCATCGATACATCGGTCGGTTTTGCGGGGCAGGCGCCGGGGAGGGGCAAACCTCAGGAAACGGAGGATGGGGCCGATGAACGGAACCATGATGAACAGCCCGCTGGTGCTGTCTTCCCTGCTGGAGCGGGCCGGAACCCTGTACGGCGGCGTGGAGATCGTCTCCCGGCTGCCGGACAGATCGTTCCATCGCTACCGGTACGCCGATTTTTACCGCCGGGCCAGGCAGTTGGCCGAGGCTTTGCAGAAAGCGGGTTTACAACGGGGAGATCGGGTGGCCACCCTGATGTGGAACCATTATGCCCACCTGGAAGCGTATTTTGGGATTCCATCGGCGGGAGGCGTGCTGCACACGGTGAATCTGCGGCTTCACCCCGACGACATCGCGTATATCATGAACCATGCCGAAGACCGGTTTCTCATCGTGGACGACGTGCTGCTGCCGCTGTACGAACAGGTGAAGGACCGGGTGGGGGTCGAGCGGGTGTTTGTGGTTTCTCTCACAAGTGGCGAGGTCCCGGCGGGCTATGAGAAGTATGAAGACTTCCTGGCTGCGGCCGCCGGAGATTTTCGGTATCCCGAGCTGGAAGAAAATGAAGCGGCGGGGATGTGTTATACCTCCGGGACCACGGGCAAGCCGAAGGGCGTGCTCTATTCCCATCGATCCCTGGTGCTGCACTCCCTGGCGAGCGCGCTGGCCGACACTCTGGCGATTTCCCAACAGGATTCGGTCACGCCGGTGGTGCCCATGTTTCACGCCAACGCTTGGGGTGTCCCCTTTACCGCGGTGATGGTGGGAGCCAAATTGGCATTTCCCGGCCCGCATCTGGACCCGCCGAGCCTGTTGGACCTGTTTGAAGAGGAAAAAGTGACTTTCGCCGCTGGAGTACCGACCATTTGGTTGGGGATGATCCAAGCGTTGGAGAAGGATCCTGACCGTTGGAAGCTCCAGCCGATGCGGATGGCGGTGGGCGGATCGGCGGCCCCGGAAGGGCTGATCCGGGCGTTTGACCGGTTCGGCCTGCGGATCGTGCATGCGTGGGGGATGACGGAGACCACGCCGATCGCCACGGTGAGCCGCATCAAGTCCACCCTGGCGCATCTCTCCGGGGACGAGCAATACGCCATCCGGGCCAAGCAGGGCTTGCCGGTGCCCCTCATCGAAGCCCGGATCGTCGGCGATCAGGGCGAGGTGCCCTGGGACGGGAAAACGATGGGGGAACTTCAGGTGCGCGGTCCCTGGGTTGCCGGCGGATACTACAACCTGCCCGAGAGCCGGGACAGTTTCACCGAAGACGGTTGGTTCCGGACAGGCGACGTGGCCACCATTGACCCTGAGGGGTACATGAAAATCACCGACCGCACGAAGGATCTCATCAAATCGGGCGGGGAGTGGATCAGTTCGGTGGATTTGGAGAATGCGCTCATGGGCCACCCGGCGGTGGCCGAGGCGGCGGTGTTCGCGGTGCCCCATCCCAAATGGCAGGAGAGGCCGTTGGCGGTGGTGGTGCTCAAGGCCGGCGCCCAGGTGACGGTCGGGGAGCTCCGGGCGTTTTTGGAGCCGAGGTTCGCCAAATGGTGGCTGCCGGACGCGATCGTGTTCGTCGATGAGATTCCCCGGACGTCGGCGGGGAAATTTTTAAAGGCCAAACTCAGGGAACAGTTTCGCGATTGGTTCGCCGACGGCGAACATCGTGCGTGAGCGGTCTCCCGTTCTCGACGGCGGATCATCACCGCGCCGGTGGATTGCCGGTGGACATGTCCGGCGGATTGAAAAGTCGAACCAATTAACACCGAGGGGGATGTTGCGCGATGAACATCAGCGGATACAGTGCCATTGTCACCGGTGGGGCGTCCGGGCTCGGCGAGGCCACGGCGCGAAGATTGCGGGAGCTCGGCGCCAGGGTGGTGATTGCCGATGTGAGTGAGCGCGGACGGGAGGTGGCCGAATCCCTGGGAGAAGGGGCTGTCTACGCGGTCACCGATGTAACGGATCCGGCCTCTGTCCGGGCGGCCGTGGAGGCGGCCCGGGAAATGGCGCCTCTCGGGGCTGCGGTGAATTGCGCGGGGATCGCCATTGCAGAGAAAGTGTTGGGGAAAGAGGGCCCCCATGATTTGGACGCCTTCACCCGGGTGATCCAGGTGAACCTGATCGGCACGTTCAACGTGCTGCGGCTGGCCGCGGAGGCCATGTCCGAAGGCGAGCCCAACGAGGACGGCGAGCGGGGCGTGATCGTCAACACCGCCTCGGTGGCCGCGTTTGAGGGGCAAATCGGCCAAGTGGCCTACAGCGCGTCGAAGGGCGGGGTGGTGGGCCTGACGCTCCCGGCCGCCCGGGATCTGGCCCGGTACGGCATTCGCGTGGTGAGCATCGCGCCGGGGATTTTTGACACCCGAATGCTGGCGGGACTTCCTGAACCGGCCCGCCGGTCGCTCGGGCAGCAGGTGCCCTTCCCGAGCCGTTTGGGACGGCCCGAGGAGTATGCGGCTTTGGTGGCGTCGATCGTGGCCAATCCCATGATCAACGGCACGACCATTCGGTTGGACGGCGCCTTGCGCATGGCCCCCCGCTGAGCCGCCGGCCCCGATATCGCCGCCGCACCGGGCCGGGGCCAAGGCCGCCCGAACCGTACGGATATCCGGAGGCCGGCCGGATCGGGCGCCGGGCTTACAAATCCCGCGCGGGAAAGCCCGCCCTGCTTCAACCCGCCCGCGCTTATTCCTGACGCATTGTCCGGGAGGGCGAGGAAGGCCGGGTCGGGCCCGGGTCATCGGCGGCCCGGCCGGCGCGATCGGTCGCGCCGGCCGGCCGGTCGCGTCGGGTGTCGATCCGCCACTCCCGACCCAGGGCGCGCAGGTCGGCGGCCATCTTTTCCAGTTCGCGCCCGATATCACGAAGGGTTGTTTCCAGGCGATCCAGCCGGCAGTCGGCAGCCGCGGCCGCCCGGTCGATCGCCCTTTCCAGGTTGTGCTCCAGGGCACCAAAGGCATCCAGCCCGTTTTCGGCCGCGAGGCGGTTCGCCTCCACCGCTTGTTCTGTGGCGCGAATCCGGCGGCTCAACCGCTCTTGCTCTTGTCCCAAGATCCGCAACTGCGAATCCGCGGCGTTCAGCCGTTCCTCAAGACGGTCGAACCGGCGATTCACATCTCGTTTCACATCTTGCACGGTCCTCCCCAGTTCCCATAACAGATTGGCGATGCGCTGCAGACTGACGGGTTCTTCCGGTTCCACCGCCCGCTTCCCCCTTCCACTATAAAAAAGAAAAGCGCTGCGGTGTCCCCGTGTCAATGCCTGTAACAGCCTGACCACCCGTTCTGCGCGACCGGTGGAGAGATCTGGCGGCACAAGGGTGCGACCGTCCCGGACCTTGGGAGGGACTTCATACATCTCTCGAAGTTGCGGCAAAACGGTGTTGTCGGCCGGATTGCGCTTCAGCGCCTGTTCGAGGGTTTGGACCGCTCCCGTAATGTCGTTGAGTTTCTTTTTCACCTCGGCGAGGGTCATGAATCATTTTTCGTCGATTTCGTTGTGAGTTCCTGCCCCGGCCGAAGGCCGCGTCGAGGATCCGTGCCACAATGTCCAATCAACCGGCCCCATTCTCTTACACTTTGTAAGACGAAATGGTCTGTTCATTCTGATACTCTGATTGCAGACGACGAGCCAAGAGGTGAGGGACGTGGGAACGGCGGTGCGGGAGATGCGGCTGAAAAATTTCATCGGCGGTATGTGGCACATGTCCCAAAGTGAGCGGGTGCTGCCGGTGCCCAACCCGGCGACCGGGGAACTGTTGGCGGAAGTGCCGCTGTCGACGGAGCAGGATGTGGATGCGGCGGTTCGGGCGGCCCGGGAGGCGTTCGAGACCTGGCGGGAGGTGCCGGTGGTCGAGCGGGCCCGGGTGATGTTCCGCTGGCGGGAGCTCCTGGTGGCCCGGGAGGACGAGTTGGCCCGGCTGATTACGACGGAAAACGGCAAGACCCTGGACGACGCCCGGGGTGAAGTGTGGCGGGGCATCGAAGTGGTGGAGTTCGCGGCGGGGATGCCCACCCTCATGCAGGGGTTCGTCAGCCCCCAGGTCTCCCGGGGGATCGACATGGAGATGGTCCGCTACCCGGTGGGCGTGGTGGCGGGGATCGCGCCGTTTAATTTTCCCATGATGGTCCCGATGTGGATGATGCCCATCGCCCTGGCGGCGGGCAACGCCTTTGTGCTCAAGCCGTCCGAGCGCACGCCGCTCTCCGCCGTGCGGCTGGTTGAGCTGGCCGCGGAAGCCGGCGTACCCGAAGGGGTTCTGAACCTGGTGCACGGGGGCAAAGAGGTGGTGGACGCCCTGCTCACCCACCCCGGGGTGAACGCCGTCTCCTTTGTCGGCTCTCAGCCGGTGGCCGAGCACGTCTACCGGACGGCGGCGGCCGCGGGAAAGCGGGTGCAGGCGCTCGCCGGGGCGAAGAATCACCATCTCGTGATGCCCGACGCCGATCTGGAAGGGGCGGTGCGCGCCATCCGCAACTCCGGCTTCGGGTCGGCGGGCCAGCGGTGCATGGCCTGCAGCGTGGTGGTTGCCGTGGGGTCGGTGGCGGACCGCCTGGTGGACGCCTTGGTGGAGGCCGGCGACCGGATGCGGCTTGGAAACGGGCTGGAGGAAGGGACGGATTTGGGGCCGCTCATCCGGGCGGAACACCGGGCCCGGGTGATGGAGCGGATCCACCAAGGGGTGTCCGAAGGGGCGGTGCTGGCCCGGGACGGGCGGGACGCCGTCGAACGCTTCCCGCAGGGTTTTTTCCTCGGCCCGACGATTCTCGATCGGGTGACCCCGGAGATGACCGTGGCCCGGGAGGAGTTGTTCGCCCCGGTGCTCAGCGTGATTCGCACCGGGAGCTTGGATGAGGCCGTTCGCGTGGTGAACAAGTCTCGATTCGGCAACTCGGCGGTGATCTACACGGAAAGCGGGGCGGCGGCCCGGACGTTCCGGGAAGCGGTCCGGGCGGGGATGCTCGGCATCAACGTCGGGGTACCGGTGCCCATGGCGTTCTTCCCGTTCAGCGGTTGGAAGGATTCGTTTTACGGGGATCTGCACGCCACCGGACGGGACGGCGTGGAGTTTTATACGAGGAAGAAAATGGTCACGTCCCGGTGGTTCGGAGGCGGTTTCTGATGCGCATCGGGGTGCCCAGGGAGATCAAAGAGCGGGAGTTCCGGGTGGGCCTGACCCCGGCCGGTGTGAAAGCGCTGACGGATGCCGGCCACGAGGTCGTGGTGGAGGCGGGGGCGGGTGCCGGCAGCGGGATCGCCGACGAGGAGTACGCCCGGGCCGGTGCGCGGACCGGAACGGCCGAGGAGGCCTGGGCGGCGGACTTGGTGGTGAAGGTCAAAGAGCCCCGGCCTGAGGAGTACCGGTACTTCCGGGAAGATCTGGTGTTGTTCACGTACCTGCATTTGGCCGCCGATCGGGGTCTCACCGAGGCGCTACGGGAGGCGGGGATGACGGCGGTGGCCTACGAGACGATCCAGTTGGACGCCGGCGGACTGCCGCTGTTGGCGCCGATGAGCGAGGTGGCGGGGCGGATGGCCGTCCAGGTCGGGGCGCGGTTTCTGGAGAAGCCCCATGGAGGTATCGGGGTGCTCCTCGGCGGGGTCCCCGGGGTGCCGCCGGCCCGGGTGATGGTGGTCGGCGGTGGTACGGTGGGTACCCAGGCGGCGAAAATGGCAGCGGGTCTCGGGGCGGACGTGACGATTTTCGACATGGACGGCGGCCGGCTGCGGGTACTGGACGATCTGTTCGGCGGCCGGGTGAAGACGGTGATGTCCAGCGCCTACACCCTGGCCGAAGCGGTACGCACCGCGGATTTGGTGATCGGTGCGGTGCTGATTCCCGGGGCGCGGGCGCCGAAGCTGGTGACCCGGGAGATGGTCGCCGGGATGCGGCCGGGATCGGTAATCGTGGATGTGGCGGTGGACCAGGGGGGCTGCGTGGAGACGGCGGACCGGGTGACCACCCATGACGATCCGGTGTACCTGGTGCACGGGGTGGTGCACTATGCGGTGGCCAACATGCCCGGAGCGGTGCCCCGGACGTCGACTTTTGCCCTGACGGGGGCGACCTTGCCCTATGTGCTGAAGCTGGCCGGGGGCGGCGTGCGGGCGGCGCTCGAGGATCGGCCGCTTCTGCGGGGGGTGAATGTGGCCAAGGGCCGGGTGACGTGCCGCGGTGTGGCCGAGGCGTTCGGCCTCCCCTGGGCGGACCCCCGGCGTGTTCTGGAGGGGGCCGTCGCCGGGTGAGGGGGGTACGGTCGTGCCGCTCGGTTGCGGCGGGGACGGGCGCGCCGCCCGGGCGAGGCCGGGCGCCCGCGCCGTCTGTGAGCGTGCCCGGGTGTCGCTGAAGCCGGGGAGGGGGCGGCACCGCCCTGGAGCCGCTGCCGCGACGCTTTCGCAGACACGGCGGCCCGCGCCGGCGCCCGATTTCGGCCGGCGGCGCGGCGATCACCGGCCATCCGGGCGGCTGTTTTGCACGGGCGCCGCTCGGCCCATCCACCGCCTCTCGGGCGGGATCTGGTTTGGGCGGGCGGGGTGGGAACGGGCGCCCCGGATCGGTGAGCGTCGGGCGGAGATCGGTGATCGTGCTTTGGGAACGGCGGCAACGTGGGCCGGATCTGTGGATGGTTTGTGCAAAAAGGCCGGGGTTATCCACAGGGGAGTTGGGGTTTTCCACAAGTCGAATGTGGATATGTGGATGGATTGTGCATAAAGGCTCGGCTCGGACCTGTCCAGATGGACGGTCGGATACGTGCCGACCCATCCGAGACGGAACCCCGTGTCCGTCGGGTGAGTGTGAAAACCCTTCGATCGAGACGGGTCCCCGGCCAATGGTCGGGACAACGGGAAAGGGGATGGGAGCGTTGGAGCAGAGGACGGCGGATGCGACCGGCGGACAAGTGGACGTGTTTTTGGGTCGGGAATCCCGCGGGCGGGAACCCGGGGAGTGGATGGAAAAGGACCGCAAATATGTCTGGCACCACATTCAACCTTATGCGGCCAGCAGAGATCCGGTGGTGGCGGTCAAAGGGGACGGCGCATGGGTGGAGGATGTGGAGGGACGCCGGTATCTGGACGCCATGTCGGGGCTTTGGTGTGTGAACCTCGGGTATTCTCAGAGGGAATTGGCCGAGGCGGCTTACCGGCAATTGCTGGAGATGCCGTATTTTCCCCTGACCCAGAGCCATTTGCCGGCGATTCGGTTGAGCGAAAAATTAAACGAGTGGCTGGGCGGGGAATATCGCATTTTCTATTCGAACAGCGGTTCCGAGGCCAATGAGGTGGCGTTCAAAATCGCCCGGCAGTATCACGCCCAGCGAGGGGAGCCGACCCGGTGGAAAATCATTTCCCGCTACCGGGCGTACCACGGGAACTCGGCGGCGGCCCTGGCTGCGACGGGCCAGGCCCAGCGCAAATACCGGTATGAGCCTTTGGCGCCGGGGTTTGTGCACGTTCCCCCGCCGTACTGTTACCGGTGTCCCTTCGGGCAGACCCACGGGTCCTGCGGACTGGAGTGCGCGTCGGCGATCGAGCAGGTGATCAACTGGGAGGAGCCCCAGACCGTGGCGGCGGTGATCATGGAGCCGACCATCACCGGGGGCGGGGTGATCGTGCCGCCGCCGGAGTATGTGGCCCGGGTGCGGGAGATCTGCGACCGGTACGGGGTGCTGCTCATCATCGACGAGGTG
>JASBVV010000004.1 GCA_029960885.1 Kyrpidia sp. | reverse complement strand
ATCTTCGACCCGCTTCAACCGCCGGACGTCCTCATAAGGCAACACGTCATTGGTCAAGACCTCATACGGAGGCTCGTCCATGTACACGTAGCCAAACTCGGCCGCCCGGGCGCGCAGGCCGGTGCCCCGCAGCATTTTGAGAAAGCCAAGTTGCAGTTCGTCCGGTTGCAATGCGTACACGTCGTTGAACGTCTTTCGAAACGAGGCGTAGTCTTCCCGGGGAAGTCCGGCAATCAGATCGAGATGCTGCACCACCCGACCGGATTCCCGCAACCGGGTTACCGTCCGGGCGAGCCGGTCGAACCGCTGGACCCGGCGGATCAAGCGGTTCGTCTCTTCGTTGGTGGACTGCACCCCGATCTCAAAGCGAAACCGCCCCGGCGGAGCCTGAGCGGCGACAAAATCGACGATCTCCGGCCTCAAGATGTCCGCCGTGATCTCAAACTGAAACACCGTCTTTCCCGGATATTCGGCCAGAAAGCGAAATAACTCCAATGCATACTCTTTCTTCAGATTGAAGGTCCGGTCGACGAACTTGATTTGATCCACTCCGTGATCAATGAGCCGGGCGAGGTCCGTCTTGACTCTGTCCAGAGAGAAGTACCTGACCCCGTCTTCAATGGAGGACAGGCAGAACTGGCAGTGAAACGGACAACCCCGGGACGCTTCAAAATACACGATGCGGTGCGCCAGATCGTCCAGCCGGCCCTGATACGGGGACGGAATCGCATCCAGCGGATCGATCCACTCCCTCCGGGAGGTGATGCGGACCCGATTCCCCTCCCGGTAGGCCAGCCCGGCCACACGGCGAAGATCTTCTCGATCCCGCCAAGCCCTCAACAATTCCCGGAACGTGGATTCTCCTTCACCGATCACCACCGCGTCGATTTCCGGGCATCGTTCCATCCATTCGCCGGTATCATACGAGACCTCCGGGCCGCCCAGCACAATGCGAGTCGCAGGAGACACTTTTTTGATCAGGCGTGCGATCCGCAGGGTTTCGAAAATGTTCCAAATATAACAAGAAAATCCAACCACATCGGGCTTTTCCCCCACCAGGTTCCCCAGAACCCGCAGAGGGTCGTCCTTGATCGTGAATTCTCTCAGCGAAACATCAAACTCTCCCTCCACCACCGCCCGAAGATAACGAAGGGCCAAGGAGGAATGGATAAATTTTGCATTCAGCGTCGAGAGAACGATTTTCACCCCGGCACCCTCCTAGTGAGTGATGCCGGTGCCGGTCTGCACCAGCCATTCTTTGACTTCGTCCGCCAGTTGGCGCAGCGCCTCGAAATTCCCCGACAGGCTGTGCAGCCGCTCTTGAAAGGCCGTGGCCATATCCACCTGGCCGGAGGCTTCGAGCTGTTCCAGATCCCGCAGGATCGACGACACGAGGTTCGATTTGATCTCAAACAGCCGCTGGGCCTGTTTAATCTCCTCACGGATCTCCGACATCTCTCTGTCCAGTTGAAACGCCGCTTCGGCGGCCGCCCGCAGCCGCTCCCGCACCTGGGGCGGCAGGTTGCCTTTGTACTTATAGTTCAGCGAGTGCTCGATGGTGGCCCAGAAATTCATCGCCAGGGTGCGCACCTGGATTTCTGCGAGCAATTTCTTTTCTCCCTCGGCCGTTTGAATCGGGTAGCGAATAATAATATGGTAACTTCGATATCCGCTGTCCTTCTGGTTCCGGATGTAATCCCGCTCTTCCACGATTTCCATATCCCGTCCGTCCCGCTGGCGAATGAGCTGGACCACCCGGTCGATGTCGTCCACAAACTGACACATGATCCGGATCCCCGCAATGTCGGGCACCTCTTCCACCCGTTCCAGGGGGATGCCCAGGCGGGCCGCCTTGTCCAGGATACTGGACACTTTTTTGAGACGCCCGGTGACGAACTCGATGGGCGAGTACTCCTCTTTTCGCTTCAGTTCATTGCGAATGCTGCGGAACTTGACTTTCAGTTCCTCCACCGCCTGTTCGTACGGCAGCAAAAACCGATCCCAGTCAATGGTGTGCACAGCCATTTCACCACCCCAGGCCCATACGAGCCGGACTTTCGCGGACCACCGTCCTCCCTTATCATACAGGAATTCCGGTTCGTCCTCCAAGGGAAGGTGGCGACCCCTCATCCCTTCATGAGCCGCCCAGGGGCGGAAGCCATCCGCTGTGCCCGGTCACAAACAGGATCCCGACGGCCACACTGTACACCGAGGTGCCCCCGGCCAGGGCCACCCGCCACCACTGCCGGTCGGCGGCCAGGGCGTAGCCCGCCAGCGCGGAGACAGAAATCAGCAAGTTGGAAAAGAGCAGGCCTCCCACAAACAGCAGCAGGACCCCCGCGGCCCCGACCCTGCCCCCCGCCTGGAGCGAGGCCGCGAACACGAGCAACTGGGTGGGCGTCTCGGCCCCTGCACCGTGAATGATTCCGACGAGAAAGGCGCCTTTCGGTCCCAGTTCCGCCTCGTCATTGGCCTCCCGGGGCCGGCGGCGCAACCAGCGCCATCCGCGCCGAAGGGCCCGGTACACCAGCATCCAGCGACTCCGCGTGCCGAGTTCATAGTTTCCCATGAACAACACGATGAGCACCCACAGTCCCAACCCGATCAACGTCAACCCCACCATGGGCTCCATTACCCGACCCATCCATTCCGGCACATGAACCCCCGCGGCAATCATGAGAATACCCAGGACACAGACCACGGCTCCATGCCCCAGAGCGTACAGCATGGCGAGAACCAGCCCGCTGCGCCAACGCCGTTCCCCGGCGATGAGATCCGTGACGGCGGCCACGTGATCCCAATCGACCCCGTGGCGAAACCCCAAGACCAGTGCCAACCCGCCAAGGACGAAGAACGACGTTGTCACGGGATCCCCACCCCGCTCCGACCCGTCCGGAACCCTTGGCCGGGCAACAAAAAAAGATTCCCCCGCCACCCTCGGGGGACATCCGCCGCAACGCGCGCCCTTATCATTCCGTGAACCTCCCCTATCCGCGTAGGTGAACGGTTTACCCCTCGACAAGGCAGGTCTCCTGGCTGAGGATCATCGCCGTCTCCACGTCTTCTCAGGCCGACGCCCAATGACGTTCTGCGAAGCGGCTCCCCATCACAGTGGCGGGACCGCGCCGGATTCACACCGGACTTCCCTTTTCAGCGCCGCCGAGGCGGCGCACCTTGCCGCACCCTATGCGATTGTTTTGTCCAAGTTCAGTCTACCACATTGATAAGTAGACGGAAAAGACCTTTCGAACCTCTCGGCAGGGAGCTGCGCTCACTCCACCCGCTCCCGGGCGATCTCCCGCAGTCTCTCGGCGGCCCG
>JASBVV010000038.1 GCA_029960885.1 Kyrpidia sp. | reverse complement strand
CCCGGCATCCACGCGCCCGGATAACCGAGAGAGACCGACTTTCAGCGACGAGGACATGCCTGACCGGTAATCGGGATTTTCCACCACCTCCACGGGCATACCGTCCAGGGCTCGCCGGAACCGTTCCGGGTCATCGCCCGCCACCAGGATCACCGGACTCAATCCGGCCGCCACGGCCGCTTCGACGCAGGAATAGAAAAGCGGCCGACCGCCCAGGGGCAGCCAGAGCTTGGGCCGCCCCATCCGCGTGGAAAGGCCGGCCGCCAGAATCGCGGCTCCAAAGGTCGGTGTCATGACGTCCCCACCTGGACACCAACCCACCCGGTGTGCAGATGTCGGGGCTGGTTTCCGTGCGCCACGGCCAGGATCTGGGCCACGGCGGAAAGGGCGATCGGGCCCGGACCTTCCCCTCCCAAATCCAACCCCACCGGGTTATAGAGTCGATGAGCCCATCGTTCCGCCGGCGGCAACGCAGACCCCGTCCAGTCGGAAAACTGGGACAACAGTCGGTTTGCCCGATTCCGCGGACCCAACAGTCCGATATACGGGACCTCCGATTCGAACAACCGTTTCAGCCACCGGGCATCCCATTCCAATTGGTGGGTCATCACCACCACGTAGGTGTGGGCGGTGAACAGGGACTCCGGAGCCGCTTCCGGGGCCGCCGCCATAACCCGGTCCGCCCCGGGGAATCGCGATGCCGCAACGTAGCCGGGACGGTGATCGGCCACCACGACCCGAAACCCGGCCGACCGGGCGATGTCGACCATGGCCGGGGCATCGTGGCCCGCCCCCAGAATCAGAATGACCGGCGCAGGACTCAACCGTTCGACCAGCACCGCCACCTCTCCCCCGGAGGTCTTGACCCGCTGATAGGCTGAGCGGCGATCCGCCACGGGTTTCGGAAGTTCGGTCCACAGCGGGGCCACGGCGGAATCCCCGTTCGCCCGTTCACCGCCTTCCACGACGTAAGCCTGGGCTCCGGCACGTACGCCGGGCGCCCCGGAATCGACGACGGTGGCCAAATCCACCCGGCGGCCCGCCCGCAATGCGTTCAGCACGCCTTCCAAAACCGTCGCTTCCGGCCGGTGGACCAACACCCGCACCAAGCCGGCGCAGCCGCTTCCGGTTCCCCACAAGGCATCGTCGTCGGTTCGCATGTCATACGTCAAGAGCCGGGCTTCGCCGGTGGCCGCGACCTCGGCCGCAGTACGAACGATATCGCTTTCCAGACAGCCTCCGCTCACCGCCCCGTCGACCTGCCCGCCCTGTCGAACCAACATGCGGGCCCCGGCATGACGGTACGCGGAGCCTTCCACCCCGGCCACCAGTGCCACCGCCGCCGGACGACCGGCCCGGATTTCGGTCAGCCCACGTTCAAAAATATCCTCGAGCTCCCGCATCATTTCGTCCTCCCGCCCGACCTGGGTTTTCCATGTCTCCAAGGCGTCGCCACGCCGTCTCCAGACAACCCCAGCTGTAACCCGGCCAATGCTCATCGACCTCCCGTTGCAACGCGGCGCCGCCCCGGGCCGTGGGTTGATAATCGGGGTCGGATTGCGCGGGATTCAGCCACACCGTCCGTGCGGCCAAACCCCGCAATTTCCGCACCTCATCGGCCAGAGCCTCCGGATCCTCGGCCTCCAAGCCGTCCGTCACCAGGATGAGATCCGACCCCGGCAAGACGCGCCTTCCCCATTCCAGACGCAACCGCCGCAATCCTGACGCCAGTCGAGTACCTCCAGACCAATCCGGTGCCGCACCGACGATTTCCGCCAACGCCCGTTCGGCATCCCGGAGAGCCAAAGCCGCTGTCACCCGGGTGAGACGGGTGCTGCAGACAAACATTTCCACAGGGTTTCCCCGCCTCGCCGCCGCATACACGAAGCGAAGCACCATGCGGCTGTACGGATCCATGGAGCCGCTCACATCGCAAATCCACACCGTCCGTCGTTTTCGCATCACCGGATGCCGCCGTTTCAACTCCCAACAATCGCCGTACCGGGCCGCCGTCCGCAAGGTGGCCGAAGGATCCCATTCCCGCCCCTTTCGCCCGGTACGTCGCCTGCGGCTGAGTCGCCGGATCGGGGGGAGATCCGCCCGTTCCAACTGGCGGAGTTCTTCGGCGGTGAGTCGGGCCGCATCCCGGTCACGAAGCGTTTCTTCCGGACTTCTGCCGCCCCGCACCACCAGGGGAACTCCCACGGGGTTTGATTCGTTCCGGTCCTCTTCCCCGCCGCCCAGCCAAACCACTTGGGGAGTCCGCCGCCAGGAGGCCCGCAGCCGGGCCACGCTGGCCATCAGGGTCTGACTCGCCACCCGGGGCTCCCTGACACCGACCAGCATGAGCTCGAACTGGCGCCAGGCCAGATCGAACCATTCCCGCTCAGTGGGGTTGTGCGCCAGAATCGCCCGCCAGCCATCCCTCACCGCCGCGGGGTCATCAAGCGGAAGTATGTCCAGCGCTTCGAGGGCAAGAACCAACTGATCGGTCCCCACCGGCACGCCCATACGCCGCAAACCGCGAAAAAACGCCAAGCAGTTGGCGACGATCCTCTCCCCGGCCTCCCCTTGGAGTTCCGGGGTCCTCGGCCGGCCGTTCATCGGGGCATCGCCTCGACTTCCCGGAGAATATCCGCCAGATACGGCCGATCTTCCCGCTCCGCCGTGAGGATCTCCAGGTCGTCCCGATATTTCACCAGGCAGCCCAATGTTTCTTCCACCACGGACGGTTCCAGCGTTCGGGCCCCGAGCGCGTGCAACGCCTGGGCCCAGTGAATCGTCTCGGCGATCCCGGGTTTCTTGTACAGCGGTTCCCGACGCAAACGCTGCACGAACCGGCACACCCGAACCCCGAGAGCCCGGGGGATTTCGGGTACTTTCAGGAGCAGAATTTCCAGTTCCTTTGCGAAGTCCGGATAGTCGATCCAGTGATACAGGCACCGTCGTTTCAAGGCGTCATGAACCTCCCGGGTGCGATTGGACGTCAGGATCACCACCGGCTTTTCCACCGCCCGCAGGGTGCCGATTTCCGGAATGGTGACCTGGAACTCGCCCAACAACTCGAGGAGAAAGGCTTCGAACTCCTCGTCGCTGCGGTCGACCTCGTCGATCAGGAGGATCGGGGCTGGGCCCCCGGGGTCCACGGCCGCCAAAAGCGGCCGCCGCAGAAGAAATCGCCGGGAGAACAACTCCTGTTCCAATTGCGCTTTCCACGCCTCTCCCGAGGCCGACCCCCGCTCATCACCCTGGAACCTCGCCGCTTCCGCCAACCGAATGTGCAGCATCTGCCGGGGAAAATCCCATTCGTACAAGGCTGTCTGCCGGTCGATGCCCTCATAGCACTGAAGGCGGATAAGGGGGCGGCCGACGGCGGCGGCGATCACCTTCGCCACCTCTGTCTTGCCCACCCCCGGTTCTCCCTCGAGAAAAAGGGGCCGTTCCAAGGCCAGCGTCAAATACACCGCCGTGGCAAGAGACGTATCAGCGATGTACCCTTCCTTTCGAAGGGCCTGACGAACAGCCTCCAGATCGGCAAACGGATTCTGCAGATGATCCCCTGGTTACAAACCGTGGTAACCAGGATCCCTCCCTTCCCCATGCTCTCCTCGCCGGTCCAAATCCATCTCGTCCCCTTTGCCGCCTCCGCCCGGTTGCCCGCCGAAGGCGGATTTCCGCCCGCGCCTCCGGCGGGAGGAACTGGCGCGTCTCGGGACAGACTCAAGGCAGGGACCGCATGAGGGCCCGCCGGGTGTACACTTTGCTCAGGTGCCGCCGGTAGTCCTCCGATGCAAACAGGTCCCCGCTGAAGCTGCCTTCCGCATCGGCCCGTTCCGCCGCCCGGCGCACCACCTCTTCAGTGGCCGGATTTCCCACCAGGGCCGCCTCCACGTCCCTGGCCCGGTACGGCATATCGCCCACTCCGGTGATGCCCACCCGGGCATCCCGAATGGTGCCTCCGTCATCCACACCGATCACCGCGGCCACCCCCGCCACCGCGTATCCCGACGCGGGATGGGGATACTTTTCATAAGCGCCCTTCCACTTCCCTTTCGGAATCGGAAAGGCGACCGATACCACGACGTCGCTGCCCCCGAGCGCCGTGAGCAGCGGACCGAGGATAAAGTCCTCGACGGGAACCTCGCTTCGTCCCGCCGGCCCCTCAACGGTGATCACCGCATCCAGCGCCAAGGCCACCGCGGGCAGGTCGGAAGCCGGGTCGGCATGGGCAATGTTCCCGCCGACCGTGCCGCGGTTGCGCACCTGAAGATCACCGACCTGCCGGGCCGCCTCGGCCAAAAGGGGCAGATGTCGCCGGACCTCAGGACTTGCGGCCACCTCCGCGTGGGTTGTGAGGGCGCCGACGACCAGGCGGTCCCCCTCCGCCGAAATCCCCTTCAGTTCGGCAATTCCGCCGATATCGACCAGGACCGTCGGAGAGGTCAACCTCAACTTTAACAATGGGATCAGGCTGTGTCCTCCCGACAGGACTTTGGCCTCCCCCTGGTGGGATTCCAAAAGCTCGACCGCTTCACGGACCGATTGCGCCCGTTCGTATGCGAAAGATGCGGGAATCATCAGGCGTCCCTCCCATGGGTGATCTTCCAAATCTTCTCCGGCGTCAGGGGCATCTCGAGGTCCGCGACGCCGAAAGGCGCAAGGGCATCCACCACGGCATTGACCACCGCGGGCGTGGCGGCGATCGTTCCCGTCTCGCCGATCCCCTTCACACCCAGAGGATTGTGAGGCGCCGGCGTCACAGTGTGGGCGGTCTCAAAGCTGGGAAAAAACCGCGCTTTGGGCATGGCATAATCCATGAACGACCCGGTGACCAACTGTCCCTGCTCGTCGTACACCGCCCCCTCCCAGAGCGCCTGACCCATGCCTTGAACGATTCCGCCATGTACCTGTCCTTCCACGATCATCGGATTGATCACCGGGCCGCAGTCGTCCACCGCAACATAGCGCAAGACTTTGATCTGGCCGGTTTCGACATCCACTTCCACCACACAGGCATGGGCTCCGAAGGGATAACAGAAGTTCACGGGATCATAGAACGCCTGAGCCTCAAGGCCGGGTTCCACCCCCGCCGGAAGATTCCACGCCAGGTGCGCCTGCAGCACGACATTCTGGAACGTGACCTGTCGAGTGGGCACGCCCTTGACCTGGAATTTGCCGTCGGCAAACTCCACGTCCTCTTCGGAAACTTCCAGCATATGAGCCGCAATCTTCCGCGCCTTCTCCAGGATCCGGTCCGCGGCGACCGCCAGGGCGCTGCCCCCCACCGGAGTGGCCCGGGAACCGTAGGTTCCCCATCCCATCGGAATGCGGTCCGTGTCCCCGTGGACGACCTCGACATCCTCCACCGGGATGCCGAATCGATCGGCCACGATCTGGGCGAAGGTGGTTTCCTCCCCCTGACCGTGAGGGGAGGCGCCGGTGAACACCGTGACCTTGCCCCCGGGGTGAACCCGCACCGCGGCACTTTCCCACAGGCCGCCCTGGAATCCCACCGCCCCGGCGATCTGGGAGGGCCCGAGTCCGCAGATTTCCACATACGTCGACCAGCCCAGCCCAATATAGCGGCCCTGGGTCCGGAGGCGCTCCTGTTCCTTCCGAAACTCCTCATAATGGACCATTTCCAACGCTTTTTGCAGAGCTCCGTGGTAATTCCCGCTGTCGTACTGAAGTCCGAGCGCCGTCGTGTAAGGAAACTCTTCGGCGGGAATGAGATTTTTCTTGCGCACCTCCACAACGTCCATCCCGATCTCCCGGGCGAACAAATCGGTCATCCGCTCAATCACGTAGGTGGCCTCGGGACGCCCGGCGCCTCGGTAGGCATCGGTGGGCGTAGTGTTGGTGAAAACCCCGTACACTTCCGTGTGCGCCCGGGGAATCCGGTAAGGACCCACCGTGATCAACCCAAAGAGAATCGTCGGCACCCCGGGCGCCGCGGTGGACAGATAGGCCCCCATATTGGCCACCATTCGGATGCGAAGCCCCAGCATCGTACCGTCCCGTTTGCCGGCCAATTCGGCGTAGATCACCTCATCCCGACCATGGGAGGTGGCGAGAAAATTCTCCCGGCGATCCTCGGTCCATTTGACCGGCCTCCCCAACTCCTTGGCGGCCAACGCCACCAAGGCCTCATCGGCGTAGCAGGGAATCTTGCTTCCGAACCCGCCGCCCACGTCCACGGCCACGATGCGCAGTTTGTGCTCCGGGATCCCGAGAATGTTCGACAAAAGGAACCGATGAATGTGCGGATTCTGGGACGTCACCCACACCGTCATCTCCCCGCTTCCGGCGTTGTACTGGGCCACCGCCGACCGGGGCTCCATGGCGTTCGGAATCAGCCGCTGCTGCCGAAACCGGTGGCGCACCACCACCTCGGCATCCTGGAATGCGGACGCCGGGTCACTGCCGGCCTGCCAGTGGAACGCCACATTGTCGGGTACCTCCTCGTGAACCGCCGGCGCCCCCTTCTCCATGGCCTTTTCCGGATCCACCACCGCCGGCAGCACTTCATAATCGACCTCGATGAGTTCGAGTGCGTCCCGGGCCACATATCGGCTTTCGGCCACCACCATGGCCACGCCGTCCCCGACATACCTGACGCTATCCACCGCCAGAGCCGGATGGGCCGGAGTCTTGATATTCGAATCGGGAGGCAGCCACGCGGTGGGAATGGGGGCGACCTTGCCGGCCACATCGCGGCCGGTGAAAACCGCCACCACCCCCGGATGTCGCTTCGCTTTCTCCACATTGATCCCGCGAATCCGGGCGTGGGCGTGAGGACTGCGCAGAATCGCCGCATACAGCATGCCGGGCAGTTGGACATCGTCGGTATACCGGCCGTTTCCCGTAATGAGTCTCGGATCTTCCCGCCGTTTGATCGCGGTGCCGAACACGCTTGCCATGGTGATCTCGCCCTCCTTTAGCCGCGCATCCGCTCGGCGGCGTATTTTACAGCGCGAACGATGTTCTCATACCCGGTGCAGCGGCAGATGACACCTTCGAGCCCCTCCCGGATCTCCTCATCCGTGGGATTGGGATTCTGCCGCAACAGCTCCACCGCCGTCATCATCGCCCCCGGGGTGCAAAACCCGCACTGCAGCCCGTGTTTCTCCCAAAAGCCCTCCTGGATCGGATGAAGCTCACCGTCCCGGGCGAGCCCCTCCACCGTGGTGACCTCGTGACCGTCCGCCTGGACCGCCAACACCGTGCAGGATTTCACCCCGCGACCGTCGAGCAGGACGGTGCAGGCTCCGCACTGGCTTGTGTCGCAACCCACATGGGTCCCTGTGAGACCCAATACATCGCGCAGGAAATGGACCAACAGCAGCCTGGGCTCCACCTCCGCCGTCCGCTCCACGCCGTTGACCTTGAGGGTTACGACCGTCTTCGTCGTCGTCATCCCAATCCCTCCTCGAAATTCAGGACCGTGCC
Organism: Kyrpidia sp.; assembly: GCA_029960885.1. Taxonomy (GTDB): domain Bacteria; phylum Bacillota; class Bacilli; order Kyrpidiales; family Kyrpidiaceae; genus Kyrpidia. The sequence continues at coordinate 8,237 of JASBVV010000038.1, read as the reverse complement.
CGTTTCAATTCCTGATCGACACCTTTGAAAAATTGCCCCATCAGCAGTTTCGCAACGCCGCCCATGATGCGCTGGCCCACCGACGCCATGATCCCCGTCACATGGGCATCGGCCGTGCACGTCAGGACGGTTTTCCCATCTTTCCTCTCCAGGCGAATATGGGCATCTGCGTCGATCTCTCCCGGTTTACCGCTGCCTTTCACGTGCAGCCGGTACTCCTGCGGAGGCCGGGGATCGACCAACTCCACCTCCCCGTTGAACAGGCCCTTGACGGGACCGACATCAAGCCCCAGCTCCGCTGCGTATTTTCCTTCTCCGACAGGTACGAGACGTTTACACCCCGGCAACCGCCGCTGCAATACGTTCTCATCGTTCAAGAGCAGCCACAGCTCCTCCGGCGTCGCCGCGTATGTATACTGGTATTCCACGCGCAAGAGCCCACTCCCCTTTGTCTCGGGTGATAAAACATCTTATACTCCTAAATTACCAGACTTCGCATTCTACTTCAACTAGGCCGGAAATATTCCGTCTCCAAATATCCAGGATAGTTCATTCCCCCTTCCCGCCGCGACCCGCCCTCGGGATTCCCCATACCGCTTGACGATCCCGGATCGTCTATCCTCCCCCTGCGCCGGTCTATGATATGATGGTCGTGGCAAAACCATGATCTTCCGCCCTGAACCGCGGGACATCGATGATTCACTGTCCAATTGAGGTGAGAGGATGAAAAGGACCGCCCTGTGGATCGTGGCGGCCTGCGTTTTCCTCGACACCGTGGTGTACGGAGCGATCGTGCCCATTGTGCCTCTTTATCTCGAAGAGATCGGTGCACCGGCTTGGGCGCTGGGTACCGTCTTCGCCGCGTATTCCGCGGGGCTTTTGGCCGGAGGTGTACCCTTCGGCATTCTGTCCGATCACTGGGGCCGGCGTCCTGTCCTTTTGACCGGACTCGGCGGTCTGGTGATCACCACCCTGGTCTTCGCGTGCAGCGGATCTGTGTGGCTTCTGGCCATCAGCCGCCTCCTTCAAGGACTGGCGGCCGCCGCCATCTGGAGTGCCGGGCCCGCCCTGGTCGCCGACGTGGCGCCGCCGGATTGGCGGGGACGCTACCTTTCGCTGGCCATGACAGGGACGAACCTGGGGACGATTATCGGCCCGGTCTTCGGCGGAACCGTTGCCGGATGGCTGGGGCGGCAGGCACCGTTCCTGCTGATCGCGGCCGCTTCCGGCCTCCTTTTTCTCGGGGTGTTCGCACTCCCCCGGAACCGGGGCAACGCACGGTCGGGCGCACCTCCCACCCGGCAGGTGCTGCAGATCCCCGAGGTCCGACTGGGAGCGGGGACGGTCACGGCGGCGGCCTTCGGGTACGGTATCGTGGAACCCTTGTTTCCGGGCGATTTGCATGCCCGGTTCGGCCTCGACGTCTCGGGGGTGGGCATCGCGTTTGGCATCATGAGCGCCGTCTACACGGTGGTACAGCCCCTTCTGGGATGGATGGCCGATCGCCGGAGTCACCGTGCCATGATTTTGGCCGGAACCCTGCTGGCGGCGTTCTTGGCGCCCACGGCGGCTTTGGCTCCGACGGTGACCAGCGCCGTCGGAGCCCTGGCGATTTTCAGCATCGCCGGCGGCGTCATGATCACCCCGTGCATGCCCATGATGGCCACCGCCGCGGACCGCAAATTCGGCTCCGGCGGGTACGGGGTCGCCTTCGGCATCGTCAACACCGCATATTCCCTGGGATTGGCCGTGGGACCCCCGGCCGCCACCGCGCTGGCGGAAAACCTGGGGCTGGTTGCGGTGATGGTCCTGTACAGCCTTTTTCTTCTCGCCGCGGCGGCCGGTACGGCCAAAAGCCTCGCGGGGCGCCGCGCGGTCCGTTAGACCGGGCGCCACGGCGTCCACCTTTTGAAGCGCATGCCTTCCCCTCCAATGTCGCTCCACACCGCCCAAGCCTGCACCCCGGCCCCGACCGCTTTCTCGAGCGCCAAGGCGAAACCGGGATCAATCCCCCGATGGGGAGCAAAGGTCGCCGCATCATCCCGCAGGATCACGAACATCACCCATCCCTGCCCACTTCCGGATTCTTGAAGTGCCTGGAGTTCCCGAACATGGCGGGCCCCCCGGGCGGTGGGGGCGTCGGGAAATCGCGCCACACCGGCCTCGGCGTCGTTCACCGCTTTCACTTCGACAAAATGAACCCCTCCCTGATCGTCGGTCACCGCAAAATCAAACCGTCCGCTTCCCCACCGCGGTTCGGTGCGAAGCTTCCGCAATCGGCCGGCCGGCAGCCCCGGCAATCCCTCTCGAGCCAGCACCTGTTTCATCATCCGGTTTGCCGCCAAAGAATCGATCACCACCCAGTGGCCGCCGGGCCGGGTGATATACAGGCGATAAGGCAGTTTGTTCCCGGGACCTGCCGTCCGGGCCAGCAAACAGGACACCCCGGGTTCCACCGCCGTGGTCAACCGTCCGGGGCTGGGCACATGCACCCGCACCACCTCGCCCGCCACCTCGACCTCCCCCTCGAATCGGTTCAATCTGCGCAAAAACATCCCGGACACCAGCGGCGGAAACACAATGGCCGTCCCTTGCATATCGCACTCAAATCCTTTACCGTAGGTTTATAATCTCGTCATGCCGCAGAGAGAGGGGTGCGACCTTGAAACGATGGATTGCGTCCCCGGCTGACCCCGGGGCCGCCGCCGACCTGGAGAAGGCCGGCTTCTCTTCATTTATGGCCCGAATTCTCGCCGCGCGCAACATCCGTTCCCTTTCCGAAGCGGAGCGTTTTTTGCACCCGCGTCTGGAGGATTTGGGAGATCCGTTGTCGATGAAGGACATGGATCGCGCCCTGGCCCGCCTTCGCGAAGCAATGGATACCGGCCAGTCCATCGCCGTATACGGGGACTATGATTGCGACGGGGTTTGCGCGGCTTCGATCCTCTACCTGGCCCTGCGGGACCTCGGCGCCCGGGTGCAGTGGTATATCCCCGACCGGTTTCAAGAAGGCTACGGTCTTCACGAAGACGCGATCCGGCAACTGCACGCCCGGGGTGTGAATCTCATCGTCACGGTGGACACGGGCATCACGGCCCTCCGGCAAGCCCAACTGGCCCGGAGCCTGGGTGTGGATCTGATCATCACCGATCACCACCAACCTCCGACGGAGCGGCCCGCCGCCCTCGCGGTCATCAATCCAAAACAGCCGGGGTGCCCGTACCCGGATAAACAACTGTGCGGCGCCGGAATCGCCCTCAAGCTGGTGCAGGGGCTCCTCGGGCGAGTTCCCGAGGAATTCCTTGATCTCGCTGCTATCGCCACCGTGGCCGATTTGGTGCCCCTTTTGGGAGAAAATCGGATCCTGGTTCATTTCGGGTTGAAGCAGCTTCGGAATCCCGGGCGTCCCGGCGTGCGCGCGCTGATCGACGCAGCGGGGCTATCCGGACGCCCGATCACCGCTGGACATCTCGCGTTCCAAATCGGGCCCCGGCTCAATGCCGCGGGACGCCTGGAAACCGCCGAGGCGGCCTTTCGGCTTCTCACCACCGACGACCCCCGGGAAGCGGCTCACTGGGCCGAGGGATTGAACCGCCTCAACCGGGAGCGCCAGCAATTGTGCGACGAGATCGCGGCCTCCGCGTTGGAACAGGTGGAGCGGCACCCCGAGTGGCGGGAGCACCGATCGTTGGTTCTGGCCGGTGAGGGGTGGAACGCCGGCGTGATCGGCATCGTGGCGTCTCGCATCGTGGAACGACACCACCGGCCCACCCTGGTGATCGCCGTGGAAGGAAGCGACGCAAAGGGATCCGCCCGCAGCATTCCGGAATTCGACCTGTACGCCGGGTTAAAGGAGGTCGCGGACCTTTTCGACAAATTCGGCGGACACCCCATGGCCGCGGGGTTCTCCCTTCCGGCGGCACGGGTGGCCGAGCTGCGCCGGCGGTTTGCCGAAGTGGCCGCCGCGCGATTGACCCCCGACGACCTCCGCCCCCGGATCCTGTGCGACGCCGAGGTGGCCCTGGACCAGATCGACCTGTCCCTGGTTGAATCGCTCGCCCCGTTAGAACCCCACGGCCTGGGCAATCCGGCTCCCCGGCTGTTCGTCCGGGCCGCACCGGTGTTGGAGTCCCGCACCGTGGGCGCCTCCGCCGGGCACCTCAAATTGACGGTCGGCACCCAGGAACATCCCGTCGCCGCGCTGAGCTGGGGACGGGGGGACGACATCCGGCTCCTGGCTCAAGGTGTGCGCTTTGTGCACCTGGTGGGTCGGGTGGGGGTCAACGAGTGGAACGGGCGGCGGACGGTCCAACTGGAACTGGACGATTGGCGCCCGGCGCATAAAGTTCCCATCCTCTCCCAACGCTAAGGGCAAACCCGACAACCCGAAGGAGGGAGAATCGGTGACCGCTGAACCGGGACACGGCGACCGCACGCTGTTCACTCTACTCCGGGGCGCCGACCTCTGGACCCCCGAGCCCTTGGGCCGCCGGGATCTTCTGTTGTGCGGCGAGACCATCGCCCACATCGACTCCCACATCCCGAGGCCGACGGGCCTCCCGGTGACCGAAATGGACCTGCGGGGCATGGCCCTGTTTCCCGGACTGATCGATCAACACGTCCACATCGCCGGCGGCGGGGGTGAAGGGGGGTACCACAATCGAACGCCGGAGGTGGCCTTGAGTCACCTGACGACGGCGGGAATCACCACGGTGGTCGGCGTACTGGGCACCGACGGGACCACCCGCACGGTGTCCGGCCTGCTCGCCAAAGCCCGGGCCCTGGAGGCCGAGGGCATCAGCGCCTACATTTACAGCGGCGCCTACCAGGTTCCCACCCGAACCATCACCGACAGCCCCCGTTCCGATCTGGTCCTCATTGATAAAGTCATCGGCGTGGGAGAGATCGCCATTTCTGACCAGCGATCCACCCACCCCACCGTGCACGACCTGATCTTCCTGGCCAGCGAAGCCCGGGTGGGCGGGATGTTGGCCGGCAAGGCCGGGGTGGTGCACCTTCACATCGGCGATGACCCGAGCGGCCTGAGTCCCTTATTCGAAGCCCTGGACCGATCCCACCTGCCTCCGACCCAATTCACTCCGACCCATCTCAATCGCCGGCCCGAACTCCTCGAGGACGCCGTAGCCTTCGCCTCACGGGGAGGAACTGTGGACATCACTTCGGGCATTCGCCCGGACACCCACGACCGGGTGTCGGTCAAGCCCAGCCGGGCGGCGGCCGAACTGATCCGGGAAGGAGTGGCTCCCGACCGGATCACCATGAGCTCGGACAGCAACGGCAGCTCTCCCATTTTTGATGAAAGAGGCCGCCTGACCGCGATGTCCGTCGGATCGGCGACCACCTTATGGGAAGAAATCCGCGATTTGATTCAAAAGGAAGGCCTGACCCCGGAGACGGCCGTTTCCCTGGCCACGGTCAACGTGGCCCGGGTGTTGCACCTGCCGGACAAGGGACGCATCCGCCCCGGGGCCGACGCCGATCTCCTGGCCGTGGACAGCGGGCTGAACATCATTCACGTCTTCGCCAGAGGCCGGCACATGGTTTGCGAAGGCCGGCCCATCGTCTGGGGCACCTTTGAACGGGCCGGGCAAGGTCCGCCTCACGGAACGCCGCTCCCCCAAGCCGAGATCCGGGGCCGTAACCCGGATTGACCTGCGTTCCTTACCTTCGTGTTCTTCTCCGTGTCGCCCATCCCGGCCGGGACCCTGACAGTGTTCGCCCCGCTCCCGGCGTTCCGCTCAGCTCACGGGCCGTTCGCTCAGATGCCGGTAGATCTCCCGCAGTTGTCGTTTTAAAATTTTCCCGCTGGGATTCTTGGGCAGGGAATCTGTGATCACGACGAATTTGGGCACCTTGAAACCGGCCAGGCGCTCCCGGCAGAGGCCCAGAATCTCCTCTTCGCGCAGAACCGCTCCGGATTTCGGCACCACCACCGCGGTCACCGCCTCGATCCAATACGGGTGGGGCACCCCGATCACCGCCACTTCGGCGACACCCGGATGTTGATAGATGATTTCCTCCACTTCCCGGCCGGCCACGTTCTCCCCGCCGGTCTTGATCATGTCTTTTTTTCGGTCCACCACCGTGACGTAACCCTCTTCATCCATCACCCCGAGGTCGCCGCTGTGAAACCAGCCGCCTTCAAAAGCCGCCGCCGTCTTCTCCGGATCGCGAAAATACCCGATCATGGCATGAGGTGTCCGGTGCACGATCTCGCCCACCGTCCCCGGCGGGACCTCTCTTCCCTGCTCATCGACGATTCTGGTTTCCACGTTGATACAGGGCTGACCCGCCGCACCCGGTTTGCGGAGTTGGTCCTCGGGACGGAGAATCATCACCAGGGGCGCCACCTCCGTCTGCCCGTAACAATTCCAGAAACGGGCACCGGGCAGGCGCCGGGTGAGTTCCTTGAGCACTTCCACCGGCATAATGGCGGCGCCGTAATAACATTTTTCCAGAGAGGATAAATCATACTCGTCGAATTTCGGATGCCGCAGGAGGGAGATCCACACCGTGGGCGGACAGAACATCTGGGTCACCCGCTCCCGGCTCACCGTTTCCAGCAGCATCTCAGGCGCCGGCCCCTCGATGATCACCCCGGAGGCCCCGAGATACATCTGGGGACCGAGCAAAACGTGGAGTTGGGCGCTGTGAAACAACGGGAGGGCGTGAACGATCATCTCCCGGGCGGTGAGTTCGCCATCCACGATCACGCTCACATACTCCGCGATGAGACAGCGATGGGTGAGCATGACCCCCTTCGGCCGGGACTCGGTGCCGCTGGTATACAGAATGTTCACCACATCCCCGTCATCGATGTCCACCTCGGGCTCCGTTTCCGGCCGACCCGCCGACCAGTCGGCCACCGATCGCCAGGGGCCGCGGGATTCCGCGGTATCCACCACCCCCCGAAACCGCACGAAGTCCAACCCCTCCGCAGCCTTTTCCGCCGTTTCCAGGAGATCCGGCGCCGCAAAGAATCCGGCGGACTCACTGTGTTCCAGAATATAGCGGACCTCGTCGGCGCCCAACATAAAGTTGACCGGCACAAACACGGCACCGGTTCGGGCCGCGGCGAACCACAGGATGACAAAATCGAGGCAGTTTTTCGACAAAATGGCAATGCGATCACCTTTGGCCACCCCGGCCGCAAGCAGACCGTTGGCCAGCCGATTGACCCGCTCGTCCAGTTCCCGATAAGTCACCGACTCGCCTTTCCATTTCAACGCCAACTTGTCCGGATGGCGGGCGCGGCTGCGGCGCAGGGTGTCTCCAATGGTGTGGCGCCGCGCGCGTCCAATCCACATCTCCGTCATTCCCCGTTCACGCTCCTCTGCCGACAGCCCCTGGGGCTGATCTCAACCGATCGTTCGTTACCAATATACCAAAAATAACGCCCGTTTCGAAATACAAAGAATTTCCCCGGACGATTTTCAACATCAGAACGGCGTTGGCTTTTGATACAATGGAGAGGAGGTCAAAAAGCGTCCCCGGACCGCACAAAACCGGGAAAGCATCAAAGTTCGGCGTCAAAGACACGTGCCAAAGGGGGAAGATACCGTGCTGCAGCCCTTTGAACCCGATCGCACCCCATATGAACTCATCGGCGGCGCCGAGACCGTCCGGCGTCTGGTGAACGCCTTTTATAAACGGGTCGGTCGGCATCCCGACTTAAAACCGATTTTTCCGGAGGACCTCACCCCGGTGGCGGAACGGCAGTATAAATTTCTCACTCAATTTTTCGGCGGGCCGCCCCTCTACTCCCAGGAATACGGCCCTCCCATGCTCCGGGCCCGGCACATGCCCTTTCCCATCACGCCGAAGCGGGCAAAGGCGTGGCTGTCCTGCATGTCCGAGGCGATGGACGAGGCGGGGATCGAGGAACCCATACGGGGGTTCCTGTTTCAGCGCCTGGCCCTCACCGCCCATCACATGATCAACACTCCGGATGAAGACGGCGCAAACCCGGAGCCCGATCCACATTGAGGGGAGCCCGGGCGGAAACCGTCCGCCCGGGTCGCCCTTGGCGCGCCTTACAGGCTGCCCGTAATTGTTTGAATTGCCAAATACGCTGGTCATGGACAGCGCCGACCGGCCCGCCCTGGACATGCGGGCCGCCTTTCCCGCCCCTTCCGCCACCAGCCACATCAGCCCGGTGTCGAGGGCGGTGAATCCCAGGATTTCCCCGACTTCTCCGGTTCCGCCGGTCCCCTCGG
>JASBVV010000037.1 GCA_029960885.1 Kyrpidia sp. | reverse complement strand
TCACTTGCTTACCCGGCACAAACTCTTGAATAAACCGCTTCTTCTCTTCAGACATCCTTCCGCCCCTCCCCCTGGAAACGCAAAAAGCCGGAGCGCCCGGGAATGACCATGTCCCCATGCCGTTCCGGCTTCATCGCCGCAGTAAACATCGACTTTTTGGAAAATTATATTCGATTGGAGACGCTCCGTCAATGGGCTTGCGTCACACTAAAAATAATCATCTCCGGATATTGTGTATCTCCGAATCTCTTTGCGTAAGTTCGGATCAGCCGGTGGTAGAAGTCCGCGGTGGACTCGGCGCTTAACCCACCCACGATACCGATGCGTTTCATGCCGACCCATCCTTCCTCCCGCCGTCTCAATGACCCAACCCGGTGCTCCGCTTTGCCGTCATGACTTCGATGTCACCGTCCATCGCGCTGCGACGGCGATATCCCTGCCGTCCGCGCGCCGCCGACAGCCTGTGGCGACATGCGCAAGTTCCAATATCCTTCTGATACATCGCCTTATTGAATTATGCAATTTACAGCTTGGTAATTTTGATTAATTGGGCCGCGGGCTTCATGACACCTGATCTGTGCACGTGCCGGCGGGCATCAGAGTTGGACAATCCCCGCCCCCGCCGTGATCCGCTGCAATCCTCCGGCGGGAATGACGCGATCACATTGGCCGCCTTGGTGGTCAGGTCTTGAGAAAAAGTATAGTAACTTGACGAAAGTAAGATAATCGGCTATAATGATGACTTGGAAAGACACCTCGATACAGGCAAAAGGAGGAATGCGCATGACGTGGTTATGGTTGATCGGCCGAATTGTGTTTGGTCTTTATCTTCTCATGGACGGTGTTCTTCATTTCACTCAGTTTCAAAACATGAAACAGTATGCCGCGTACAAACGAATTCCTGCCGCCGGATTCTCCGTGGCTGTGACCGGGTTGCTGTTGTTGGCTTCAGGACTAAGTATTCTGACAGGATATTGGGTTCAAATCGGACTGATTCTGTTAGCCGTTTTTCTCGTCGCGGCAGCCGTGATGGTGCACAATTTCTGGACGCTGGAAGATCCCCAGGCGAAAGCGACAGACATGGCCCATTTTACGAAAAACATCGCCCTGGCCGCTGCCGCCTGCATGATGCTGGCTATCCCGGACTGGTCTTGGACAGGAATGTGACCGTTACCTGAAACATAAACATCTGTTTCAAGCACCCGCTCCTCACGGGGCAGGGGTGCCGGTCTGACCCGGTTGCCCGGTGCCGGCTTCCCGTTCCATCGAAGACGGCCCGGCCAGGCCGGGTCTTACACCCTCTCCACGGGCGTTTTTCGTCTCCGGTCCACTCCCGGCGACGGCGGCCGCAAGAGCCGCCAAATTCCGCACCGCATTCCCGTCCCTGTCCATCTCCATGCCGCACACGAATTCCAGACTGCCAAAAACCCGTCAAATCAGCAGCGACTGCCCGCCGTCGACGACAATGGTCTGGCCGCGGATCATCCAAGCCGCATCGGAGCAGAGAAACGCCACGACCTCGGCCACATCCTCCACTGTGACCAACCGGCCGGCCGGGTTGCGCCTCCGGGCCTCTTCGAGAATATCCTCGCGGTTCGGGAAAAACTGCAGGGCGTCCGTGGTCATGGCCCCGGCGGAGACGGCGTTGACCACCACCCCATCGGGAGCCAGTTCCACCGCCAAATAGCGGGTCAAGGCCTCAAGAGCGGCTTTGGAGACCCCCACCGCCGTATAGTTGTCGATCACCCGCCCCGAACCGAGGCTCGAAATGGACACGATCCGGCCGCCGCCCCGCCGCCGCATCATGGGCAGGGCGTGCCTGGCCGCCACCAGCAGCGACCGGGCGTTCACATTCAGCGTCCAGTCCCAATGTTTAACCTCCAGTTCCATGGCCGGCCGGATCACCCCGGAGGCAGCGTTGGCGATCAGGATGTCCAGCCCCCCGAACTTCTCTTCGATCTCCTGAAACAAGACATCGAGCTTCTGAGGATCGGCCACGTTGGCCTTCACCGCCTCGGCCTTCACCCCCAGTTCCCGGATTTCCGCCACCGTCTCCTCCGCCGCACCCCGATTGCGGAAAAAGTTCACCGCCACATCGGCACCCGCCCCGGCCAATCGCCGGGCGATCGCGCGCCCTACCCCCCGGGACCCCCCGGTCACCAGGGCCACCTTTCCCGCGAGCGGCTTTTCCGACATCCTCATCTCCTCCTCATCCTCGTCCGGTTTTTCCGGCTTCACACCAGCGGGCGACTTCCACCGGATCAAAGGGGCCTCTCCTGCGCCCGATCCATTCCAGCAATTCCGCCGCGGCCTTTTCCGCCTCGACGGCCTCCTCTCGGGTGATCCGCCCGGACTTGATCGCCTGTTCAAATTCGTCCCGATCCACCACCCGGGCCTCGCCGCCGGGCTCCATCCTCACATCCAACTCCAGGTCCACCACTCGCAGCACCCGGCGCGCCGGAGTCCACACCGGCGGGCTCGCCACATTACAATAGTAGCCCGTCCCATCCTCCAGGCACAGAGCCATGACATGAAACCACCGTTCTTCCCACAGCCAGCACACCACCGGATACGGACTGCTCCATACCCGGCCGTCCGCCTCCTCCACCGGCGTGCCCGGCGCAAACCACAGTACCGGCGGCCGGCCCCGCAGCCACTGCGCTTCCGGCCATCGCCGGTGAACCCGGATCCCACCCGCCCCTTCCCCCCGCTTGACACTCTCCAGGCACACCCGACTCCCGGCGATCGGCTTCAGCCAACCAGGGTTCACTGAGTTCATCTTTTCACCCCCCGGGGGGCGTATTCCCCGGTTGCGAGGAATCCTCCCGATCCCCGAGCATCCGGGCATCGCCAAAGCCCGTGCGATCGCCGGAGGCGCCGGTCCCCGGCGGACCCGCCCCTCCCCCGCCCGGGCCCGCCGGCGAATGGGGAATAAAATCGCGAAAAATCTGAGCCCGGACCAGCGATTCAATGCCCACCCAAAGAATCGGACCGACAAACAGCCCGAGCACCCCGAGGATCTTCCACCCGACATAAACGGCAATCAGCGCCGACAGCGTATCCAAGCCCATATTCTCCGCCAGGATCTTCGGCTCGATGATATGGCGAACCAAGGAGATCACCCCTTGCAGGGCCAGGATTTCCAACCCGAGGGTGTATTGCCCGGTCACCAGGCACCACCCGGCCCAAGGGATCGTCACGATCAGGGACCCCACGATCGGGATCAGACCCGTCAACCCGATCAGCGTGCCGATGGTGATCGCGTAATCCACGCGAAACATCAACAGCCCGACGATGGACATGGCGATGGTGACCAAAACGAGGATTAACTGGGCGCGAACCAAGCCCGTCATGGCACGGGCCACATCCGAAAACACCGCGGTCAACTTCCGGTCCCACGTCGGGGGAAAAACGGAAACCAACCCTGCGACAATCCGTTCCTTATCCTTGAGGAAAAAGTACGTGCTGATCAACGCAATGACCAGAATCGTGATCCACTCGGGCAATCCCGTCAACCCGTGGAGCCAACTGAGCACGTAATCCAAAAGCCGCGAAACCTCGGTCGATCCCAGTTGGGTAAAATGCTGCAACATCGCTTCCATTTCCGCACTCATGGAAGGAGGGACAAATTCGCGTCCATGCTGGAATTGATATGCGATCCATTCCCGCACCGAGGCATACATCTCCGGCAAACGAGCCGACAGGGCGGCCACTTCCTGGGCGATCCGGAAGACGACATAAACGAGCCCCAGAAAAATCACACCCAACACCACGACCATGGTGACCAGAATCGCCGCCGAGCGGGACAGCCGCCACCGTTCCAGCAGGCGGACAATGGGCTGCAACAACACGGCGATGACCAGGCCAATGACAAACGGCATCGTGTAGGGCAGGGTCCTCAAAAACGCCCAAGAGATCGCCAACATAAACAGGACCAAAAGAGCCGTCTCGGCCAATTGGCGAAAATACCGCAGCAGTTCCGGAGGCCACATGGAGCCCGGGCGCCACTGGCTCAATCCGATCCCCTCACTTGACAAAAGTAAGTGCATCCCGGACAATGAAGTGCGGCCGCGTCTCAGCGCAACAACCGGCCGCGCCAGATAAAGCCCAGGCCGACCATCCCAAGTCCGAGCACGAGGGCGAAGGCCGCCCTCCCGATGTGTCCCACGGACAGACTTTGGCCCACCAGTCCAAAACAGAAAATCGCGGCCACAGCCAACAAAAAAAACACAGGCCTGTATTTGGGCGGGACGCCCTCCGGCGATCGGTTGGGGGATTCCATCAATACAGTCCGTCTCCTCTCGAAAGGTTGGGTTCTTGTCCATGATAGCAAAGTCCGGCGCTCCTTCAAAGGGCGTCTTCTAAATGATACGGATTCGGAAGGAGACGCAGCGACCCATGACCATTTTGATCATCCTGCCCGTACCTTCGCCGCCGGCCGGCGGGAACCGGGTTTTTTCCGACCGTTTGCGGCGCTATCTGGCCACTCTGGATCTGGAGGTGCGGGTGGCCACTCTCGACGCGGTGACCGGCGAGGACCTGCAGAATTGCGATATCGTCCACATTTTTAACGCCTCGAGGACGGCGGTTCCGTTTGTCGCCCGCTTCGGCGCGCCCGACCGTCCCCTGGTCATCACCTTCACGGGTACCGACGTCAACGAGGAGATGAAACGCCCGGATGAGCGCGCCCGCATCGTGGATGTCGCCAATCAGGCACAGAGGCTCCTTTTTTTGACAGCCGACGCACTGGAAGGATTTTGTCGGCAATGCCCCGAACTGAAGGATCGGTGCAGGCACATGCCCCTTGGGATCGATGTGCCCGAAAGCCGCGGCCTGGGCCGCACTCATTGGGGCTGGGAGGAAGAGGAGACCGTCTTTTTCCTTCCGGCGGGCCTTCGGCCGGTCAAACGACCGCTCGATGCCCTTGAGCCCTTGTCCCGGTTATATCAAGAGGGCCTGCCCATCCGGCTGTGCATCGCCGGCGCGGTGTTCGATCTCGAACTCCTCAAACGCGTGGAGGCGGAAGCAGCGGCCTGCCCCTGGTTTCAATGGTTGGGGGCCGTGCCCCACTTGGAGATGGGGGATCTGTACCGGTGCGCCGACGTGGTGCTCAACACGTCCGCCTCGGAAGGTCTGTCCCACGCTCTCCTGGAAGCCATGGCGGTGGGCAAAGCCGTGCTCGCCTCTCGGGTTCCGGGCAATCGAGACCTGATCCGCCACGGCGAAGACGGGCTTCTCTACGGAAATTCCGACGAGTTCGCCGAGTTGGCCCGCCGTTTGGTCGAACAACCCTCCTGGAGGGAAGACCTGGGGCGACGTGCCGCGGCGCGGGTCGCCGCCGAATTCTCGCCCGTCGCCGAGCGGGATCGATATGCGGATCTCTACCGGCAATTGACGGTTTCTCCCTGTACATCCGGCCGGCCCGGCCGGTGAAGTGCCGGCTCGGGTGACGCATCCGCCTCCACGGTCCGACGGGGCTTACCGCTGCTCAAAGATCCACACGTGAAATCGGTGAGCCCCGAGCTCCACTTGCCTCGAGAAGAGGCCAGATTTTGCGATACACGGCCGGAAAAGCGAGACCGGAAAGATCTTCGGGGCCGATCCACGCAACGGGTGACCCCGATTCTTCCCCTCCCGGTTCACGCGACCGATGAAGGGCCCCGGCCCGACCACCGGTCGCGACGGTTTTTTCGCCGTCAGTCCCTGCCGAACCGGAAATCCGCGGCGTGCACCGGTACACGCGAAGATGCCATTTGAGATGACTGAATACATGGTCAACCCGGGCGATCTCTCCGTCCACGTGCACCGTCATGCCCATCTCGGCCAGAGCCCGGGATGCCGCCTCCTCCCAGGATTCCCCGGAACCCCGCTCGACACACGGCAATTCCCACAATCCGGCCAACAGTCCTCGTTCGGGTCGGCGGCGAACCAGCCAGCGTCCGCCCCGGGTGACGAACCCCGCCGCGATCTCCATCGGCCGGGGCGGTTTCTTCTTTCCCTTCAGCGGATACTCCGCAACGACCCCTTCCGCGTTCGCCCGGCAGAGTCCCTTCAAAGGGCACGTAGGGCATTTCGGCGTCCGCGGAAGGCACATGCCCGCGCCGAGGTCCATCACCGCTTGATTGAACGCGCCGCCGCAGCCGGCCGGAATGGCCGCCTCCATCAGCGCCGCGACCCTGCGGCGCCCCCCCTGCTTGTCCACCGGATCATCCACCAGAAAGATCCGGGAAAATACCCGAAGGGCGTTGCCGTCCACGGCCGGGATATCCCGATCGTACGCGATGCTCAGAATTGCCCCGGCCGTATAGGGGCCGACGCCGGGAATCTCCCTGATCACATCGGGGTCGTCGGGCACCCGGCCGCCGAATCGTTCCATAACCACCTGGGCGCCCCGAAACAAATTCCGGGCCCTGGAATAGTACCCGAGGCCCTCCCATTCCTTCAGGACATCCTCTTCCCGGGCCCTGGCCAGGTGCTCGATGGACGGAAATCGCCGCAGGAACCGTTCATAATAGGGGATGACCGTTTCCACCCGGGTTTGCTGCAACATCGTCTCCGACACCCAGATCCGGAAGGGGTCCCTGGTTTTTCTCCACGGCAGATCCCTTCGCTCCCGTCCATACCACTCGATCAGGGTCTCGCCCACCCGCGCGGCCAATTCCCTCTCCTGACTCTCGATTCTCATCTCTCATCGGCCTCCGGCAGGAATTGCAGTGCTACACTGCGAATGTTAACGGATATAGGGAAGGAGGCGTCACCGACATGTCCATCTATACGCGCACCGGCGACCGCGGCCGCACCCGGCTGGTGGGGGACGTCCGGGATAAGGATGATGTGCGGGTCGAAGCATACGGCACCGTGGACGAGGCGAACGCCTTTGTCGGCCAGGCCGTCGGTCAACTCGACCCCGCGCGCGACCAAGACCTGATCGCACACCTGTTGGAAATCCAGCAGGAGCTGTTCGATTGCGGAGCCGACCTCGCGACGATCCCCGGAAAACGCCCGTACAAAGTGCATCCGGACATGATCGCCCGGCTTGAACCGCTCATCGACGCCTATCTGGCGGAAGCGGCCCCGGTGAAGCGCTTCATCCTCCCCGGAGGTCATCCGGCCGCGGCCAGTCTGCACATCTGCCGTGTCCTGATCCGCCGGGCCGAGCGCCGGGTGGTCACCCTGAGCCGCCGGGAAGAGATCAATCCCGAAGTCCTTCGCTACCTGAACCGCCTCTCCGACTTTTTTTTCGCCGCCGCCCGGGCTGTCAACGCCAGGACCGGGGTGACCGATATCGAATATGTGCGCAGTCCGGAGGTGTTCCGCACACCGTGACCTCATCCGGATCCGGCCTCCGGGCGGCAGGGTCCCTGGCTGAACGCCCGTCCGGCCGGCGCCCCCGTCGGGCCCCGGCCCGGCGAAACCGGCGGGATGATCCAAACCGAAATGCGTAGACTATAGCCGGGAGGTGCACCATATCGATGTTGCGAGTGTGGACGAATCTCATGCCCCGCCGGTCAAGCCGCAATACCTGGACCGCCGCCCTGGTGGGTGCCGGCGTCGGCATTGCGCTATGGGAGTGGATGCGCCGTTCCGGCGAAAAAAATGTCGATCGGGACGGTGGAGAATTGAACCGGCTCGCGGACCAGGTACTCCATGCCGTCGCCTCCGACGGCGACGGGCCGGTAAACGCCGGAGAGCCCTGACCCCGTCACGCCCCGGAGCTTTCCCGTCGTTTCCCGGACATTCGTTCAGACCACACCACCCCGAGCAGAATCAACGCGACGCCCAACCACCGGTCCCATCCCACCGGCTCTTTCAGAATGAGTGCGGCCGCCACCACCGCCACGGGCAGCTCCATGGACCCGAGCACGGCGGCCGCACCTCCCCCCACCGCCGGGATGGCCACGGCAAACAACAGAGGCGGCACCACCTGGGCCAACAGGGCCACCAGAGCTCCCCACCCGTACAGACCCGCTATCGACGGTGCGCCGACATATGCGGCCGGGGGCGTGCTCAGAAGAATGGGCAGGCCGGCTCCCAGAGAGATGAACAAACTCCGGTGAATCGGAGACGTATTCACGGCAATTTTTCCGGTTCCGTACAGGAGAACGGAATAGGTCACCGCCGCCCCTAGAGCCAGCGCGACGCCGCCAAGGGAAATCCCCCCCTGCCACTGATCCTGCAACAAGCCCACCGCCAGGCCCGTTCCGAGCAAAATCATCACCAATGCCTGCAGCCGCCGGGCGGTCAATCTTTTTTTCTCGAGAAAAGTTTCCATTAAAATCGCAATCCACGTGAATTGAAACAAAAGTACGATCGCAAGAGAGGCCGGCAGATACACCAAGGACCGGTAATACAGTACCGTCGTCCCCCCTGACCCGAACAGCCCCAGGGCCAGCAACCGCCACCGGTCCCGACTGTCCGGCCGAACCCCGGACCGCGCAGTGATCGCCGCCGTCGCCCAGAAAAGAAGGGCAACGATGTACTGCGCCGCCGTTACCCCTTCCATGGAATATCCGTATGCAAAGGCGGATTTCAAGACCGGAGAAATCAACCCGTAAGAGGAAGCACCAAGCCCGATCATCCACAGGGCCTGCAACCGGGTGGGTCTCCACCGCACCTTGTTCCGCGTCATGCTTGATCAGAGCCTCCCTCAGTGAACTTCGCCGTCGAATCCGGACATCGGATGGGGGCCCACTCCCTCCCGGTTCATCTTTTCCCGAAGTTGGTCGATCAAGTAACGGCCGACCATCTGAAACAGTTCGTCCCGGTCCAATTGACTAACCAACTCCAACAGTTCGGCGCGGGATAGCTCCTGGAGAACGCCGGATACGATCATCACCGCATCCTCGTCGTCCCCCGTCAACTGGTCTTTGTACAGTGCGTAAAGATCGTCGACAAATCTCACCCGCTCACCGCCTTCCCCCAAGGAGCTTTCTTTTAGTATACCAGTTTCCGGCGATAAACTGATAAACTATAGAATCATTTCCCGTTCCCCGCGGACATACCCGAGCCCTCTTTCCGTTCGGAATACGCCCAGTGGTTCGTCGGACCGTGGCCTTCCCCGATTCCCGGCGCCCCCCGGATCGCCGCCGAGACGAATGATTTGGCCGTGCACAGGGCGTCCAAAAGCGGCCTTCCTTTGGCCAGTTCCGCGGTGATCGCCGCTGAAAATGTACACCCGGTCCCATGGGTGTGCCGGGTGCGGACCCGAATCCCCGGAAACTCCACCACCGCCTGCCCGTCATAGAGAATGTCCAGGGGATCCCCGGACAAATGACCGCCTTTCACCACCACCGCGCCCGGCCCCAGGGCGGCGATCCGCTTTGCGGCCTCCACCATCTCGTCCCGGGTTCGGATGGTCATATCGGCGAGCACCTCCGCCTCGGGAATGTTCGGCGTCACCACGGCGGCCAGAGGGAGCAACCGTTCGATCAGGGCCGTCCGGGCGTCGGGCGCCAGCAGGGGCGCTCCTCCCTTGGCCATCATCACCGGATCGACCACCAGCGATGTGATGCCGAGCTCCTTCACTTTTTCGGCCACGGCCGCAATGATCTCCGCCGTGGCCAACATCCCGGTCTTGGCCGCATCCACACCCAGATCCCGAACCACCGCATCGATCTGACCGGCCACCACTTCCGCCGGCACCGTATGAGAACCGAACACCCCCCGGGTGTTCTGCACGGTCACGGCGGTGATCGCCGTCATGCCGTACACTCCGAGCATCTGGAACGTTTTGATGTCCGCCTGAATACCCGCCCCTCCTCCGCTGTCCGAACCGGCAATGGTCAATGCTTTGGCAATGGTCATGGCTCTCCCTCCACAAAAAAAGGACCCGGCATCCAGTCCGGGCCCTGGAAATCGCTTCATTCACACAAAAACCGGATCGGCCAGTTCGGCCAACTTTGCCAAGGACCGCTCCTGCACGTCCGCATGGAGGCTGTTCCCGTGCGCATCCATGGTCACGATGGCCGCGAACCCTTCCACCCTGAGATGCCACATCGCTTCAGGGATGCCGAACTCCATCAAATCGACCCCCTCAACGTGTTTGACGCATCTCGCATAGTATTGCGCCGCGCCGCCGATGGCATTCAAATAGACGGCTCCGTGTTCCCGAAGGGCGGCCAGGGTCTTCGGGCCCATGCCCCCTTTGCCGATCACCGCCCGGATGCCGAACTTCTTGATGATATCCGCCTGGTAGGGTTCCTCCCGACTGCTGGTGGTGGGCCCCGCCGCTTTGACGTGCCACTCACCCTCTTCGTCCTGGAGCATGACCGGGCCACAGTGATAAAGGACCCCGCCCTGCAAATCGACGGGACTGTCGTGATCCATCAGATATTTGTGCAGCGCGTCGCGGCCGGTGTGGATCAAACCATTCATGACCACCACGTCTCCGACCCGGAGACTCCGGACCTGCTCCTCGCTGATCGGCGCTACGAGCACCACCCGACGGCCGCCATCCGACCCGACCATGCCCTGGCCCGCCGCAAGATCCGGGGTTGCCCCTTCACTTCGATACAGCCAGCGGGTGATCGCCCCGGTCTCCGGATTGATGACCACCCCCAGCCGGCGGTACGCCCAACAGTTGTAGGCCACCGAAACGAAGAAACTCGCCGGGAGGCGGTTGATCGCCCCGATCTTGCACCCCAAGAGGGTCACCCGGCCGCCGAATCCCATGGTTCCGATCTCCAGCCGGTTCGCGTTGTCCATGATGTACGATTCCAGTTCCGCCAACCGCGGATCGGGATTGACATCGTCCACCGGGCGCAGGAGCTGTTCCTTCGCCGCCTCATAACCCGTGGTGCGGTCCCCGCCGACGGCCACCCCGATAAACCCGGCGCTGCACCCTTGCCCCTGGGCCTGGTAGACCGCATGCAGAATGCACTTGCGCACTCCGTCCAGATCCCGCCCGGCCCGGCCGAGACCCTCCAACTCCGCCGGAAGGCTGTACTGGATGTTCTTGTTTTCGCACCCGCCGCCTTTGAGGATGAGTTTCACCTCGATCTCGTCCCGTTCCCATTGTTCAAAATGCACCACCGGGGTCCCGGGGCCGAGGTTGTTCCCGCTGTTTTTGCCGGTGACCGAATCCACGGAGTTCGGCCGGAGCTTCCCCTGCCGGGTGGCCTCGGCCACCGCCTCGTGAATCCGCCGCTTCATCTCGATCTGGTTGGCCCCGACCGGACAGTGCACAAAAAAGGTCGGCATCCCGGTATCCTGGCAGATCGGAAGTTGATTCTCCTGGGCCATGACGATATTTTCCGCGATGGTGGACAAGGCCAGAGAAGCCCGGGTCCCCATCTCTTCGTTCAATTTCGCCCGGGCGATGGCCCGGCGGACATCGTCGGGCAGGTTCGTCGACGTTTCGACGATCAGGGCGTAAATGCTCTCTTGAAACCGATTCATACTCCTGTTCCCTTCTTCCTGGTGATGAGAGCCGTGCGGCACACTACACTCATTATAAATTATCGGACTCCCACCGTCGACGGACGGCCCAACCGGGCCGATACGGCCAGACCCGCCCGACGCACCCGATCCGCCAAATCGTTCACTCGCGCGTCGGACATGCGCATCTTCGGCGCCGACACGCTCAGGGCCGCGCACACCCGGCCGGTGTGATCCCAGATCGGCGCCGCCACGCAGACAATGCCCGGCTCATTCTCCTCCCGATCCACCGCAAACCCCCGCTCCCTCACTTGCTGCAACTCCGCCTGAAGCTGCGGCCACCGGGTGATGGTCTGCGGTGTGTGCGGCTCCAGGCCGCGCTTCTCCACGATCATTTTCACATCCTCTTCCGGCAGAAAGGCGAGAATGGCTTTCCCGACACCCGTACAGTGCACCGGCGCCCGGGCGCCCACCCGGGAGTGCATCCGGATCGTCTCGGTCCCTTCCACCTTCTCAATGTACACCACTTCTCCGTGGTCGAGCACCACCAGGTGGACCACCTCATGGGTGTGGTCGGCCAGCTCTTCGAGGTAGGGACGGGCCTCTTGCCGCAAATCGACGCTCTCCAACAACCGCGAAGCCATGTCCAAAATCGCGTATCCCAACTTGTACCGACCGGTTTCCCGATCCTGCCGGACATAGCCCCGGCGGACCAGGGTGGTCAGGAGCCGGTGCACCGTACTCTTGTACATGCCCACATCCGCGGCCAGCTCGGTGATGCCGGCCCCCTCTTTGCGCCGACTCACCCGCTCCAGGATCACCAGGGCCCGGTCCACCGATTTTACCGTATCTTCGCCGGAAGAGGCCATCACCATCACCGTACCTTACACGAGAAGATCTGTTCATCTGGGCATCCAGCCCGGAAACACATACGTTTCGATGAACGTCATCGCAGAAACGATTCAGTACGCCCTCCTTGCCCGCCACCCCCTTGACCGAGGCGCCCACGGCGATCGAACGGGGCGAATCCCGTCATCCCTCCGGAGCTGTTGGCGCCACACCGCCCCCGCGCCGGCCTCACCCCCCTGCCGCCGCGGCCATCGCCCGGGCGTCGATGCACCGGGCCGGACGGGGAAACAGTTTGCCGGGATTGCACAGATCCTCCGGGTTCCAGATTCCGCGCACCTTCACCTGGAAATCGATGTCCGCCGGGCTGAAAACTTTCTCCATATCGTACATTTTCTCCAGCCCCACCCCGTGCTCGCCGGTGATGGACCCGCCCACATCGGCGCACACCTGGAGGATCCGGGAGCCGGTCTCCACCGCCCGCCTCGTTTCGCCCGGAACGCTCGAATCAAACAGCACCAAGGGATGCAGATTTCCGTCCCCGGCGTGAAAGACGTTGGCGATGCGCAAACCGGAGTCTTTGCTGATCTCCGCGATCCGCTCCAACACTTCGGGCAGGGTCGAGCGGGGAATCACGCCGTCCTGCACCAGGTAATCCGGAGAAATGTTGCCCATGGCGCCGAACGCCGTCTTGCGGTTGTTCCACCACAGGGTTCGTTCCGCTTCACAGGAAGCCACCCGGACATCGCGCACACCGTGTTCCCGGCACACGGCCACCGCCTCTCGGGCCTGATCTTCCAGCCCTTCCGCCTCGCCGTCCAACTCCAGCAACAGCACCGCCTCAATGTCCTCGGGATACCCCACCCGATACGCCCCCGCCTCCACCGCCCGCATGGCCAACTGATCCATCATCTCCAGGGCGCCGGGCAGGATGCCCCGGGCGATGATTCCGGAGACCGCCCGGCTGGCGTCGTCCACCCGGTCGAACAAGGCGAGGACCGTCTTTACACCCACGGGTTTCTTGAGCAAACGCACCCAAATCCGCGTGACGATGCCCAGCGTCCCTTCCGAGCCGATGAGCAGTCCGCGCAGGTCATACCCCATGTCGTCGCCGTTCGGGCCGCCCACCAAGACCACCTGCCCGTCGGGCGGCACCCATTCCAAGGCCAGGACGTGGTTGGTGGTCACCCCGTATTTCAAACAGTGCGGCCCTCCCGCGTTCTCCCCCACGTTCCCGCCCAGGGTGCACGCCTGTTGGCTTGACGGGTCCGGGGCGTAGTAGTACCCCCGGGCCGCCGCCATCTGCGACAACCGGCGGTTCACCACCCCCGGCTGGACCACGGCGTAGCGATTGTCGTAATCAATGTGCAGTATTTTATTCATGCGGACGAGATTCACCACCACCTCGCCGTGAAGCGGAACGGCCCCCCCGCTGAGACCGGTGCCCGCCCCTCGGGGGACAAAGGGGATCTTCTCCCGGTGCAGATACCGCACCACCGCCGCCACCTGTTCCGTATTTTCGGGAAAAACCACCGCCGCGGGCAGGCCGCGCTGAATGGTATATCCGTCGCATTCGTACGCCACCAGTTGATGCGGGTCGGACAACACGCCCCGGCGGCCGACGATCCGGGTCAATTCCTCCACCAGCTTTTCCCGCGCCGAGAACATCGATTCCCCTCCTCCGCCCGGTATGCGGCGTCCAGAATGTCGACGGTATGCATCACTTCACACGTCGAACCCACCCGATAAACGCCGACCCGGATTTGCATCATGCACCCCGGATTCCCCATGACGATCGCCTGGGCCTCGTCGGGCACATCCGCCATTTTTCGGTCGAGAAGGGGACCGGCCATCTCCGGATGGGTCAGATTGTAAACCCCGGCACTCCCGCAGCAGCGCTCGGAGTCGGGCATCTCCACCAGGCGCAGGCCCGGGACGGATGTCAAAAGCTCTCGCGGCTGCCGCCGAATCCCCTGGGCGTGGCAAAGATGACAGGCATCGTGGTAGGTGACGGTCATGTCCACCCGTCCTTTGGGAGGTTCAACATCCGCTTCCGCCAGAAATTCCGAGATGTCCTTGACTTTCCGGCTGAATTGTTCCGCCTTGGCCCGGTAGGCCGCATCCGTGCGAAGCCACTCCCCGTACTCCTTCAGAGCGGCCCCGCACCCGGCCGCATTGATGATCACCGCATCCACGTCTTGGGCGAGGAACACGTCGATGTTGCGCCGGGCCATCGCTTTGGCGGTCTGCCGATCGCCGGAGTGCACCTGGAGAGCGCCGCAACAGACCTGACCCTCGGGCACCACCACATCAAATCCGTTTCGCGCGAGGACCCGGGCGGTGGCCACGTTGGTCTCCGCAAACATCACGTCCATGATGCAGCCGGTCACCAGGGCGACCTGCCCTTTGCGGCACCCCCGGGCGGGCATCCGGGCGGGCAACACCTCCCGGGAACTCCGGGCCGGAATCTCCGGCAGGGCATGCTCCATCTCCCTCAGGTGAGCGGGGAGCAGTCGCAGTACGCCCGTGGCCCGGGCCAATCCGGCAAGGCCGCTGCGCTGATAGAAGCGCCCCAGGCGGGCCAGCGTTCGAAGTCGCTTCGGACTCGGGAAAATCCGCCGCAAAAAGAGACGCTGCAGCCATCCGGAGAAACCGCGGGCCGGCCGGGCGGCAAACACCTGGCCCCGGGCCTGTTCAATCAGTGTCCCCACCCGAACTCCCGAAGGGCACACCGATTCACATGCTCGGCAGTCCAGACAACGGAACACCGGGTCAATCAACGCTTCATCCAAGGGCAGCCGTCCTTCGGATGCCGCCCGGATCAAATACACTCTGCCCCGGGGAGACTGATTTTCGATCCCGAGTTCTTGATAGGTGGGACAGGCCTCGAGGCAAAGGCCGCAATGGACACACACGGAATATTTATCCGGATCCGGCGGGTCGTCCCACCGAAAGGCGGTCGTGGGATCTTTCTCCGCAGTCTGCATCCCGATCACGCACCTCCCGCAACGCCCGCCGGGACGAACACGCCCCGGGGATCCAGGATCTGTTTCAATTGCCGGCTCAAGATCGAGTCCGGCGTCGCCCCCAACGCTGCAGTCAACCCCGCCGTCGGGGACGGGGTCGCTGCCCAGGACGGGGGGATTCGCTCGATGAATGCCCGGCCCATGTCCGGACGCACCGATTCGGTTACCGCTGCCGCCCATATCTTGAGCCGTTCGGGCTGCGATGCGGGCTCACATCCTTCCCGCCTCACGGTCGCGCGGATATCGCCGGTGCAGATCCCGGCGGACACCAACAACCGCCCGGTCACCCGGCCGGACGAATCCCCGGTTCCAAGCATTCCTCCCCCGCTTCCCGCACCGGCCCCCGGGTTCGCCGCGCCGGCAATCTCCAACGCCGTGGCGATCACCCGGGTCGGCCACGTGACCCACCGGAGCCGCAGCGACCGGGCGGCCCCCAGAGCCGTGCGGTAGCGATCCCACAGGTCATCGGCCTGGCTGTCCCTCCAAAGCCCGATTTCTTGCAGGCCGTGTTCCATGGCCAGGGCACGCCACCCCTCGGTGACGCTCCGGGCCGCCTTCGAGGATTCGTCGCAACCCAGGAGCAGCGTCCACTGCCCGGGCAACCCGCAGGCCTCGGCCAGCGCGGGATTGACCCATTCCGCCGCCGTGACGGTCCACGGACGATCCGAAAGCGCCCGGGCAAAGGATTCCGCCCGCCGCGGATCCTCGACGGACAGCGCCAACAGCCGGCGGTCCGCAGGAAGCGGCCGCAGTTTCACCGCCGCTTCGGTAATCAGTCCCAACGTCCCCCGCGCTCCGACAAACAATTTTGTCACATCGTATCCCGCGACGTTTTTCACCACCTTGCCGCCCATGCGGATCAGGCCGTCCGCCGTGACCGCGCGAAGGCCGATGACCCAATCCCGGATCGGGCCGTACCCCAATCGGTGCGGGCCGCTCGCCGCACAACTGATGACGCCCCCCAGGGTGGCCTCGGGTTGAACCAAGGGGTCCACGGGCAGCCACTGTCCCTGTTCCCCGGCGATGCGCTGCACCTCCCGCCACGGGGTGCCGGACCGCACCACCATCACCAAATCCCCGGGTTTGTATTCGGTGACTCCGGTCAGCGCCCCGGTCGTCACTATCAGCGGCGGATCCCCGTCCGGAAGATCCGGGATCCACTCCGTGCCCGCGCCAAGCGGCAACAGGCGCACGTTCCGGTCACACGCCCAGCGCACGAGCTCCACCGCCTGGCTTTCGTCGGCGGGGCGCACCGCGCGGGCGGCTCTCCATGGGGCGTCGGGCGCCGCCCCGGAAAACCCCGCAGCAACCGCACTTTCCCCGATTCGCTTCTGCAAATCGTCCCACCAACCGGGCCCCCCGCCGTCTCGGCGTTCCTCCCCGTCCACCTCGACCCCCCCTACCGAAATGTTCTATATGTTCTATAATACAGAACATCGTTCCGGTTTATGGTTCACCCTGATCATACAAAATTCCAAAGAAAATTGTCAATCTGG
>JASBVV010000036.1 GCA_029960885.1 Kyrpidia sp. | reverse complement strand
CTTTCTCCTGCCGATGACCCTTTCCTGTTCCGCAAGGGACGAACGGTCCCACACCTCGATGAGCATGCGAATCCTCCGGACCGCCAGATACGTCCCGCCCCGCATCCAGGACGGCTGATCCGATTCGCCCACCCAAATGTAACGATTCATCTGGGCTTGATCGGCGATATCGACGTTGCCGGTGCCGTCCTTAAATCCGAATAAATTGCGAGGCGTTCCGGCCGTTCCGCCGGCATGAACCGGCTTGCGAAGAAACCCCTGTTGCAACCAGCGGACCGCAGCCACCCCCGCAGCCGCGCGCGCAAGATGGCGCACGGCGTGAAAGGCCACCTGGGGGTCATTGGAGCACGCCTGAATACACAGGTCGCCGCCGCACCACTCCGGCCTCAGGTCATCCCGGGGCATCCGCGGTATATCGCTCAGGGACGCGGGCTGTTGCGCAGCGAGCCCGAACCGGTCCTCGCCGTCCCGCCGGAAGAGAGTGGGGCCGAATCCAAACGTGATGGTGAGCTTGCCGGGCGACAAGCCCAGCGCTTCTCCGTTGTCGTCCGGAGGAAGAGCGGCGTTCTTCGGATCCGTCCCGACCCTTTCCCCTTGGCACAGGCGCGCCGCAAGCGCCGTCCAGGTCCGCAACAAATCGCGAACTTCGCCGCGCTGAGAAGTTGTGACATCAAAAGAGGCCAACACCAAATGATCCTGCTGGGGCGTGGCGATTCCGCCCTGATGGGGGCCGTAAAATTCCACAATATCTCGATCAGCGTGCCCGTCCGAACCGGCGCCAGGCGCCGTCTTGACCGATGAGACCTCCCTCTGGTTCAGCAGACTCACGCTTCCCACCCCGAGGGCCAAACCGAATCCGGCCGCAGCAGCGAGCCGGAGCATCTCTCTCCGGCTCATCCTCTTCTCCAGGAACCCCGGTTGCTCCTTCGAATCCATCCGTTTCACCCCCGTTCCGCCGCTTACTCCAGGATCTTGGCGACTTGGGACAGCGGCTCGGCTACGCTGTTGATGGCTTGACTGATTTTCTTGGTGTCTTCGGGCTTCAACTTGTCATAGGGCAAAAAACTGTCGCCTGTGCGGTAGGCATTCAGCAGGTTCTTCACTTCCTGCAATCGCTGCTCGATCTCGGCGGCAAGCGCTGCATCCTTCTCTTGCAGGACCGGCTTCACGGCGTTGAACGCCGCTTCGGAACCCTCCACGTTGGCAAACAGGTCCACCAAATCGGTATGGGAGTATCGTTCTTCCTCCCCCGTAATCTTGGACGTGGCGGCTTCATTGAGAAGCTCTACGGCGCCAGCCACGACCTCCGCCGGTTCAATGGTCATCGTTTTGACCGTTTCATGAAGTTGCTTCACGTCGGACAACAGTTGTTGCGCATGCGACTCCTGGCCTTTCAGCGATCCGTCCCCCCACAGCGCCTTCTCAATTTTGTGAAAACCGCTCCACTCCTCTTCGGGAACATCGTTTTCCCGGGCGTCGATTTTGGGATCCAAGTCGCCCAGTCCTTCGGCGATCGGCTCGATGCGTTCATAATACACCCGCGCCGGCGCGTATAACGATTTCGCCCGGTTGATATCCCCCGCCAGGACGGCATCGACAAACCGGCCGGTATGTTGCACCAGCAAATCGCTCTGTTGTAAGACGTATTCGTGATACTGCTTGGCGGCCGCTTGAAGTTTGGGATCGTTCGCCGCTGCCGACCCCAGTTTTCCGCTTTCGACAGCAGCCAAACAGTCATGCAAAGCTTGGATCAGCCCGTCGTTGAGCGAAGTCAGAGTGTGTACATCGACGGGACTCGCCTTGACCCCCGCTACCAGGGGGTTCAAATATTTCTCGATCTTGGTGTACTGGATCGGGTCCTTTTGTCGGAGACTGTCTTCAAATGATGCCCACTGGTCGTTCAGTTTCTGCCCCAAGGACCGGATTTGCGCCTCATTGCGATCGGCGAGGGCTTGTCGCAATTGATCGGCCGTCTCCAGTATGTTTTGGATGTTCGATTTCAAATCTGCGGTGGACGTTTGTTCCCCACTTTGGGAAGCCCCCGTTCCGTTCGGCACCGCCGTCGAGCCCTGGGAGCTACATCCCGCCAAGGCGACGGTGCCCACCAGAGAAACGGCGAGCACGGCATACAACGATTTCATAACCAACCCCCTCAGTCCGGTTCGAAGAATAATAGCGGAATAACCGCCGAAAATTGGAAGAACTCGCAAAGAGCGCCGCGGGTCCCGTCAATGCTCCACGATCGCACACGACGATGAAAATGATTCTCATTAACAATGAGAATGGTAATACCTTTTGATTACAATGTCAACACCTATCGCACGGGACGTCTCCCGGAATCCCACTTAAGGGGTCGTCCAACGAGATGGGGAGTCTGGATGCGGCCTATATACAAAGTGGAGATCGCGCCGGGTACTCAATCCCGAACCGGCGTCGCGGAGCACTCCACCGGCGATCCGACCGATTTCCTGGCTCCCCTTCTCAACGACCGATCATCGCACCCCCGGGCGTCCTGCGGCGGACGTTCCCGCTTCGGCGGTCGCCGCATAGATCGGGAACAGGTCCAGCACCGTAGCCTCCACTTCCTCCAACAAAGGTTCCCTTGCCCCCTCCTTGGGGTCATCCTTGGCCAATCGACGTCCCACAGCAAATCCCGCCGTCTCCTTAGTCAAGGTCTCCCCCAGGCGAACAACCGCTTCTCCGTCGACTTCGGGCCATACCTTGTCCGGGGCGCCGTCCCGGTGTTCGGCCCAGATGTATGTTTCCCGCAGACCGGTGAACAACTCCGGTCCCCTCTGCTGCAGACTCTCGGCCAAAGCGGTCAGTTTCGGCCGGACCCGTTTCCGGCCCCTCCCCTCCCCCCTTATCGGTTCTTTACGGAAAAACGACAAAGAAAAAACCGGACAAGACGTCTCTAGGACGTCCAATCCGGCTCCATTGCCGC
>JASBVV010000035.1 GCA_029960885.1 Kyrpidia sp. | reverse complement strand
CAGGCCAGCTATTTGGCCGGGATTGCGGCGGGGAAGATGACGAAGAAAAATGTGCTGGGCTATGTGGGCGCCTTCCCGATTCCGGAAGTGATCTATAACATCAATGCGTTCGCCCTCGGGGCCCAGAGTGTGAATCCGAACGTCAAAGTCAAAGTGTTGTGGTCCAACACCTGGTTTGATCCCCAGACGGAACGCCAGGCGGCGACCAGCCTGTTGGACCAGGGGGTGGACGTGGTGGCCGCCTACCAGGATTCTCCCGCCAGCCTGCAGGCGGCCCAGGAACGGGGAGCCTACGCCATCGGCAACGACTCCGACATGAGTCGCTTCGCTCCCCAGGCGTACATCACGAATCCCGTGTGGAACTGGGGTCCCTATTATGTGCAGGTGGTCAAAGATGTGATGGAAGGGAAGTGGAAGAGCGGCCAGTACCTGGGCGGCCTCAAGGACGGCATGGTCGATCTGGCTCCCTTCGGCCGGAGTGTGCCTCAGGACGTGAGAGATCTCGTGGAACAACAAAAAGCCAAGATCGTAAACGGGGAGCTGGATCCGTTTCAGGGGCCCATCCACGATTCGGCCGGCCGGTTGCGGGTGCCGGAAGGAACACAGATGAAAGACCAAGACATTTTATCGATGAATTGGTTTGTCAAGGGGGTCGAGGGAACGATCCCGAAATGAGGCATGCCGGGTGGGGGAGGGAACATCATGAACGGCCTTGCGGTGTCATATTCGGTGGAGATGAACGGCATCGTCAAACGGTTTGGCCGGGTGCTCGCCAACGACCATGCGACATTCGCGGCGCGGCCGGGTGAGATCCATGCCCTGCTTGGGGAAAACGGAGCGGGAAAGAGCACCCTGATGAGCATCCTGTCCGGCCTGTACCGCCCCGAAGCCGGGGAGATCCGGCTGTACGGCCGGCCGGTCCCCCTGCAGTCGCCAAAAGACGCATCGGCGTTGGGGATCGGGATGGTCTATCAGAATTTCCGCCTGGTACCGACCCTCACAGCCGTTGAAAACCTGGTCCTCGGGGAGCGCGGATTCCGGTGGCTCGGGCGCTCTTGGAGGCGGGAAAAAGAGGAAGAGATCGGTGGTCTGTTGGACCAGTTCGGCCTGTATTTCCCCGCGGACCGGCCGATCTGGCAGCTTTCCCTGGGGGAGCAGCAGCGGGTGGAGATTGTCAAAGTTCTCTACCGGGGGGCGGACATCATCGTTCTCGATGAGCCGACGTCGGTGTTGACCCCCCGGGAGGCGGCGGACTTGTTTCGGGCGCTCCATCAGATGAAGGCGGCCGGCAAAACAGTCATCCTCACGACCCATAAGTTAAAGGAAGTCATGGCCTGGGCGGACCGGATCACGGTGATGCGCAAGGGCAGGACGGTTCGGACCATGGAAACCCGGGAGACGGATGAGAAGGAGTTGGCCCGCCTGATGGTGGGAAGAGACGTGATGTTGGCCGGCGCTGCCCCTCGTACCGCGCCCGGGGAGGTTCTTCTCCGGGTGCGGGACGTGGAGGTGATCGGGGAACACGGGCGCCCGGCACTGCAGGGGCTGAACTTGGAGGTTCGCCGGGGAGAAATCGTGGGCGTGGCCGGCGTGGCCGGAAATGGGCAGAGAGAACTGGCCGAATGCCTCACGGGATTGCGGCCGTGGAACCGGGGGACGGTGGAATTCGAAGGAGAGTCTCTTTCTCCGAGGTTGTCGGCCAAAGATATGATCACCCGAGGGATTGGGCATATCCCCGAAGACCGGATGAAAACCGGGCTGGCCGGGAAGTTGTCCGTTCTGGATAATCTGCTCCTCAAGTCCTACCGTTCCCGGGAGTGTTCGCCCTGCGGTTTGTTGTTCCTCCGGCGGTGGGAGAGACGAATGGAAGGCTTGATTCACCAATTCGATGTCAAGACCCCTTCTCTGCACACGGCGGTGCAACAGTTGTCCGGGGGCAACCAACAAAAATTGCTGTTTGCCCGGGAAATCGAACAGCATCCCCATTTGCTGATCGCGGTTCACCCCGCCCAAGGGCTGGACGTCGGCGTCACCGAGGCCGTGTACCGAATTCTCATGGATCTTCGGAACGAGGGGACGGGAATCCTGCTGATCTCGGAGGATTTGGACGAAGTGATGCACTTGTCCGATCGCATTCTCATGATGTGCGCAGGACGCATCAAGGGCGAGTTCACCCGGGACCGGAGCGATCGGGAGACGATCGGTCTGCTCATGGCGGGGGTGTCGCCCGGGGAGGAAGCGGCCGTATGAACAAGGGCGTTTTTGGCATGCGGCAAGCAAGGACGAGTCCGTCATCGCCTTCGGGAGGAGAGCCCGGAGGTGCCGCCCGCCGGCGGCCGGGATTCCGCATGGTGATGGATGCGGCGCAGACGTCCGGCCCGTGGTGGTTGCCCATCCTCTCTGTGACGGCGGCGATGATCTTTTGCGCTTTTCTCATTGCGCTGAACGGGCTCAACCCCCTGGTGGTTTACGCCGACATGGTTCAGGGCGCGTTCGGGTCCGGGTACGGGCTCGGGGAGACGGTGGTCAAGGCGATTCCCTTGCTCCTTTGCGGGATCGGGGTGGCGTTGGCTTACCGCATCGCCTTCTGGAACATCGGCGCCGAGGGGCAGTTTCTGGCGGGCGCCATGGGTGCCACCGCCGTCACGATGTATCTGCCCCACCTTCCCGGTCCGGTGGACATTCCCGCCATGTTTGTCGCCGGAGCGTTGGCCGGGGCGGTGTGGGGGCTGTTGCCGGGGGTGCTTCGGGTCTATTTTCAGGTCAATGAACTGATCAGTTCGTTGATGTTGAACTATGTTGCGGCTCTGTTGCTGGATTACTTCGTGTTCGGTCCGTGGAAAGATCCCATGGGCTACAATTTTCCAGGCACGCCCATGTTCCAACCGTGGCAACAATTGATGACCTTCGGCGGCAGCCGGGTGCACCTCGGCCTTGGATTTGCATTGGCGGCCGTGGCTCTGTACGGGTTTGTGCTCAATTACACCCGATGGGGGTATGAACTGCGGGTGCTCGGGGCCAGTCCCGCTGTAGCCCGGTATGCAGGCATCTCCATCGGACGAAAAATCCTCACGGTCATGCTGCTCAGCGGGGCGCTCGCGGGGGTGGCGGGGATGTCCGAGGTCTCGGGCGTGGCCCATCGCCTGATGTACGGCGTATCTCCGGGTTACGGCTACACGGCGATCATCGTCGCCTGGATTGCAAAATTGCATCCGGTCGGTCTGATCCTGGCCTCCGTACTTTTCGGCGGGGTGATCGTGGGGGGTTACAGTGTGCAGACCATCGGCCTGCCCGCTTCAATGTCGCTCATGTTGCAAGGGGCCATTTTGTTGTTTCTCATCGGCGGTGAAACCTTGAGCCGTGTGCGGATCGTCCGGAATGGTCCGAATGGGGAGGAGAACGCCGCTGTTCACCCGGCTCCGGAGAAGCGAGGTGGTGAAGCATGGATGTGATCGCACAACTACTGACTGCGGCTGTCGCGGAGGGGACCCCTTTACTGCTGGCGGCGCTGGGTTGTCTGTTATCCGAACGGGCCGGGATCATCAACCTCGGTGCCGAAGGCATGATGTTGGTGGGGGCGGTCTCTGCGAGCCTCGTGGCCGCCGAGGGAGGGTCGGTTCCGGCGGCGATGATTTGCGGCATCCTCGCCGGTGCTCTCCTGGGACTGTTGCACGCTTTCACCTGTGTCACCCTTCGGGCCAACCAGATCGTCAGCGGCCTGGCCATCACGCTGTTCGGCACGGGCCTGAGTGCGTATCTGGGAAAGCCGATCGCCGGGACCCCGTTGGCGGGCTCGATCCCGGTGGTCAATCTTTCGTTTTTGGCGCCGGTGCCGGCGATCGGCCCGGTTTTCGCGCATCTCGACGTGTTGGTGTGGGCGAGCATCGCCCTGGCGGTGCTGCTGCAGATCTACGTGGACAAAACGTCCTGGGGGCTGAACCTGCGCGCGCTGGGCGACAGTCCGGCCACCGCCGACGTGATGGGCATCGACGTGGGCCGCAGTCGCTATGCCCATGTCATCGTTGGTTCGATGTTGGTGGGGCTGGCCGGCGCCTACCTGATTTTTTCGGTAGCGCCGAGCTGGATTGAAGGGATGACGGCCGGCAGGGGGTGGATTGCGGTGGCCCTCGTCATCTTTGCGCGGTGGAATCCCGTGCGCGCGTTGGCGGGCGCCTATTTATTCGGCGGACTGGATGCACTGGGTTTTCGGATCCAGTTGATGGGCACCCAGACCCCTTCGTATTTTCTGAAAATGATGCCGTATGTCCTCACGGTGGTCGTGTTGATGGTCCTGGGTCTGCGGTCCCGCCGGGGGGCTCCCCACATGCCGTTGTCGCTCGGAAGTGCGTATGTGAGAGAGGAGCGTTTTTGAGATGGGACGCAACGGACATGTGGTGTGGCAGCCCGCGGATCTGGAGGAGGCATGGGAGCTGGGCTCCACATATGGCCCGGACGCCTGTTATGTCTCCGGGGGGACGTGGCTTCGGATTCAGTGGGAGGCCGGGAACATCCCGAGGCCCCGCCATTTGGTGCGTCTGGATTTGATCCCTGGCCTGTACGGCGTGGCTGAGGCGCAGGATTCCGGGGCCGGGGGCGGGGGTATGCGGATTGGGGCGATGATGCCGGTGGCTGCTTGCATGAAGGATCCCCGATTGGTGCAGGACGTCCCGCTCCTTGGTCGGGCCTGCAGCCGGATCGCCGCTCCGGCCGTCCGCGAGTTTGCGACGCTCGGCGGGAATATCGCGACGGCGGGGGATGTCGTTCCCGCGCTGCTGGCTCTGCGGGCCGGGGTGGAGTGGTTTGACGGGGACACTGTGCTGTCGGAGCCGCTGGAGGATTGGTTGCAGAAACGGAGCTCCCGACAGGCGGAGCCGCACCGGATTCTCGTCTCGGTGGTGGTTCCCCGCCTGGCAAGAGATGCGGACGTGTTTTACGTGAAGCTCACCCGGCGGGAAACCTTTGTGCCCTCGGTGGTGACGGTGGCGGGGCAGGTCGTGCTGAGTCGAGATGGATGTGTTCAGGAGGTGTTGCTCTCCGCCGGGGGGGCGACGACGCCGCCGTTGCGGTTGCGCCGGGCGGAAGAGTGTTTGTGCGGTCGGCCGCTGTCGACCGCGGGTGTGGAAGAAGTGTACACCGCCGTGCGGGACGAGTTCGTTCCAAACCCGGCGGATCCGTTTGCTTCCCCCGCCTACTGTCGAGAGGCGGCGGCCAACCTGATCGCGGCCGAACTTCTCAAGATATGGAAGAAACACGAAGGAGGTGTCCCGGGTGAAACTCGATCGTGAGTCGGCGGGGGCCAGGTGGATTGTCCGCCCGGACGGCTGCGACAAGGTGACCGGGAAACTGAATTTCCTCACCGATCTTTCGTTTCCGGGCATGGTCTACGGCACAATCTTGCGGAGTCCGTATCCGCACGCCCGCATTAAGGCGATCCGCACGGATGCGGCGGCCCGGCTCCCGGGGGTGGTGGCGGTGATCACCCATCGGGACGTCCCCGGGGTCAATCGATTCGGCATCATGTATCCGGATCAACCGGTGTTGTGTGAGGACCGGGTGCGGTTCGTCGGTGACGCCGTGGCCGCCGTGGCCGCCGAGAGCGAGGAAGCGGCCGGGGAAGCGCTTCGCTTGATCGAGGTCGAATACGAAGAATTGCCTGTGATCGACTCGCCGGAAGCCGCCTTGGCGCCGGAAGCGCCCCGCCTTCATCCCGGAGGCAATGTGTTGCACCGCACCCACTATGAGAGGGGAAATGTGGAAGGGGCGTTTCGCCGCTGTGCGGTGATCGTGGAGGAAACCTACGAGACACCCAGACAGATGCACGCGTATATGGAGACGGAAGGAGGGCTCTTCGTCCCGGGGCCGGACGGAAAGCTGGCGGTGTACGCACCGACCCAACACGGGTATATGGACCGCATGCAGCTCGCACGGATCCTGGCGATGCCGGAAACGGACATCCGGGTGGTCTCCAGCCCGATCGGCGGCTCGTTCGGAGGGAAGGACGAACTGAACATTCAGCCCTACGGCGCACTTTTGGCACTGTGCTGCGGTCGGCCGGTCAAAATCCACCAATCCCGTTGGGAGTCGGTCCGGGCGGGGTTAAAACGTCATCCCATGAAAATCGCCATGAAAACCGGAGTGGATGCGGACGGGCGGCTGCTGGCCCATCGGGTGCGGATCCTGGCGGACACCGGAGCCTATGCCACATTGGGCGCCCCGGTGCTGCAATTCGCCACGGAACATGCGGTCGGTCCGTATCGAATCCCCCACGTGGATGTCGAAGGATGGGCGGTGTACACGAACAACGGGGTCTCCGGGGAATTTCGGGGATTCGGCGGAAATCAGGTCGTCTTTGCCCTGGAAGGCCAGATGGATCGGCTGGCTGAGGCGCTGGGGATGGATGCGTGGGAGTTTCGGAGGATCAACCTGCGCGGGATGGACGATCCCGGGCCGTTGGGCCAGCGCGTCGCCCCAACGGACGGAGCCCGGCACGTGTGGGAAACGATTCGTCGCTCATCGTTGTGGGAGCGGCGGAGCGGCCGGACCACGGACAGGCGGGCGGAAACCCGCCTGCACCAGAGGGATGTGTCGTCCGGGTCCGGTCATGTGGACGTCCGGCCGGACAATGGAGGGAGTGGACCGGCGGCCGCATCCTTTTCTTCTCCCTGGGTGCGGCGGGGCGTCGGTGCGGCGATGGTCATGCACGGGTGCGGGCTGGGGTTCGGCATCCCGGACCCGGCGGGGGGGCGGATCGGTCTGAGCGCGCAGGGCAACATCCAAGTGGCTTTTGGACACGAGGAATTCGGCCAGGGGCTGCTCGCATCCCTGCAGCTCATGATACAGGATTTGTTTGCCTGTGACCCGGGCGACATCGAGATCATTCTCGGGGATACGGACCGGGCTCCGCACAGCGGCTCGTCCACCGCCTCCCGGACGACCTCCATGGTGTGGCAGGCCTTGCACAGGTTGCAGCCGCATTTTTCGCGGGCGGTCTGCGAACGGGCGTCCACCATGAGCGGGATTCCGGTTTCGCATCTGCGGCTGGGGCCGGGGGGCGTCTGGGCAGGGCCGGAGCGGGTCGTGCGCTACCGGGAAATAGCAGAGAAGGGTACCGAGGGACTGCAGTTCGAAACGCAGTTTCATTTTCCGGTCACCCCCGATGCGATCATGGGCGGGCATTATTTATACACCTTCGCCGGGGTCGTCACCGAGGTGGAAGTCAATCTGTTGACGGGTCAGGTGACCGTCCTGGGAGTCGAACACGCAGTGGCGGCGGGACCGGTGGTCAATCCCATGGGCTATCTCGGTCAAATCGAGGGCGGAAACGGCATGGCCCTGGGCTTCGCCCTGATGGAGGACGCGGTCATGGACGGGAGCCGGTACGTGACCACCAATCTGGACACGTACTTGATCCCGACGATTCGGGATGTTCCGGAGAGGATTGAGGTGTACGCCATTGAAGACCTGCCCCCGAACGACAACTACGGACCCAGGGGGGTCGGAGAGGTGGGATCGGTCGGGCTGGCCCCCGCCATCGCCGCGGCGGTCCGGCAGGCCACAGGCACCTGGATCAACCGATTGCCGATCTCCCGGGAACAACTGATGCGGCCGATATCTACTTTTTTGCACGAAAACGCGCCGATGGTTTCAGTTCCGGACGTTGGCAAGGAGGAAGGTTGAAAGACGACGAGATTCTATCGATGAATTGGTTTGTCAAGGGTGTCGAGGGGACACTCCCAAAATAGACGTGTGACCGCTGATGGGCTGATGATCGACGACGGGCTGGGGAAAAAGGGGTTTCACCAAAGATCGGAGGTAACGAGCATGGAAAATGACCTTTTGCTGTGCCGGCGCGTAAATGGTCGGGTTGCCTCGCCCATGCCGAGTCCTTTTACTCTGACATTCACGGTGAATGGTCAAACTGTCTCCCTCGAGGTCGATCCGACCAGGCGGCTGTTGGACATCTTGCGAAAGGACCTGGGACTGACGGGAACCAAGGTGTCTTGCGAGATTGGGCGCTGCGGTGCCTGTACGGTGTTGTTGGACGGGAAGCCGGCCAATGCGTGTTTGATCATGGCCTACCAGTGTGCCGGAAAGCCTGTGCAAACGATTGAAGGTGTTGCAGACGAAGATCTGAACGCGATCCAGCGGGCGTTTTTGGAGGAAGGCGCCTTTCAGTGCGGATACTGCACGCCGGGGATGATCATGGCTCTGGAAGCGGTGTTCCGGCAAAAGCCGAAGCCAACCATGGAAGAGTTGAAAGAAGGACTCACCGGGAATTTGTGCCGGTGTACCGGCTATTCGGGGATTGTTCGGGCGTTGGATCGGTTATCCCGCCGGCGGGTGGAGTCCACGCGGGCCATTGACCGCCTCGGATCGTTTCGCCGAGCATGGCCGGATACCCAAAGGTGAAGGAGCAGGAAGAACATGGCCAACATTTTGGTGGTATACTACAGTGCTTTCGGGCACATTCACGCAATGGCCGAAGCTGTGGCCGAAGGGGCGCGTTTAGACGGTACATGTACTGTAAAACTCAGGCGAATCCCTGAGATATCGGGGTTTGACCTTCCGCCTCAGTTGCTTTCGAGCCAAGAGGAAGCGGGCGATCGCAAAAATCCGGTGAATGATCCCTTTAAAACGGCGGAACGGCTGTCTAAATATGAGCGCACCCTGGTGGTTCGGGAAACGATACCGACCGTGTCCCTCGCGGATCTACGTTGGGCAAACGCTGTGATCTGGGGATTTCCCGGTTATTACGGCATGATGCCGTCACAGGTAAAACTTTTCTTGGACATGGCCGGGAACGCCTGTCGGGACGGCATTCTCGAAGGTAAGCCGACCGGTGTGTTTACCAGTGCCGGCTCTATTCATACCGGACATGAGTCGACGATTCTGACGTCCATCGTTCCTTTGTTGCACTTTGGAATGATTTTTGTGGGGAGTCCGTACACGGCAAACCCGGAGTACTTGACGGATCAGGCCATCGGGGGCTCGCCATATGGTCCTTCGACATTGGCGGGGCCCGATAGTTCCCGATCGCCCGATCCCAGAGAGTTGATCATGGCTGCTCGTTTAGGACGAAGAGTGGCTTGGGTTGCCGAGTCCTTACTCAAAAACAAAGAAGAATGAATTCAGAGAATCGGAGAAAACAAAATAGCGAACGATATGTATACGTAAGGTAATTATGGAGTTTCACCAACGAGATTCCATGAATTTAGTGAAGTTCGACGATGACAAAACGGATTCTCGCCACTAATATGTTAGATAAATAAACTCATATTGTAAAGATAACTCGCGCAGGCGGCGCGGAGAGCAAGAGACGGGTACACGAGCAAAGGCCACGCGTGTTGTGGTGGGACGTCGGTCACCGACCTCCGGCTGATGCACGTTGCCCCATCGTTTATGTGAGGTGATCCGCGGTGAAGGTCGGTGGGTTGTTGATGAGCTTGTTTCTTATGGCGGGTATAGTGGCGGGCTGCGGAAGCAACGAGAGTGCAGGGGGAAGCAGTCCATCTCCAGGACCTGCCGGCTCCGGTGGTGAGGCGAAAAGCGTGGCCGCAGTGACTCAAGTCACGAATTGGTTTGCCGAACCAGAGCTCGGCGGCCAATATGCCGCTCTGGTCAAAGGTTTTTATAAGGACGCAGGAATGGATATGACGATTATCCCCGGAGGTCCTCAGGTATCTTCTGTCCAAATTGTCGCCTCCGGAAAAGCACAGTTTGGAGTGGTCCAAGCGGACGATCTTCTGATTGCCAGACAGCAGGGGATTCCCATCGTCGCGATTGCCGCGATCTTTCAAAAGAACCCGCAAGGGCTGATTTACCACAAGGGACAAAACATAAAAAGTGTTACGGATTTGAACGGGCGCAAGGTATACGTGGCTCCGGGTACGACGTATTGGGAGTACCTGAAGAAGGCTTATAAACTGGACAAAGTTCAGGAGATGAAGTATACCGGGCAATTGGTTAATTTCGTAAATGACCCGACTGCAGTGACTCAAGGATACATCACCAATGAACCATTCACCTTAAAACAGCAAGGTGTCGAGACGGGAATCCTTCTGAATGCCGACTTCGGTTACAACCCATATGCCAATGTACTTTTCACAACGGAAAAGATGATCAAGGACAATCCTGACCGGGTAAAAGCCTTTGTTCAAGCCTCATTAAAAGGTTGGAGCTATTACAAAGATCATCCGGATGAAATCAATCCGTATATCAAGGAGAAAAATCCGGATTTGCCGCTGGATGTCATTAAATTCGGCGCCGAAGCGGAGAAAGAATTGATATTCGGCGGGGACGCGGCAACACACGGGGTGGGATATATGACAAAAGAACGATGGAGCACGCTGATTCAACAACTGTCGGATATCGGGGTGCTGAAAACCAAGGAAGAAGCCGACAATGTGTTCACCAATGAATTTTTGCCGCGACAGTGACGGGCGGTTAACCGGGGTTCGGGTCAAGGAAGCTTCTGTCAGGTAAGGAATCACGAAGGGAGGGGAAGGGATGCAGCGGTACGAGGGAGCTGCGTGGGACAGGCAGTTTCTGCCCAGGTTGACCAGCGAAGAAATCGCTCGCCTTCGGAAGGACCAGGCGTTAGTGGTGCTTCCGGTTGGGGCTACCGAACAGCATGGACGTCATCTTCCGATCTATACGGATACGCTCATTGGCGAGGCGTTGTTGACTGCTGCATGCGACCATCTTCCGGAGGATGCCGGGATATGGCTTCTCCCCCCGGTACCCTTTGGAAAGAGCACAACATGAGACTCCCCGGAACGTTTTCTCTGTCAAGGTCCACGTTGGAAGGGCTCCTGTTGGACATTGCGAAAGGCGTTCGTTCCAATGGTTTTCACCGGTTGTTGTTGTTCACCACCCACGGCGGAAACCAGGATCTGTTAAACATGATGGCCAGGGATATCCGAATCGAAACTGGACTGATGGTTTTTCGATTAAACGGAGGAGACCTCTACGCCGGAATGCCATTGTTTTCAGAACGAGAACAGAATCTGGGCATCCACGGAGGGGCTGCGGAGACGTCGCTCGTGTTGTCTGCCAAACCGGAGTGGGTCCATAGCGATGTGTTGCCGTCCGAATTCCCGAACGTCTCATTCGAAGGCCCGCTCACCTTTAGAAAAAGGACGTTTGCTTGGCTGATTGACGATCTTTCGGTGAGTGGAATATGTGGAGATGCATCAAAAGCATCGATCGAACACGGTTGGACCATCCTTGAACGTGCCGCGAAACAATTGAGCGAGATTCTGTTGGAGATGGCCCGTTTTGAATTCCCTTCATTGAAACAAGATGCGGCGGGTTCACCGGTTGATTGAACCTCGACTCGAGGGGTGAGTGTAACCATGAGTGTCGGAGAAACGGCTCTGGTGCGTTTGGAAAATGTAAGCAAAGTGTATCAAACCGGCACAGTCGCATTGCAAGACATTAATTTGACCATTCGAGACGGCGAGTTGATTTCATTTGTAGGTCCTTCCGGATGTGGAAAGTCGACCGCTTTTCGGATGATCGCCGGATTGGCGGAGCCGAGTGACGGACGGCTGGAAGTGCTGGGGATGTCGCCCGAAGAGGCCCGGACCAAGGGTACAGGCGTCGCATTTGTCTTTCAGGATGCAACCTTGTTGCCTTGGCGGAGCGTATGGGATAACGTGGTCCTTCCTCTCGAACTGAGGGGAATTCCGAAGAAACGTCAGCGGGAGGAAGCTCTGCGGGTTTTGAATCTGGTCGGTTTGGCGGACCATGTCAAAGCCCTGCCTCGCCAGTTGTCCGGCGGAATGAGAATGAGAGTGTCCATCCCCGGGCACTCATCTCAAGGCCGAAACTGTTACTGATGGATGACCATTTGGTGCTTTGGACGAATTACCCGGCAGAATCTGCAGGATGAGCTGCTAAGATAAAGACATGAGGAGACATTCTTTTCGTGACCCACAACGTATTTGAAGCTGTGTTTCTTTCTACGCGAATCGCTGTGATGACCCCCAGGCCCGGTAAAGTGTCCGCGTTGATTGACGTGCCTGTTCCTTTTCCGCGAGACGAGTCTTTTCGATCCTCACAGCAATTTGGGGCATTGGTCGCCAAAGTATCTGCATCTCTGAAACATTAAATTAACCCCAACGATGTCGAGGAGGAGGCGATCCGAAAGTGGCTGTCGGGTGGGAAAAAGGCCTCATTGACCGGCTGGGCCCGGAACTTGTTCGGTTTGACTTGGATTCCCGCAACCGGCTTTCGAAGGACTATTATTGGTATTCCCCGGTACTAAAAAAGCGCCTTTCCCATAAGATTGCGGACAGTATCGTCATTCCCAACCACGAGCAAGACGTTGTCCAGGTGCTGTCGTTCGCGGCCGAACACCGGATTCCGCTCACCGTCCGCGGGGCCGGAACAGGCAACTATGGCCAGGCTGTCCCCATTCGGGGCGGAATGGTGATGGATATGAGCGAAATGAATCGGATCATGGATATCGGCGATGGCTATGCCCGGGTGGAAGCCGGGGTAAGGCTTGGCACACTGGAACGCGAAGCTCGCCGACGAGAACAAGAACTGCGAATTTATCCCAGTACCTTTGAGAAAGCGACGGTCGGTGGATTTGTTTGCGGGGGGTCCGGGGGGATCGGCTCCATTACGTGGGGCAGCCTGTGGGACGGGAACGTCCTGGAAATGACCATTTTGACCATGGAGATCACACCAAAAAAATTGGTTGTTTCAGGCCGTGAGTTGCTTCGCTACATTCACAATTACGGCACAAACGGCGTGGTCACCGAGTTGGTCATCCCTCTTGCCCGGCGCACGGAATGGGCGCAAGCCATCGTCTCATTTCCGGTCTTCGAGGACTCCCTCCGGTTCGCGGATGCGCTGTCCAAACAGGACGCGGTGAAAAAGAGACTGGTGTCCGTGAATGAATGGCCGATTCCCAAATATTTCATCCCGCTGAAAAACGTGATCCTGGACGGACATGCGGCTGTGCTGCTCGAGGTGGAGGAAGGTTCGTGCGCCGAGGTCGAGTCCCTCGCTGAGAGACACCGTGGAAAACGGACGTACTTTGTGCCTGCGTCCAATTA
The DNA here is from genome assembly GCA_029960885.1 of Kyrpidia sp. Taxonomy (GTDB): domain Bacteria; phylum Bacillota; class Bacilli; order Kyrpidiales; family Kyrpidiaceae; genus Kyrpidia. The sequence continues at coordinate 5,356 of JASBVV010000035.1, read as the reverse complement.
CCGTAAAGGATTGGGACTGTCCAATTTTTCCTGGAACCATACCACCCTTTGGGCCATCAAGACGGATCCGGAGATGACTTATCTGCAAGCGGGTTTTGATCCGAACCACTTTATCGAACAAACAGCCAGGATCAAAAGCGAGTATGGTGACGAAGTTCTTTTACATTATGAATGGGTTCGCCATGCCGGAACCGTGATGCCCCAGGCCCTTCCCCTGGTATCGTTTACAACTGAAGAAAGGCTCTATGAAATCATTGAATTCTGCAGGCGCATCGGAGTTCGCATCAACGACCCCCACACTTGGCGTTTGGACGCAGGGGGGCGTGGAGAGCAGGTGATCTCCATGTGGAAAACGAAGCTGGAAAACGATCCGTTCGGATTGTTGAATCCGGGGAAATTCGGTCAGCCGAATGATGGTCCGGATGCATTACCATCCGTTTGAAGGAAGTGAGACCAAGGATGAATCCAACCCGGGTTACAAACATCATGGACGGAGTGCGCGGTCAAGCGAGCGGAGAACTGGAGAATAGCCCCTCGCAACGGCACGGCATGGTGGGAAGCGGGGTATTGTCCAAAAAAAGAGGGGTGCTCTGGAATGTCTACGTTCCTCCCATGGCGGTGTTCATCGGGTTTGTCCTGTGTTGGCAGTTTGGGCTTCAGCTTTTCGATGTGCCGGTTTTTTTGATCCCGAAACCGACCGACATTTTCCAAGCGGCCGTGGAAAACTGGGGGAACCTCATGCAATCCGTCCTTCGTACCTTGACCGAGTCGCTGGTGGGGGTTTCTCCTGAGTTTTGTGGGCGGTGTTTTGGGTGCCGTGCTCATGGCCGTCTCCAAAATCCTCGAGCGAAGTCTCTATCCGTATGCGATCATTCTGCAGACGACCCCGATTGTGGCCATTGCTCCGATTATTGTGATTTGGTTCGGGGCCGGGCTCAACGCCATTGTGATCATTGCATTCATCATCGGGTTTTTCCCGATGATTTCAAATACACTGATCGGATTGAATTCCGTGGACCACCATATGCTGAACCTGTTTCGACTGTATAACGCCTCCAAATGGCAGATCATGTGGAAGTTGCGATGCCCGGCGGCCATGCCCTATATCATGGCGGGGTTGAAAATATCATGTACTCTTTCAGTGGTGGGAGCCATTGTCGGCGAATATATCGCAGGCATCGGTGGGGGCAGCGGGGGCTTGGGTTACGCGATTACCGTGGCGGCGTCCCGCTTACAAACCGCCTATCTGTTCGCTTGCGGCTTGGCGGCATCGCTCCTGGGAATCGTCCTGTTTCTGGTGATCCAGGCGTTATCAAAGTGGATTCTGAGCTCCTGGCACGAATCTGAGATGTCCATGGAGAATTAAGCGAGCCCACGGAATATCACAGTTCGGTTCCAAAAGCCGTGAAGGAGAAGAAACGCGATGGAAACCACTGACCTGCATCTGATCAACGTTTCGCTCCCGTTGATGGATGCATCGGGGCTGTACGAGGTGCATGTCACCGACGGCCACTACACGAAAATTGCTCGACAGGATGGACGGATCGATCATCCGGGTCCTTCGTTTGGTGATTTGGAACAGATGGAAAGTTGCCGCCACGGGCGGCTTCACCAATGGGACGTCAAAGGGAAAATCATGCTTCCGGGGCTTGTGGATTGTCACATGCACCTCGACAAAGCTTTCTCTCTGCCGAAAGTGCCGAATCGTTCAGGAACCTTGGGGGAGGCTGTTCGCAACTACAGGGATGTTTCCCCTTCTTTTACGTATGAGGAAGTCAAGACCCGCATTCTTCGGGCCGCTTTGCAAGCCTTGTCCTATGGAACCACCGCCATACGCACTCATGTTGATTTTAACGTGACGGCCGGGCGAGATCCTGCGTTTCGCAGTGTCCGGGCCGCCCTTGAAGTGAAAGAGTGTCTGGCTCATGATTTGACCATTCAAGTGTTCCCGATGTGCCCGTATGGATTGACGGCGAAAGAAGTGGAGCTGCTGGAAGAGGCGATTGGAATGGGGGTGGACGGTTTGGGCGGCGCTCCGCATTTGTCCCCCACTCCCGAGGCGGATATCGACCAAATTTTTCGGTTGGCGGTCCATCATGACCTCCCCATTGACTTACACACGGACGAAAGCGATGATCCGGCGGTTCGAACCCTGGCGTATATTGCTGAAAAGACGCAGGAAACCGGTTATCACGGGCGTGTGGTGGTCGACCATCTGTGTTCGTTGTCCGCCATGGACGATGTTTCGGCCGGACAGTTGATCGAGAGAATGGTGGAGGCTCGGTTGGGTGCCGTGACATTGCCGGGTGCGAATATGTACTTGCAAGGCAGGGGGGACCGGGGGATCGTCAGACGCGGCGTCACGAGAATCCGCGAACTTCTCGCCGCCGGCGTGCCAGTGGCCGCGGCCTCCGACAACATTCATGATCCATTTCATCCTTTTGGACGAGGGGATCTCCTCCTGGTGGCTTTGCTTACAGCCTATGCCGCCCATATGGGAAGTCCATCGGAGCAATTGACACTGCTGAAAATGATCACCGAGGTCCCGGCTTCACTCATTGGACGCAAAGAGTATGGGATTGCCCGCGGGCTTCCCGCAGACTTCGTGATTCTTGACGCCTGTCGGCCGGAAGAGATCTTGGTCAAGCTGCCGGAAGGACGATGGGTCTATCGTGCGGGGCAATGGATATGCGTGTCGCAAGCCCGGTTGTCTTGGCGAATCTCCCGCTTATCGGATTGTTGGGATGGTTTTCAGCGTTAACGTTCGATCCAGGAAGGGGGCAGTTCCTTTTGCTTGACCTAATTGTCCGTCGCGTACGCCTGCCGGGATCCGAATGTCTTACGGATATTGGTATTGCAGATGGAATCATTGTGAAGACGGGGGAAATCTCGGATTCCGCACGACGAGAACTGGACGGATGCGGAGACCTGGCTTTGCCGCCGTTTGTGGAGTCGCATATCCATTTGGATACGGTGTTGACCGCAGGTGTTCCTCGTTGGAACGAAAGCGGAACGTTGCTGGAAGGCGTGCGGATATGGAGTGAATATCAATCCGGGTTGACACGAAAAGATGTTTTGGATCGGGCGCAGAAAGTGATCGAATGGCAAATGGTTCAGGGGATTCTTCATGTGCGGACCCATGTGGATATTTCCGACCCGAACCTGACCGCATTGTATACGCTATTGGAACTCAGAGAAACGGTTTCCCCGTACATGAATCTACAAATCGTGGCGTTTCCGCAAGAAGGGCTCCTGGCCTGTCCCGGAAATCAAGAACGTCTGGAAGAAGCTGCCCGTTCGGGAGTGGATGCCTTGGGAGCCATTCCACATTATGAACACACCCGGGAGATGGGAGTGGAATCTCTTCGAACTTGCTTTGGTTTGGCGGAAAAGTACGGACTCATGGTCAACGTATTTTGTGATGAAATGGACGACGACCAGTCCCGATTTCTCGAAGTCACGGCCGCTTTGGCATTGAGTTCAGGTCTTAAAGCAAAGGTGACCGCCAGTCACGCCGTGGCGTTGAGTCTCTATCCTGACGCGTACGCCGTAAAGCTGTTCCATCTGCTCCAAAGGGCGGAGATCAACGTGGTTGCCTGTCCCCTGGTCAACAGTGTCATGCAGGGGAGATTTGACCGGTTCCCCAAAAGCCGCGGGATCACGAGACTCAAAGAACTGTGGGAAGCGGGTGTTAACGTCAGTCTCGGTCACGATGATATTCTGACGCCCTTTTATCCCCTTGGAACGGGAAATATGTTGCATGCCGCGTACATGGCCGTCCATCTCGCGCACATGACAGGTTACGCCGAAATTGAAGAAACGGTGAATATGGTGACGACTCGCGGGGCAAAAACACTTCAGATTGAAGAGAAATACGGGATCGAACCGGGAAAACCGGCCAATCTGATCACCCTACCGGTTACAAGCAAATTCGATGCGGTCCGTTTACAGCCAAAATGCCGGTACGTCATCAGCAACGGCAGGTTGGTGGCTCGAACATGGCCGGAAACGTCGGAATTATGTCTGCATGAAAGTCCTTCGCTGGTTGAGTTTCATCGGTAGGACAGGGCTGCACAGATTTCTTTACTGGGACGCAAGAGCACGGGTGATCGAATGGATGTACAAGTATACCCTACATGAAAGGGGGCGTGCGGCAGTGGGTGGGAACCTATGGATACGACATCCCCTGGCCATCGTCACCGGTCGTCCGGAAGATCCGGTGCGGATGGGCGTGGAGCTGGTCATCGAAAATGGCGTCATCACCTACTTGGGGCCGCGAGACGGCGAGTTTGAAAAGAGCCTTCTCCCCCGACGCGAGAAGTTTGATGTGCTGGATGCGGATGGTTGCGTGGTGTACCCCGGCCTGGTCAACACGCACCATCACATGTATCAGGCCATTACGCGGAATCATCCCCGGGTGGAGCGGCTCGGGCTGTTCGATTGGTTGAAGCGGCTGTTTCCGGTGTGGGCTTCGGTGACCGAGGAGATCACCTATTACGCGTCTCTCCTTGTGATGGCGGAGTTGGTCAAATCGGGGTGCACCGCGACGATGGATCATCACTATGTGTTTCCGAAGGGGCAACTCGGTTGCCTGGACCGGCAATTTGAAGCGGCGCAGCGGATCGGCATCCGTTTTCACGGGTCACGCGGAAGCATGTCGGTGGGACAGAGCCGGGGCGGGCTGCCCCAGGACAGTTTGGTGGAGGATCCGGACACGGTGCTGTCCGAATCCGAGCGGCTGATCCGTGAGTACCACGATCCAAGTCCATTCTCGATGCGTCAAATCGTCCTCTCCCCTTGTGCACCCACCTCGGTCGATGCCGCTCTGTTTCGAGAGACGGCGGATCTCGCCCGTCGCTACGGGGTGCGGTTGCACACGCATTTGGCGGAAACCCCGGACGAGGTCGAATACAGCCGAGAGCGCTTTGGACGAACGCCGGTTGAGTATATGGATGAGTTGGGCTGGCTGGGGCCGGATGTTTGGTTCGCTCACGCCATACATTTGGATGAAGCGGACATTCGGCGACTGGCGGCGGCGGGGGCGGGCGTGGCGCACTGCGCGTCTTCGAACATGAAGCTGCATTCGGGAATTTGCAATGTCCGCTGCATGTATGAGACCGGCGTCCCCGTCGGGATCGGGGTGGACGGCTCCGCAAGCAACGACAGCTCGAATCTGTTGGCGGAAGTGAGGACCGCGTACCTTCTGCAATGGGGATAACGATGATCAACCAGCTGTTGGATCCATGGAATCGGTGGTGCAAACACCCGGACAACTCGGGTCCTTATCAAGAGTTGGCGTGAAATCGGGCTGTCAACCGACCACCTGGTGCGCTCCGACCAGGATGAGCAAGAGACC
>JASBVV010000034.1 GCA_029960885.1 Kyrpidia sp. | reverse complement strand
AACGCGACGCTCGGTGAACGAGCCGTATCGTGCATTCCTCGCCGCCCTCGTCCAGAGGGGATTCAGCCACCGTAACCAGTATCGGTCGTCCTTTCCGCCTGTCAAGGCGCAAGGATTGCCTTGACAGGCTCACCTCGGCTGCAGATGCGACACCTGTTCGGGTTTCGGTAGACAGGATGAACGTTCACAGGTCTTGGGTGATTCGGACTTGGTCAAGTACCCATCAAAGCTTTGACATCAAACGCCATCAACTTTTAGACACTACCTGGCAATCCGGTTCGCCGGCCAAACGGCAGGATGGAGCGGCGGATGAAGTCGCTAACGAAGTCGGCGATTGAACGAGAACGTGAACGAGGTGACTTTGACCTGGGGAGATTACATAAAACAAAAAGGCAATGGGAAGTCTGTGAGTAGGTCGACCTTAAAAGCATGGGGAACCAAAACAGGATGGAGGGACAACGTCATGGATCGCTTAATGAATAAAATTGCAATCATTACCGGTGGTGCATCAGGACAAGGGAAAGCGGCGTCGCTCCTCTTCGCCAAGGAAGGGGCGACAGTGATTGTGGCGGATTTCGACGCTGAAAAAGGCAAAAAAGCAGTCGATGAAATCATTGCTCAAAACGGAAACGCAGAGTTCCATCATGTCGATGTCACACGTGAATCTTTGGTCGAATCCTTGGTGAAATCCGTTGTTGCAAAGTATGGAAGATTAGATATTATGTATAATAACGCCGGCTTGGTCAAGATGCGCCCCATCGGCGAGTTGCCCACTGATGATTGGGATTTTACGATCCGGTTCGAGTTGCAGCAAGTGTATTACGGTTGTAAGTACGCACTGCAACAAATGGAAAAAAAAGGATATGGCGTCATTCTCAACACGGCATCCACGTCCGGCTTGGTCGGTATACCCGGTCACGGCCCGCATGCCGCGACAAAAGCCGGGGTGATCGGGTTGACCCGTTCGATCGCCGTGGATTATGGCCCCAAAGGAATCCGCTGCAACGCGGTCGCTCCCGGGTTTATTCCGTATACTCAGCAAACCGGAGATCTATCCAACGATGAATTTATCCGCATGATGCTTCAGGCCCAGCCGCTCAAACGCCACGGTCGGCCCGAGGACGTGGCCCAATGCGCCTTATTCTTGTGCTCGGATGAAGCGTCTTGGATTACCGGCCAAGTGATTGCCGTAGATGGCGGATATACCGCGATGTAAATGACCTCCCCGTTACGTCCGCGAATCTGCAGCACCCTCCCAGGAATCGGATGATCCCACCGTCGGTGCGGCGAACACCGACGGTAACCACTTCCCTGCCCACCCAACTTGGTTGTGCGAATCTCTTGGAGATACGCTTGAATCCACTGTGCCGATCCGTGGATTTTTTGTAAAATACCCCTGGATGTCAACGCCGCGAGAAACATCCTGAGCGAAGGTTTGCGCCTTCTGCAGAGTGTCAAGCAAGCTGAGTAATTCTACCTGTATGAACATCATAGATGCCTCCATAGATCAGGACATCACTCGGAATAAGCGGAGAATGGCGGAGTGTCTCAATGTCGTCCCGAACGCTTTGTTCCAAATCGGTAAACGGCAAGAAGTCCATGCGTGAAGCCGCTTGAGCGGAATCTGGACCAAGGCTCCGGGAGATCTTTTCATGTAAGTCTGCGTTTTTAAATGTCAGCATCCCGCAATCCGTGTGGTGAAGCACAAGAATTTCACGAGTCCCCAACAACTGCTCCGAAATGACAAGCGAACGAATGGCATCCTCCGTCGCACGCCCCCCCGCATTCCGGATGACATGAATATCTCCGAGTTCTGCACCCAAAGCACGAAGAGGGTCAATTCTGGCATCCATGCACGTGAGCACCGCAATTTTTCTGGCCGGTGGAGTGGAAAGCTGACCCTGGGAGAATTGTGCGGCGTATACGCGGTTCGCTTCCAACAGCTTCTTCACTTCAGACATTGGGGACCCCTCCTCAATAATTTAAATATAGTAAACCTAGCTGTTTTCTAAATAATAATATGGCACATGGCCGGGCCATTGTCAACACCGCGAACATTCGTCTTGGTCCGATGGCCGGGCTCCTGCAAACACCGGACGGATCCTTACCTAACGGACCTTGAGCACGATCTTTCCCCTGGCATGGCCGGATTCACTCAGTTCATGGGCCCGGACTACATCCTCAAGGGAAAAAACCGCACCCACCACAGGCCCGATCTTTCCCTCGTCGATCCATTTCCCGATCTGTGCCAGCTTTTCCCCGTCCGGCTGCAGGAAAAAGTAGGCGCTTCGGATGCCTTTTTGTTGGGCCAGGGTTTGATCCGGCGGCTGGATAACGGAGACCAGAATTCCGCCTTTTTTCAATACGTCCATGCTCCGGGTTTGGACCTCGCCGCCGACGGTGTCAAAAACCACATCGGCATCGCGGACGCTTTGAGTAAAATCTTCCACCGTGTAGTCGATGACCCGGTCGGCGCCCAATTGTCCGGCGAATTCGACATTGCGCCCGCTCACGGTGGTGATCACCCGGGCACCGAGAGTGCGAGCGATCTGGATCGCATAACTGCCGACGCCTCCGGCCCCGGCATGGATCAAAACCGTGTCTCCGACCTTAACTCCGGCGTGATCGATCAAGGCCTCTCTGGCGGTTAAGGCGGCCAAGGGAACGGAAGCGGCCTCCTCAAACGAAAGACGGGCCGGTTTATGAGCCACCAACGATTCGTCCACTGCCACATATTCCGCATAGGTGCCGTTTCGTTCAATGTCGGGCCGGGTGAAAACCGCGTCCCCTTTTTTAAAACGGGTAACCCGGGGGCCGACCTTCTTCACGATACCGGCGGCGTCCCACCCGAGGATCAGCGGAAGTCGATGGTTCAGACGATTCCTGAGGTATCCCCGGCGGATTTTCCAATCCACCGGGTTCACCGATGCCGCATGGATTTCGATGAGTACATCGGTATCCCGCAACTCCGGCATGGGCATATCGGTGAGTTTCAGTTGATCTCGGTTGCCGTAACCGTCAATCACGACTGCTTTCATGGAGTTCGCCCCCTTCTCGCGGATACCCGCGGTTGATCTGTCCATTGTCAAGTATAGCTCAAAATGGGAGGTAAGGGTTCAAGGCAGGACTTCCGGTTTCGTTTCGCGCATCGTTTGGACACCATTCATGTCCCTCAGGAATCTGTTCGGAAAGTGAACCGGACTGCTGGACGAAGCCCACTATGAATTCGATCCTGTGGGACACTATTCCCGGCCGGACGTTTTCAAATTGACGGTCAATGAACATCCTTTGCGGTGACCACCCGCTGATTCCGCGGAGAGGATGAGAAGGTGCTGCCTATGGCCCATGTATTGGATAATGGGCGGGGGCGGGTGTGATGGACGGGCCAACACGGTATCAGAATCCAGACCGGAGTGAAATGCACGAAAGAGAATCTCACATAAAGAGATCTTGTGTGGATGACACAGCCGGATCACCAAATTTATGATAGAAAAAATAACTAAAAATGATCCTAAACATCTTGCGTAATGTAGCTGTTCCTGTTACAATGACATCAGAGAACTCCTAGGGTTCCGCGTTTGGAATGAAAGATGACAAACGGCCAGGTCCAAGAGGAGTTCGCGCCGGTGCCGGCGTCACACGGAGGGATAAAAGCCCGGGAGGTTTTTGTCCCTCCTTGTTTTTTTCGGGAGGGGATGGAAGAGATGAGTTTTTACCACAGTCATGGCGGGCGGTATCGAAATCCGAACACGCCGTCGTTTCAAAAGGAAGAGCTGGACGGCTACGTGGCGGCCATGGCCGAGGCGACCCTGCCCAGGGGGCGCAGTGACGAGGAGATCCGGCGGTCCATCGAACTGGGGCTCGAAGCGGCGGAAAGTATTGAAGACCGGACCATCTCCTGTTTCAGCCGGGGCGAGCTCCCGCACTGGGCGGGAATCAACACTTTTTTAAAAATGCCGTATCTGGAGAACGTCCACGAGGTGGATCAATACGACATCGCCATTCTGGGGGCGCCGTTCGATATCGGCACGACATACCGCCCCGGCACCCGTTTCGGCCCCCAGGCGATCCGGCGAATTTCGGCCCTGTACACCACTTATAACTACGAACTCGGTGTGGACCTGCGGGAACAGGTAAAGATCTGTGACCTCGGTGATGTCTTTACGGTGGCAAACATCGAAAAAAGTTTCGACCAGATCACCAAAGCCGTGTCCCATGTGATGAGCAAAGGAACGATGCCGATTATCCTCGGGGGCGATCATGCCATCGGCTACCCGTGCCTGCGGGGCGTGGCGGAAAACATCGACGGCAAAGTCGGCATTATTCATTTGGATCGCCATGTGGACACCCAGGAGAAAGACATGGATGAACGTATGCACACCACGCCGTGGTTTCATGCGACGAATATCCCCAACGCTCCGGCATCCAATCTGGTTCAAGTGGGGATCGGGGGATGGCAGGTGCCGCGAGCGGGTGTGGAGGTGGCCCGGGAGCGGGGGACGACGATTCTGACCATCCGCGATGTCGAACGCGTGGGCATTGAGAAGGCGGCGGAGATCGCCCTTGAAGTGGCCTGGAAAGGCGCGAAGGCGGTCTACTTGAGTTTCGATATTGATTCGGTGGATGCGGGGTTTGTCCCCGGCACCGGTTGGCCCGAACCCGGCGGATTTTTGCCGCGGGAAGCGCTCAAGCTGTTGCAATTGGTGGCCAAAGAAGGGGTGTGCGCCATGGAAGTCGTCGAGGTTTCGCCGCCGTACGACATCAGTGACAGCACGGCGCTTCTGGCCGTGCGGGCCATTGTGGACGTCATTGCCGCCATGGTCGCCAACGGAAAGATCGGAGGCCGGTAAGCGTGCGCCGGGTGTGAACCGGCCGCAGGTGTCCTGACCCGGTCGTGTTTCACGATACTTTTCACGATACATGGGAATGAGGGGTGTCCGATGGCGAACGTCACGCGGATCTTTTATGCGAGCGACATTCACGGGTCGGAGCGGTGCTTTTTGAAATTCTTGAACGCCGCGAAGTTCTATCGCGCGAACGTGCTGATCCTGGGAGGTGACATCACCGGTAAGGTGGTGGTGCCGCTCATCCGTCAGGGAAGTGCCTATGAAGCGCATTTTCTCGGCCGCGCCCACCGAGCGGAGACGGCGGAGGAGGTGGAAGACCTGGAAAAAGCCATTCGGTTCAATGGATTTTATCCGGTTCGCCTGGAGCGGGATGAGTATGAGGTGATTTCCGCCGACAAGCGCAAGCAAAACCAACTGTTTGAAGAACTGGTGGTTGCGTCACTTCGCCGTTGGATGGAACTGGCGGAGGAGCGGTTGGCCGGAATGGGGGTCCGCTGCTTTGTAAACCCCGGCAATGATGACGAACGGTTTGTCGATGAGATTCTCGCCCAAGGCAAATACGTTCAGAACATCGACGGGGATGTGGCACCCATCGACGACGACCATGAGATGGTCGTCGTCGGTTACAGCAACCGGACTCCGTTCGACAGCCCGCGGGAGATGCCGGAGGACGCTTTGGAAGAACACATCGTGCAGTTGGCCGAGCGGCTGGAGAACCCCGGGCGCGCCGTATTCACGCTCCACGTTCCGCCTAACGGGACCGGCTTGGACCACGCCCCGCTTTTGCGGGACGGGCAGGTGGTGACCCGGGGCGGGCATACGGTGATGACGCCGGTGGGAAGCACGGCGGTCCGCCGTGTGATCGAACGATTTCAGCCGTTGCTGGGTTTGCATGGACATGTTCACGAGTCGCGGGGAGTGCGGCGTCTGGGCAGGACCTTGTGCGTGAATCCGGGCAGTGAGTACAGTGAAGGCGTGTTGCACGGCGCCATCGTGAACCTCGGCAAAGACAGAGTGGCGGGTTACCAGTTGGTCACCGCGTGATGCCATTGATTCAAACATCAAGGGGTGAGACTGACGTGGTCGGCAACTTTTCCCGCAAGGCCACCGGACTGGTCCGGCAGGCCAACGCGTCGGATGTATTCATCTACAATGTCAATTTTATCAACATCGCCATCGGCGTGGCGTTTATGATCTTGTTCATGCCGACGGATGCGTATCCGGGCGTGAACATGTACGGGTCCACCATCTTCTGTTTTTTGGCCGTTCTGTCCTGCAGCTTGGTATATGCCATGTTCGCCAGTGCCATGCCCCGTTCGGGAGGCGAGTACGTATACGTGAGCCGGTCGTTGTCGCCGGTCTGGGGATTTGTCGCCAACTGGAACTACACGATCTGGAGCTTCCTGTACATTGGAGTGCCGGCGGCATTTCTTGGCAAGTACGGGGTGTCCGCGCTGTGCCGGAGCTTGGGGGTCTATTTTCAGGCTCCGGAACTGGTCCGCATCGGGGATTGGTTCACCAGCCCCTTGGGCGTGTTCTTGTCGGGCGCCGTGCTGATTCTCGTTTACATGGCGCTGTTTTCCATCGGGATCAATGCGTACATGCGCCTGCAACTGTACCTGTTCATGATCGCTTCGGCGGGGCTAGTCGCGATCCTTGCCGTGTTTGCGACCTACCACGGATCGATGGTGGAGGCGTTCAACCACTATATGTTCACTCTGACGGGCAATCCCGACACCTACCATGCCATCATGCAAATGGCGGGGGACGGATCCCCCGGGGATGGGGGGTTCAGTTGGCATTCGACGCTCAGTGCGATGACCTGGCCGTTCACCGTGTTGGGATTCAGCATTGCCTCCGCGTATATCGGCGGAGAGATCAAGGGGGCCAATCGGGCGCAGCTCATCGGCATGCCCGGCTCGCTCATCTATTCCACTCTGTGGATCCTGGTCATTGTCTGGGCGGTGCTCCATGTCGCGGGATTGCCTTTCCTGCGTGCATTGGACAGCGCAAACCTGCAGTCGCTCAAGATCGGTTTTACCCCGACGTTTGCCGAACTTGCGGCCATGTTGACCAATAACCTGTTTCTCATCTTGTTAATAGGAATCGGATTTCTCCTCTGGACCTTTGCGTGGATGCCGATCTACATTCTGACCACGACTCGGAATCTCATGGCCTGGGCATTGGACGGGTTGGCTCCGGCGAAGTTGGCCGACGTCAGCGACCGGACGCATGCCCCGGTTTGGTCCATCGGTGTGTCGGGGCTGCTCGGCCTGATCCTGTTGTACGTGTACGCCTATGACCCGACGTTCGCGACGATTGCCGGTTTCTTCGGCCAAGTGTTCACGTTCATCCTGACCTCGATCGCCGCCGTCGCTTTTCCATTCCGGCAAAAGGAAATGTTCGAAGCATCACCCGTCAACTGGCGCATCGGCCGCGTACCGCTTCTCTCCATTTTGGGCGCTGTGAGCATTTTGGGGCTGGTCTTGATCGAGTGGGCCTTTCTCAACGACCCGAATTCGGGCATCAGTTTCGCGAATCCGACGATGCTTCTCATCAATGTGGGCGTATTCCTGTCCGGTTTCATTTATTACGCCATCGTGCGCTGGATTCGTTCCCGGCAAGGAATTGACCTCGGACTGGTCTTCCAAGAGATTCCTCCTGAATAAAATCGGGGAGATCGTCCACCGTCCCAGGTCCGGTTGGGGCGACGGGGCTGTTGGGCCGGCACGCTGTTGTCCGGCTCGGAAAGGGGTTGCTTGCCGGCCTTGGCGAACGGTGGCGGGATGTCGACAACGAAGACGGGGGGATGGGGATGGACAATCTCGTGCAGCCGAGGGATTGGGCAGAGGATTTGGTTCGTGAGGTCGTCCGCAACGAGAGGCTCGGCGTGCGCCTTCTGGGGGGGCGGGCCGTCCGCCACCTCGCCCGGGGGAGGGTGCCTGAATTTCTCCTTCGCCCGCCGGGTGATCTGGACCTCTTTACGAATTCCCACCATCGCAAACAGGTGCAACAGTGGCTGGAATCGATGGGACTCATGCCGGAGAGGGAGTTCAATCTGCTCAACGGCCGTCGGCGGCTGATGTATTGGTGCGGCAAGGAAAAAATCGATGTGTTTGTGGACGAGTTCCGCATGTGCCATGTTCTTGACGTGGGGAGCCGCCTGCATTTGCAACCCGTTACCCTGCCGTTGGCGGATCTCGCCCTGACCAAGCTGCAGATTGTGGAATTTACCGAGAAGGATATGCGGGATACCTTGGCACTCCTGCTTGCGGCTCACTTGACAGACCACGACGAACCCGGGGCCTTCAACGTGCGGTACTTCGGCGAGACCCTGGCCCGGGACTGGGGGTTGTGGAGGACGGTCACACGGAATCTTCAAGTGCTTGAACATCAGGTGGGCACCCTGGCCGGAGAGGATGAGCCGGCAACCGCCGAATTGCACCGCCGATTGCAACACTTGACCGCGGTTGCCGAACGCACCCCGAAGACGTCGAAATGGAAGCTGCGGGCTGTGGTGGGGGAACGGGTTCGATGGTACGAACTTCCGGAGGAACCGTGAGGGAAGGAGAAGATGCCATGCCGTTGGCGTTGCAACCCGGGCGTTCCGTCCCGCCGCCGCGCACCCTGGAGCAGGCGGTTCGCGAGCTGTGGTTGAGGAACCGAAATGTGGAGGGGATTGTCTGATGTCGGCGATACCGATGTTCGGATTGGCCTTGATTCTAGGGATCCGGAATGGGATCGACCGGGATCACATCTCGGCCATCGCCGATCTGGTCGGCGGTAAACGAAAATCCAAGCGGGGATTTTTTCTGGCAACCCGGCATGCCCTCGGACACGAGCAGGGCGATCATGATACGCACAGCATTCGATTGCCGGGTCGTAATGTCTGGCGTATCATGAAGGAAACCATGACCGCATGGCAGGGCGCTTGAAAGAGGGAATCGGGCGCCGCACGGCCTGCATGAACATACGGAAGGTTGCGCGGGGGGCAAACGGCGTGAAGAAGATCGAAGCCATCATTCGTCCGGAAAAGTTGCAGGAGGTGATTGCAAAGTTACAGGAGGTCGGCATCTTTGGGTTCACCGTCATTCAGGTGCAAGGACGCGGCCAGCAGCGCAGTTCGTCCGGCGTCTATCGGGGCCACGCGTATCAGATCAGCCTCCATCCCAAATTGAAGCTGGAGATGGTGGTTTCCGATGGTTATGTGCCGCGCGCCGTCGAGGTGATTGTCGAAGCGGCGCAAACCGGGGAGGCCGGGGACGGAAAAATTTTCGTTCTCCCGGTGCTGGAGGCGTACAACATTCGCACGGGTCGGCCGGACGACAGCATCGACGACATACGGTCATCAAATTCTTCGATGTGATGTCAAAAAAGATGACAGTACCGGTTGCAGACAGCCCTACCGTTGGCGTATACTGACGTCGTATGTTGTTTGACGTTGGAGGGAAGCCGAGTGAACGTTGTCGAGGGGCTGAATGCGGTTTGGGTCGTATTGGCGGCGGCGATGATCGTGTTTATGGAAGGCGGCTTCAGCCTTCTCGAAGCGGGCTTGGTGCGCACGAAGAACGCGGTCAATGTCACGATGAAAATCTTTGTCGACCTGACCTTCGGGGCCCTGGCCTACTACGCGGTCGGATTCGGCATCATGTTCGGAGCCGATCATTTTGGATGGCTCGGGTGGACGGCCCCGTCCGGCGTCACCGGCCCGGAAGGAGTTCCGGCCGCGGCGTATGTTTTGTTTCAAATCGCATTCGCCATGGCGGTGGCTTCCATCGTTTCCGGCGCCGTCGCCGAGCGGATGAAATTCCCGGCCTATATCATCGCGACGATATTGGTGTGCGGGCTGGTGTATCCCCTTTCCGGCCACTGGATTTGGTCGCCGGACGGTTGGCTGTCCCGCTTGGGGATGGAAGATTTCGCAGGATCAGCCGCGATTCACGCCATGGGCGGGTTTGCGGCCTTGGCCCTGGCCGCCGTGCTCGGACCGCGACACCAGCGTTTCGGTTCGGCCGGCGAGGTGAACGTGTTTGCGCCGAGCAACATCCCTCTGGCTTCGGCGGGGGCGTTCATTCTATGGTTTGGATGGTTCGGATTCAATGCGGGCAGCACCCTGAACGTGTTCGACGCCCGGCTGGCGGATATCGCGCTTCATACGTTTTTGGCGGCGGCGGCCGGGGGTGCGGCTGCCATCCTGTTCAGCATGCTCCGCTTCGGGGTGTCGGATCCGAGCATGGCCATCAACGGTTCTCTGGCTGGGCTGGTGGCCATCACGGCCGGTTGCGCCTATGTCGGAACCGACGCCGCGGTGCTGATCGGTGCGGTGGCCGGGATGCTGGTGGTTTGGGCCACGGGGTGGGTGGACCGGATGAAAGTGGACGATCCGGTCGGCGCCGTGGCGGTTCACGGGTTCGGGGGCCTTTGGGGCACTTTCGCGGTGGGACTGTTTGACGTCCGTCAGGGGTTGCTGACCACCGGACATGCCCACCTGATTCTCGTTCAAGGATTGGGGGCGTTCGTCGTCTGTCTTTGGGGTTTTGTCGCCATGTTTGCAATTGGCGTTCTACTCAATAAAATTATGGGTCTTCGGGTATCCCGGGACCTGGAGGAGCAAGGGCTGGACCTTGCCTTCCACGGGATCCCGGCGTACAACGAGCTGGAGCGATTCACGAATTGGCAGCAGAAGATGGAATTGGAGACACGGGCGGTACCCGGAATGGCATCCGTCCCGGTCACTGTGAAGATGGACCGTCCCTTCCCGGATCCGCATGCGGAGTGAGCGCGGGATCATCTTGTCCCGCCGGGATAAAGCGGCGAAGTGGTCAACGGCACCGTCGTCCGACCGGACGGCCGCCCGGTTCACCCGAGGACGGGAACCCGGACAGTCCTTCCAGAACCCCATCGGTGTAGACCGGCCTGCCCCGCAAAAGGGTGGCCCGGATTCGGCCGCGGAAGGACCGGCCGACATAAGGACTGTGCGGATGGCGGTAGTAGAGATTCTCCCGGTGCAGCACCCACGCCGCCCGGAGGTCGACCAGGACCAGATCCGCGTCGCTGCCAGGGGTGATGGTCCCTTTTTGAGGATACAGGCCGAACCGTTTGGCCGGGTTGGTGGACGCGAGCTGCACGATGGTCTCCAATGGAACGCTCCGACGGTGATGGCCTTCTTCGAGCAACACGTTCAAGGTCGACTGGGCGCCGGAGATGCCGCCCCAGATGCGAAAGATATTCCCCTCCGAGTCCTCCTTCATCGACGGAGGGCAGGGAGAATGGTCGGACCCCACCGTATCGACGGCGCCGTCCGCGACCGCTTCCCACAACGCGTCCACCTCCTCCCGGCTGCGAAGGGGAGGGGCACATTTGGCGACACCTCCGAGGCGCTCGGCATCTTCCGTCGTGAGGGTGAGATAGTGGGGGCATGTCTCCACGGTCACGTCGGCGCCCTCGTCTTTGGCCGCCTGGATCAGGCGGACCACCCGGGCGCTGCTCGCATGCACCACATGCAGGGGACAACCGGTCAGCCGGGCGAAAGCCACCGCCTTTTGCACCGCTTCCATTTCGGAGAGAATGGGACGGGACGCCTCGTAATCCCGCGCCGTGGTCCGGCCTTGGGACAGACATGAGGCGGTCAACCGGGCGGTGATCCACCGGCTTTCGGCATGCACCGCGACCAGGGAGCCCAGCCGGGCCGCCGTTTCCATCCCTTCCCACAAATAGGCGTCGTCCACGGCGGGAAATTCGTCAATCCCGCTATCGCTCATGAACGCTTTGAAACCAACGACTCCGCACTCATGGAGTTCCTCGAGTTTCTCCACATTTCCCGGAATCAGCCCGCCCCAAAGGCCGTAGTCGATGAGAGAACGCTTCCCGGCCGCTTCGGCTTTGACCTCGAACCCGGCCCGCCCCGTCACGGTCGGTTTGCTGTTCAGCGGCATATCGAAAAAAGTGGTGACGCCGCCCGCGGCCAGACTGCGGGTTCCCGATGCGAATCCTTCCCACTCCGTTCGCCCGGGCTCGTTCAAATGCACATGGGTGTCGATCAGCCCGGGGAAAATATGAAGTCCCGACGCATCGACCTCCCGGACGGCGCGAAGGTTCGGGGAAAGATGCCGTTCCACGGCGGCGATTCTGCCTTGCTCGACGGCGAGATCGGCGGTTCGGCTTCCTTCGGCGGTGACCACCGTTCCGTTTCGGATCACCATGTCCA
Organism: Kyrpidia sp.; assembly: GCA_029960885.1. GTDB lineage: Bacteria > Bacillota > Bacilli > Kyrpidiales > Kyrpidiaceae > Kyrpidia. The sequence goes on along the minus strand of JASBVV010000034.1, from coordinate 8,099 downwards.
CTTCACGGGCCATCGGGAGAAGCTCCTTTCCGCAGAAGATCGTACAGCGTCGCCGAGACGATTTTCGCGGCGAGAATCAAATCGTCGATCCGGATATGCTCATCGGCCCGGTGGCCGTTCGCCTCGGCCAGGGTCCGGGGCCCGGCTCCGAACAGCACCACGGGGATGCCCGCCTCGGCAAAATGACGGGCATCGGTGTACAGGGGCAGGCCATGGATCTCCGGTTCCCGGCCCTGCATCACCGATTGCCAATTTTTCTTGAGTGTGCGAATGAGAAGGGAGTCCGGCGGCGCGGGTTTGAGCGGCTTTGCGTAGAGAATCCGCCGGATCTGTACCTCCGCTCCCCGGCCGGCGACGGCTTCGGCGATGACCCGGCGGAGGTCCGCCTCGACGATGTCTCCGTCTTCTTCCGGGATCAGTCGGCGGTCGAGGCGAATGGTGCACAGATCGGGCACGACATTGGTGTTGATTCCGCCGGAGATCAGGCCGACGACCAGGGTCGGGCTCCCGATACCGGGGATGTTGGACCGCTGCCCGGCCAAGGTGTCCCGGTAGCGGTACAGGGCTTGGAGCGCGTCGGTCATCGCCTCGACGGCATCGATGCCCGTGTGCGGCTCGGCGGCGTGAGCCGAGCGGCCCCGGATGCACACCTCCAGGTGCAGGCACCCGTTGTGGGCATTGACGATGGAATGGGTGAACCCGGCGGTGATGGCCATGTCCGGGTGGATGGCGCCGGTTTGGAGCAGCCGCGCCGGGCCGATGATTCCTCCGGTTTCTTCATCAAAGGTAAAAGCCAGCGTCGCCCGCCCGGAAAGGGAGGTCTCCACCTGGCGCAGGGCTGTGACCGCAAAGGTGTACGCGGCCATGTCCGACTTCGAGACCGCCGCTCCCCGGCCGTACAACGCCCCGTTCACCACCTCGCCGCCGTACGGATCCCGGGTCCATCCCAAGCCCGGAGCCACCGCGTCCCCATGGGCATTGAGGGCGATGTCCGGGCCGGTGCCTTCGCCGAATACGGCCGTGGCGATCACGTTGGCCACTCGCACCATTCCTGCGGAGGTTGTGACCTCGGGAGGAACTTCCAGGAAACAAACGTCATCCATGGGCAGCCCGCACAGCCGTCTGTGGAGGTGTTCCGCCATGGACCGACAATCCCCGGGCGGGTTGTCCGAAGGGATGGAAACGAGTTCTTGAAGAAACTGCACCATGGCTTCCCGGTGGCGGTCGATCCACTCAAAGAGTCGTCGTTTATCCAGTTGTACCCGGTTCGGGTTGTCCTCAAGAGCCTCCTCTCTCATGTCGTTCGCCGCACCCCCGCTTCTTTCAACGGTTTTCCCCCCCGTCCGTCCGAGGCCGTCTCCATGGTCAGCTTCAGGACAGCATCGAGCAACACGGCGGCGCCGAGGCGAATGTCATCCGGAGATACATCCTCGTCCGGATGATGGCTGATCCCGTCCCGGCACCGGATAAACACCATGCCCACCTCGGTGAGTGCTGCCATGGCCAGAGCATCGTGTCCCGCGCCGCTGGGAATGCGCAGGGCGGAGAGCCCGTAGGACGCCATGACCTCTTCCACCGCCCGAATGAGCCGGGGGGCGCAAGGAGTGGCCGCCGTTTCCATCACCGTTCGGCACGCGAACAACAGCCGGCGCCGGCGGCTGATGCGCACCGCTTCCTCGCAAATCCGCCGCAGAGCCGTGTGCCTCTGTTCATCGTCCAAGCTTCGGACGTCCAACGTGCCCTCCACCCTGCCGGGAATGACGTTGCTCGAACCGGGAAACACCTGGAGCTGGCCCACGGTGGCGACCACCGAAGGCATCTGCCCGGCGACGCGCTCTACGGCCAGAACGATTTCCGCCGCACCGTTCAAGGCGTCTTGTCGCAGATCCATGGGGACGGTCCCGGCATGTCCGGCTCGCCCCTCCACACGAAACCGACACCGGCTTGCGCCGGCGATCCCGCGTACGATGCCGCAGGCTTGATTTTCCCTTTCCAAAATCGGCCCCTGTTCGATATGCAGCTCGAGATACCCGGCGACGGTTCCCGGCTCCCGGACCGCCTCGCGATGGCGGAGAGGCTCGAGGCCGTAGGTGCGCATGGCTTCGGCCAAGGTTATGCCGTCGGCATCCATGGCGTCAAAATCCGCATCATCCAGGGTGCCGGCCATCGCCCGGCTGCCCAGGAGAGTGGTGTGAAACCTCGCTCCCTCCTCGTCGCAAAATGCGACGACCTCCAGGGGCAGATCCGGGCGGATACCCTGCTCCCGAAGGGTTTGAACCACTTCGATGCCGGTCACGACTCCCAGGGCGCCGTCGAATTTGCCCCCTTCGACCACCGAATCCAGGTGGGAACCGATCAGGAAGGCGGGCGCACCGGGTTTTCGCCCCGGATATCGGCCAATGACGTTGCCCAGGGGATCGGTGCGCACCTCCATGCCCGCTTCGCGCATCCACCGCTCCACCATGCGACTGGCGCACCGGCTTTCCGGTGTAAACGAAAGCCGGGTCACCCCCCGTTTTCCCAAACTGCATGCGGCCAACTGATCGATGCGCTCGAGGATGCGCTCGACATTGATCCGGTTGATGGACATTGATAACACCTCTGTGGGTGTATCGTACGGCGGCCGGGGACTTTCTGTCATTGGTTAAGCTCGACGGTTTTCCGATCTGCGTTTATGAATGATAGCCAATTGACCTTTTTGATTACGCATTATGTTATAATATATAACAATGAGGAGGTGGAAATGGGCATGAATGTGAAGGACCTAATGAGCATCCCGGTATTTTCTGAAGCGAGAGTCATGGCCGGCGAGCAAGGCATAACACGAAATGTCTGTTCTGTAAACATGATGGATGCGCCGGATATCATTGATTTCCTGAAGCCTTCCGAATTATTGGTGACCACGGGGTATTCCCTCAAGGACAACCCGGATGCCTTGGTGGACCTGGTGCGGCAAATGGCCCGAAAAGGATGCGCCGCCCTGGGGATCAAGACCCGGCGTTTTCTGGCGGAAATTCCGGCGGACATGATTCAGGCGGCCGACGACCTCGCCTTGCCGATCATTGAGCTGCCCTACAACCACTCCCTGGGCGAGATCGTCCATCAGACGTTGAACTACATTTTGGAAAAACGCGCCGAAGAACTGCGTTATGCGCTCGATATTCACCGCTCGTTCACCAACCTGGTGTTTCGGGGAAAGGGCTTGGGCGCCGTGGTGGAGAATCTCGGTGCTCTTCTCGGATGTCCCGTGCAGTTATTGGATCCCGGTTTCAAAGTGATCGCCGCGTCGCCGAACGGATGGAGAATGGATGACGGGTGCCGGTCCACGCTCATGGATCATTTACGCTCCCTGGCCAAGGAGGAGGCGGGGATGACGGCCTTTTCGGTGCTCGGCCGCCCGGAAGAATCGCGGACATTCACCGTCGTTCCCGTACGCACCCATCGGCACCAGAGCGGATTTCTCGTGGTGTTCGGCTGCCCTTTTGAGGCGGCGGCGTATCCCCTGCTGGCCATGGAGCAGGCGGTGAATGTCATCGCGTTCGACATGTTGAAACGCCAGGCGGTGGAGGAGAACACCCGACGAATCAAAAACGAATTCTTCACCGATTTTTTGAGCGGGGAGATCGGTTCCCGCCGGGAGATCATCAATATGGGAAAACTGTATGGTTTACGGGAGAATCAGCCGTATGTCTGCGCGGTCTGTCGAATCGACGAGCGCCTGGAGAACCCGGAGGGTGCGCTGGAAGGGCGGTGGCGCCGGCTTCGGGATGCGGTCTACGACCGGCTCGAGACGGAATTGGCCGACCGTGCGGACGGGTGCGTGCTGTTCACCCGGGGAGAATCGTTGGTGTTTCTTCACCCGGTTGTAGAGTGCGGGGAACGAGAAGAGCGGCAGATGGTCGAATGGCTGCGAACCATCCAGGATGATCTGTTCACGTGGCTCGGCGTTTCCGCATCCTTTGGGCTCAGTCCATGTATCCGCCATTTTTATGAACTTCCCAGAGCCTACCGGGAAGCGGAAAATGCGCTTCAAGCGGGGTACCGGTCGGGGCGCAGGCGGTTTGTTCAGCCTTACCGGGCCAAAGAATTGAGCGATCTTCTCCGCTGGATTCCCAGGGAAGACCTGGTGGAGTTCTATGAGAATTCTCTCAAAGAGTTGGCTCACCCGACCGACAAAGAAAAGATGGACCTGTTGCACACCCTTTCTGCTTATATGGAAAATCACTGTCAAATCGCGGAGACGGCGAAGCGGTTATTTGTTCACCGCAACACCGTGGTCTACCGGCTGGAGAAGTGCAGGGAATTGATCGGTCAGGATCTGAAGGAACCGGATGTGACCCTGCGGTTGCGGGTGGCCCTCCTCGCTCGGGGATTGCTGTATGCTCTGGACGGCGACGGCGCCGACGGGGAATCGCAAAGTGTTCATCATTGACAGCGGCGCCCCTGGATTTTGGCGAGGGTGCATAATGACAAATCGAAGGCCACGCCTTATTATGTCATATATATAAACATAATATGTTATTCATAATTCCACCAGAGGGTAGATGGTGTGATCTCCCCGAGCTGTACTGTCGGTGCTAAGGAGGGATGGAGGACGACGATCACCGTCGAAGAGCTGAATCGGTCTTCCGAAGAGGCGTTTGTTTCCGCCGTCGGTTGGCTCTTCGAGCATTCTCCCTGGGTGGCGGAACGCGCTTGGAGGCGGCGCCCGTTTCGGTCGGTGGAACATCTTTTTGAATGTATGGCCGGCGTGGTCAAAGAAGCGGAACTCGAGAAGAAATTGGCATTGTTTCGCGCCCATCCGGATCTCGGAACGCGTCTGAGCGTGTCCGAAGCTTCCAAGCATGAACAGCGCCAAGCGGGCCTGGATCGGTTGACGCCAGGGGAATACGAGGAGTTCGTTCGGTTGAATCAACAGTACGTCAGGAAATTTGGGTTTCCTTTTATCATGGCGGTTCGGGGTCAGACCAAAGAGGCGATCCGCAAGGCTATGAAGGAGCGCTTGGGAGGCTCCCCGGAGACGGAGGTGGAACGAGCTCTGGCCGAGGTCTTGCGCATTGCGTGGTTCCGATTGAAGGACATGGGAATGGTTTAGGGAGAGGGGGATGTCCATGTTGATCACCGAAAAAGTCGAAAGCGGCACGGTCAGTCGCACGATGTATTACGGCAAAGGGGATGTATGGGTCTATCGCACCTATGCGAAACCCCTGCAAGGGTTGCGGGCCATCCCGGAATCGGGGTTCCCGGGCCGTCCAAACGTGATTTTCGGCATGAACGTGAAAATGGCCGTGGAGGGTGAGGCGTTTCTCCCTTCTTTCACACAGGGAGACAATTCCATGGTGGTGGCCACCGATTCGATGAAAAATTTTGTTCTGCGCCAAGCCGGGGCGTACGAGGGGGCGACCCCGGAAGGCTTTCTGGAATTCGTCGGGCGGAGGTTTCTCGAGCGCTATTCGCACGTGTCGGCCATCCGGCTGACGGGCCGACAGATTCCGTTCGACGAATTGGCGGTTCCCACCGACGGCGGTCTCCAGCCCGGACGGTTGGTGTTTCGGTATTCGCTGAACGAGTGCCCCGCGGCTTTTGTCGACCTGCGGAGAACTTCGGACGGGGCGGTCCTGGAAGACCATTTCGGAGGGGTGGTGGGGCTGAAGTTGATCAAAGTGAAGGGAAGCTCCTTTTATGGCTATATCCGGGACGAGTACACCACCCTGCCCGAAGCGTACGATCGACCGCTGTTTATCTATTTGGATATCCGATGGAAATATGAAGATCCGGCCGATCTGCGCGGAGAGAATCCGGAGCGCTACGTGGCGGCGGAACAGGTACGCGACATTGCGCACACCGTGTTTCACGAACTGAACTCGCCGTCGATTCAAAATCTGATCTATCACATCGGACGGCGGGTGCTGCAGCGATTCCCGCAGGTGGCGGAAGTGCGTTTTGAGGCAAACAACCGGACGTGGGAAACGGTGCTCGACGAAGTTTCTGAGGCGGATGGAAAGTCAAGGGGGGCCAAAGTGTACACAGAGCCTCGTCCCCCTTACGGATTCCAAGGCTTTTCCATGACAAAGAAGGACCTCGAGTCATAGAAAGGGATGTCCGATGGGCGGACAGTTGACGACCCACGTGTTGGACTTGACGGTGGGCCGGCCGGCCCCGGGGGTGCGCGTCGAGCTGTGGCGCGCGGACGAAAGCGAACGAAAGGAACGAATTCGCACGGCCGTGACAAACGGGGACGGGCGTCTGGATGAGCCGCTGCTCGCCGGCGAAGAGATGCGGACGGGCTGGTACGAGGTGCGGTTCTTCCCCGGTGCGTATTATCGGAGCGGTGGGCGGCCCAGGCCGAAGGCGGTGTTTTTCGACCGGATCCCGGTGGTGGTTCGAATTGAAGACCCGGATGCTCACTACCATGTTCCCCTGTTGATTTCGCCCGGCGGGTACAGTGTCTACCGGGGGAGTTGAACATCCGGGTGTAGACCCCGGAGAAACCGCGGGCTCAATCTTTCCGGGAGGCGAATTCCGATGTGCAGAATGGCTCTTGAAGAAGAATCGCTGTCTCTTCGGAATTGGTTGGGACAGTTGAACGCCCGGAACGAGTTGGCCCGGGTGGCGCGAACCGTTCGTCTGGACCGTTGCGAATGGGCCGCCATCGTACAGAACCTGGACGGAAGCCGGGCGGTGTGGATCGAACGGGCGGCGGGACACCGGGTCCCCTTGGTGGCCGGAATCTGTTCCCGGCGGGATTGGTTGGCGCTGGCGATTGGAGTGGAGCCTTCTATGTTACTTGAGCGGATCACCTCGGCGTCCGAGCCGATGCCCGCCGAAATCGTCCCCCGGAAAGAAGCGCCGGTCAAACAGGTGACGCGCCGAGGCGACATCGACCTGGCGCGGTTCTTCCCGATTCCTCGGCACGTTTTGAAAAAGGACGGATATCCGTGGATCACCGCCGGGGTTGTGGTGTATCGGGATCCGTTCACCGGGTGCCCGTGGTGGTTCCTGACCCCTCTGCAGGTGGTCGGTCCGCGGCGCCTTCGCCCCGCCGGTGTTTGCGCACGGAAAGGCGTGCCATTCCGTGATGGAATGGGCGAACTGCAGGACACCCCTGCGGCGGTGGTCATCGGATTGCACCCGGCGTTGCTGACGGCGGCGCAGATTCCGGGTCCCGCGGCCGGGAATCCGGTGGAACGGGCCGGTGGGTGGGTGGGACGATCCATCGAAATGGTTTGCTGTGATGACAGTGAACTCTTGGTCCCCGCCCGGGCGGAAATCGTTTGCGAAGGCCGATGGCGGACCGGTGCGTCGACGGAGGGAGTGCCGGAAATCGACATCCAAACGATCACCCACCGAGCGCGGCCGATTTTCCAAACGATCCTTCCGGGATCGGGAGAGGCGCGACTGATCGCAGGAATTCTGCGGGAAGCCGATCTTTTGAACCATTTGCGCCGGGTGGTGCCCCGGGTGGCCGCGGTGCATGGTCCGGATGTTGGAACCGGGCGACACCATGTCGTTGTGGTGCTGAAAGAGATCCGGCCAGGCGACGCAGATCGGGTCATGTCGGCCGCCTTGACGTTCTCCCCGGAGATTCGAGGGGTGGTGGTCGTCGAGGATGCGGCGGACCGCTTAGACTCCCCGCAGGTCGGATGGGCGATTCCGGCTGAGAGATGGCACGGGAATGAGGAGGACCGATCGGCTGTCGCTGCGTTCGGTCTGTGCGTTCGAATGGAAGAATGGGTGGGACATCGCTTCGTCATGCCCGAAGAGGCCCTGAGCACGATGGGCATCGGTTTTTGAGGCGGGGGGGGGGTCGAAACCGCGGCGGCTCGGCGATTCCGGGCGACGCGAGTCGGCCCGGCACAGGGAGAAGGAACGCCATGAGGATTCTGATTCGAAACGCCGACATCCTCACGATGAATGACCACAACGAGGTGGTGCACGGCGATCTCTTGATCCAGGACGACCGAATCGCCACCGTCGGCGAGACCTGGAATGCTGAAGCGGACAGGGTCATCGATGCCGCAGGAAAAATGCTCCTTCCCGGCTTCGTTCACATGCACATTCACCTCTGCCAAACGTTGTTTCGCGGACAGGCCGACGAT
>JASBVV010000033.1 GCA_029960885.1 Kyrpidia sp. | reverse complement strand
CCGATCCGCTGCCGACCGTCAGAACCTGACCTGGGTAATGCCAGCGGAGGAACTCGAGTCGTCGCTCATCATCGCGCAATGATCGGTCATTGCTCGAGCGTGCGCCGCGCAGGTCCGCATCCCGGGTCCGGCGCGGTTCTCTTTTTGGCGCCTTGGGCCCTTCTCGGGCGGGACCGGCCGGCGTTCCTGAGATGAAGACTGGCCCGCAAGAGAGTGGGCCACTGCCTGCCCGCGGCCCAGCTCGGGAACGGCGGTTCGACCCGGGTCGGCCGCACCTGTTGTTCCGCTCTGGGGTCCACGCTTTTTCCATCCCGGTGGATGCGCGCAGCATGACCATCCAAAAGGGAGGTCCTTGACCATGTCCATCTCCGGCGGCCCGTTCGCGCCGTCCTATGTGTCCCATTTTCCCGAAAGTCGGAAAGTGTATATTCAGGGTTCTCGCCCGGACATCCGGGTGCCCATGCGGGAGATCCGCCTCTCGCCCACCGAGGGCCGCACCGGCCGGGAAGAGAACCCGCCCGTTCGGGTCTACGACACCAGCGGGCCGTACACCGACCCGGATTATGTTCCGGACGTTCGCCGGGGCCTGCCCCCTTTGCGCCGCTCTTGGATCCTTGAGCGCGGGGATGTCGAGGAGTATGAAGGCCGCCGGGTGCTGCCCCAGGACGACGGGCTGCGCCCCGATGATCCCCGGGCAAACCGGGAGATGTTCCCCGGGCTCACCCGCAAACCCCTGCGGGCCAAGCCCGGCCGGGCGGTGACCCAGATGCACTATGCCAAGCGGGGCATCATCACCCCGGAGATGGAATTCGTTGCCATCAGGGAAAATATGGATCCCGAATTCGTGCGCCGGGAGGTCGCCCGGGGCCGGGCCATCATTCCGTCGAACATCAACCATCCCGAGAGCGAACCGATGATCATCGGAAGGAGCTTTCACGTAAAAATCAACGCGAACATCGGCAATTCGGCGGTGTCCTCGTCCATCGAAGAAGAGGTGGAGAAAATGACCTGGGCCACCCTGTGGGGCGCCGACACGGTCATGGACCTCTCCACCGGGAGAAACATCCATACCACCCGGGAATGGATCATCCGCAACTCCCCGGTCCCTATCGGCACGGTCCCGATCTACCAGGCCCTGGAGAAAGTCGGCGGCCGCCCGGAGGAATTGACCTGGGAGATCTACCGGGACACCCTGATCGAACAGGCCGAGCAGGGAGTGGATTACTTCACGATCCACGCCGGTGTGCTCCTTCGCTACATCCCGCTCACCGCGAAACGGGTGACCGGCATCGTCTCCCGGGGCGGGTCGATCATGGCCGCCTGGTGTCTGGCCCACCACCGGGAGAACTTCTTGTATACCCATTTTGAAGAGATTTGCGAAATTCTCCGGGCCTACGACATCTCGGTGTCTCTCGGGGACGGGCTCCGTCCGGGCTCCATCGCCGACGCCAACGATGAGGCCCAGTTCGCCGAGCTGGAAACCCTGGGCGAGCTGACCTCCATCGCCTGGAAACACGACGTCCAGGTGATGATCGAAGGCCCGGGCCATATCCCCATGCACATGATCAAGGAAAACGTCGACCGGGAGATGGAAGTTTGCCATGAAGCGCCCTTTTACACCCTCGGGCCCTTGGTCACCGACATCGCCCCGGGGTACGACCACATCACCTCGGCCATCGGCGCGGCCATGATCGGGTGGTTCGGCACGGCGATGCTCTGTTACGTGACCCCCAAGGAGCACTTGGGGCTTCCCAATAAGCAGGACGTCAAAGACGGGGTCATCGCATACAAAATCGCCGCCCATGCCGCCGATCTGGCCAAGGGGCATCCCGGCGCCCAGGTCTGGGACGACGCCCTCTCGAAAGCGAGGTTCGAGTTCCGGTGGCGGGACCAGTTCCATCTGTCTCTCGATCCCCAACGGGCCTATGCATTCCACGACGAAACCCTGCCGGCGGAACCGGCCAAAACCGCCCATTTCTGCTCGATGTGCGGACCCAAATTCTGCAGCATGCGGATCACCCAGGACATTCGGGAGTACGCCGAGGCCCAGGGGTTGGAACTGGACGAGGCCATCCGGACGGGCATGGAGGAAAAAGCCGAAGAGTTCCGGCGCAGCGGCGGCGACGTGTACCGGCCGGTGTGAATCCGCCCCGGCATCGGCGGTACGCTACGGACTGTCCTGGAACACCGTTTCCCGCAACCGGGCGCATCAACCCAGACCCAGATGAATGAACGGCGTTCGGGCCTTTGCTTTCCCCGGGTTCCCCACGGCACCCGGGGATGTTTCTGTCCCTCTGTTTCCACCGTCCAGAACGTGACCATGGACGACCCCCGGCTGTACCCTTTGTACGAAACCCTCATCGCTTATGACAGGCCTTTAATTGTCCACGCCGGGACAGCGGGACATCTTGGACTGCAACGTCAGGAGGTTCTGGCACCTGGCCTGACCGACGCATTCACGGTCCCCGGGTCACTTCGACCGAAGGCCAGAGGCAAAACAGATCTTCCAGTCTTCTCAGTCGATACGTGGCCCGAACCGGATGCGGAACCCGGTGGGAGTCGACAAAGGCCGTGCGGCAACCGCAACGCCGGGCCGGCACCACGTCGTTCCTGTAATTGTCGCCCACCATTAGGATCCGGTCCCGGGACACTCCGAATTCCGCCCCCCATGCCTCCAACCGAGCGGGCAACCCGGCGGGTTTGCCCGTCACAAAGGAGCAGACATCAAAGACCCCGTCCAGTCCCAACTTGCGAATGATGGCCCGGCTATCCGGTTCGGGACTGTTGGTGGCCAGAACCTGCACCACGCCCTCCTCCCTCCTGGCCTGGACAAACTCCCTGAGTTCCGGAACCTCCGGCACCGGCACGGCGTCGTCCATCATGTGGGCCCGGGTCGCCAGAAAGCTCCGCCTGAGATCTTCGGGAGGAACCCGGTGCTGCGCGGCCAGGGCGACCATCACCCACCACAGGTCCCCAATGTAGAGCCATTCCCCCAAATCCCTCTCCTCTTCAAGCGCGCCGATCAATGCATCATACGGCCCCGACCCGACCTCGATGATCCGTCCGTCCCAGGCGCTCACTCCGTCTGGACCGCAGATCCGCCCATTTCTTCCGTCGTAAAAAGCACCCACCCGCAGAGGATGGCGTTCTTCCGCGATCCGTTCATAGTCCCGTTCAAAGGCAGCAACACGGGGCGCCGCCGCCGACAGCCGGTCCCGATAATAAACAAAATGACCTTGATCTCTATACAGGGTGCCGTCCAGGTCATAGACAATCATTCGGATATTCGGCATCCCCGCGTCCTCCTTCCCTTTTATCGGATCAATTTTCGCCTGAGCAGCACCACCGGCGGCCACACCAGCGCCGCCGTGACCACCGTCAGCCACAGCGCATCCGCCGCCACATGGGTCCATTGGCCAAAAACCAATTCCCGACTCATGCGCACCGCGTGCATCAGCGGCGTGAACCAGGCCACGGCCTGCACCCCGTTCGGCAATCCGCCCAACGGAAAGAAAATCCCCGAAAAGACGAACATGGGGGTGATAAAGAGGGTGATATAGTAATTGAAATGATCGATCTGGGGGACCAACGTCGCCGCCGTCATTCCCAGGGATGAAAACAACAATCCCACCACGACGGCCACCAGCGGCACCAGCAGGGCGGATGCGTGCCACTGAGGCACAAAACCGAACAGCTCCACGACTGCCAGAATGATGATCCCCACAATTCCCGCTTTCGCCGCCCCGTAAAGCAGTTCCCCCACCGCCACCTCTTCGACGTTCACCGGGGTGGCGATGATCGCGTCGAATGTCTTCTGAAACACCATGCGCACATAGGTCCCGAACGTGGACTCGAAGGTGGCCGCAAACATCGCCGTCGACGCCACAATGCCCGGCGCAATAAACGCCGTATAAGACATGCCGTCAATCCCGGTCACATACCGGGTCATGCCGAAGCCCATACCGAGCAGATAAAGAAACGGTTCAAAAAAATTCGAAACCAGGTTGTTCAACCAATAGCGGCGGAATATGTCCATATTGCGGGCGAACACCGCCCAAACTGCGCGAACGTCCATTTCACCCCTCCCGAAGGGTCCGTCCGGTCAGCCGGAGGAAGAGATCGTCCAACGTGGTCGGTCGAGAGAAGAAACCGGCTCCCCCGAGCCCCGCGTGCCGCAGCCGCTCCCCCACCGCCCGGGCCTCCTCGGCGCTCATAGTGTACACGAGCAGCCGGTCTTCCGCCGACTCCCATCCGCGAATCGCTTCGCGCTTCCGGCCGCCGGCGACATCCCGGGACCCGGTATCCAAAAGCCGCCGGGCTTCTTCATGGCGATCCGGAGGGAGCAGAATCTCCGCCGTCCACGGTCCCGCATGCTCTTCGATCAATTGATCCGGCGAACCCTCGGCCAGAATCCGACCCTGATCCATGATCACCAGCCGGTCGCACATCCGCGCCGCTTCTTCCATGTAATGGGTCGTCAACAACAAAGTGACCCCCCGGGACCGAAGCTCCCGCATCTTGCTCCACACCAATTGTCGAGCCTGGGGATCGAGCCCCGTGGTCGGCTCGTCGAGAATGAGCAGTTCCGGGTCGTTGATGAGCGCCCGGGCGATCACCAAGCGCCGCTTCATCCCTCCGGACAACTTCTCCACCCGGGCTTCCCGGCGCTCCGCCAACCCGACGAATTCCAACAACCGCTCGGCCCGCTCCGCCGCCGTCCGCCTCGGCAGGCCAAAATACCGCCCGAACACGAGGAGATTTTGGATGACGGTAAAATCGGGGTCGAGGTTGTCTTCCTGGGGCACTACGCCGATCCGGGCTTTAATCCGGCGCATGTCCGCCCGCGCGTCCATCCCCAGAATGCGCAGCTTTCCCTCCGTGGGCGGGGTTCGGCCGTAGATCATCTTCATGGTGGTGGACTTGCCGGCACCGTTGGGTCCCAGGACACCGAAGCACTCCCCCCGCCGCACGGCAAAATCGACGCCCCGCACCGCGAGAAACTCTCCGTAGCGCTTGGTCAGTCCCCTGGCCCACACCGCCGGATCCTTTTGCCCTCCCGCGTTCTCCGCTCCCAACGCCATCCCCCTTTCCACTTGACCTAAGTTTGCGGTCGGCCTTCCAACAAGCGCTCAATCTGGGCAAGGGAGCCGGGTTCGGCAATGACCCACAGGAGGTCGCCGGCGGACAGCGGCGCCTCGCCGGCCGCCAGGTTCATGGCGCGGTCGGGCCGTTCGATGGAGACGACCGTGGCGCCGGTCACGTTGCGGAAAGCCAGTTCCCGCAGCGTCTTTCCCACCACTGGAGAACCCTGGGGAATCGCCACACAGTGCAAAAGGTCGTGCAGAACGACATAGCGGTGGGAAGAATGCTGAATGTCATGAAGCACTTCGTCGATCTCGTTGTCGATCAATCGGCGTTTTTCCACCAGATCCGTCAACCGCCGGTGCAGTTCCGCCAGGGTGCGTTTGAAATGCATCTGGGAGAGGAACAGTTCGGCCGCCCGTTTCGATAACACGGCAATGCCCACTCCGGGTTGGACGCGGACCACTTTGGCGGCATCAAGCAGAGAGATGGCCCGGCGAATCGTTTCCGGCGACACGTTGTACTGGCTGGCCAAGGTGGAACGACCATGCAGCTTCATTCCTTCAATGTACTCATTCGACACGATTTTTTCCGCAATGTCAACGGCAATCTGCTCATACCGAGACAGACCCTCCGGATGGGGACCGGCCACAACCACGCACTCCTTCGTCCAGTTTCCAGGGGGAGTCAGGGGTCTGAAAGGTCCGGCCTTCCATACCAGTGCTCCCATCCTTGGAGTATACCACAGGCATGAGGCTTCGAGGCGATGTACACCAAGGGAGGCCATGGTTCTCCCCGAAGAGCCGGATCGGCGTTGCCCACCAGCACCGACGGAAAACCCGCCAGCAGCAGATCGCGGTCATTCCCGCTGTCCCCACAGGCGAGTACCTTTCGCAAACCCAGGTGATTCGTCACGTACCGGGCGGCGGCTCCTTTTCCCCCGGTGGCGGGAATCACGTCCAACCGGCCCCGGCCGGCCACCACCCGCACCGGAAGCCCCTCCTCCTTGAGGGCGTCCTCCACCCGCCGGATGGTCTCCGGACGTCCATCCCACCCCCCGCTGATCCGGCCTTTGGGCCCCCGGGGATCATCGCCGTCCACCACATCCGCCGAAAATCCAGGAAGTCCGCGCAGGCACCGCACGGCTTCCGCCGGTCGCCAGGTCGCCGCGGCTCGGCTCCACCACCGGGAATCTTCCACCCATCCTTTTTCCGCCCCTTCCCCCGGAAAAAACACCCGGCTGCCCACATCGGTGATCAGTGCCGCCGGCTCCGGAAGTCTTTCGGTCTCGATCAGCTCCAGGGCCGATTCCAAAAACCGTCCGGTCGCGCAGATCAGTTGCCATTTCGGATGGCTCTCCCGCCAGCGCAGAAAGGCCTCCAGACAATCCGCCGAGCCGACCAGGGTATCGTCGAGATCCGTGACGATCCCCGCACCGGCCCGCAACGGTTCATCGGAGGGTGACGGGTTGTTTCGCGTGGGCCATATAGACCTCCACCATCTGCCGAACAATGTTCGGCCAGAAAAATCGCCGCTTGGCATCGGTTGTCCCCTTTCTGCGAAACCGTTCCCGCAGGTCCTTTCGCCTCCAAATCTCGCCCAACGCGCGGGCCAGGGCCTCCGGATCCCGGGGCCGCACCAGCCGGCCGGTGACCCCGTCCCGAACGATATGCCGCAGACCCCCGATGTCCGAGGCGACCACCACGCCCCCCGCCGCCATGGCCTCGGCCGCCACCAATCCGAACGATTCATACCAGGACGGGACCGCCACCATGGCCGCGGCTCGGTACAGGTCAGGCAACCGCTCGTTCGCCACCGGTCCCAGATACCGCAGGCGGTCCGGCGCATCGGTCAGAAGCCGGCGCAATCCGGTATGCCTCTCCATCCAGCGCCGCCATTCTCGACCCGCGGCATCCCCGCCGCCAATCCACAGATCCGGGACATCGGGATTCCGGGCCGCCCACATGATGTATGCGTCCACCAGTACGCCGAGGCCCTTTTCCGGAGCCAACCGGCCGATGTACAAAACGAAAGGCCGCGGCTGTTCGCTTGGTTCCCCGGGCCCCCCGCAATCCCGATCCGTCCCCCGTATTGCCGAGCAGCCTTCCCCGGGGCGGCCGTCGCCGAAGCAATCTGTCGATGCCCGCCGGTCCGCCCATGGCGCATCGCTCTGCAGCGGTGCGCCGCCCGGCAATCCCATCCCGACCGGCACGTCCCGACCCGTCTCGGGAGAGCCCGTATCCCGGAAAAAGTGTTCCGCCACACCGGCGGAAATCACCGAAATCTCCGCCGTCGGGGTTTTCCCGCAAAACTCCTTGGCCAGATCCCGTTCCGTCTCGGTGGTCACCACCACGTGATCGGCCTCGACCAAGACCGTGCGCTCTTTCCACAACCGTTCCCAATCCCAGCGGCCGGTCTGCAACCCTTTCACCACCCCCAACGAATGGGGCGTGTACACCAACGGGTAGCCGTACTCTCGGCGGAGAACCCGCCCCAGGGTCCCGGACATCCAATAGTGGGCGTGCACGAGATCATAGGGTCCGAACACCGCGATCTTCGCCGTCATCTCGGTGTAAAATCGGTCCAGTCGGTGGTAGAGATCTTCTTTCCCTATATTTCCCCGACGCCCCGCCGACACCCGGATCACCCTGGCCCGTTCCCCAAAGACTTCCATTTCGGGAGCCTCGGCCCAGGACCAGTGGGTGTACACATCCACATCATGTCCCAAGCGGCCGAGATGAACAGCCAACTGGTACACGTATTGATTCTGCCCGCCGCTTTTCACATCCCCCAAGGTCGCCATGGGATCGCCGTGATCGGAAATCATGCAAATCCGCAGGCCCATCCTCCCACCTCCCCGATTGATCCCCCGACAACTTTAATGTACATAAAAGTTGTCTGAGTGTCAATTCACCCCCTTGAAGCGCCGGGAGACCGGGGGGATAGCAGAGCGCGGAGGGGGAGGCTCTCTGCACGGACAGTTCACCACCGTGAGAACGGCGAGCGGCGTCACGGGTGGGCACCCAACTCACGCGACAAGAATGCAAAAGC
>JASBVV010000032.1 GCA_029960885.1 Kyrpidia sp. | reverse complement strand
ACCCCCACCGCCTTCACATTCTCCTCCAGCTGCTCCGGCTTCGACGCGCCGATCAGGGCGCTGCTGACCTGGGGAAGGCGCAGCACCCAGGCCAGGGCCATTTGCGCCAGGGTCAGATCACACCGCCGGGCCACCGCCTCCAACTGGTGAACTTTTTCCAGCACATCCGTTTGCATGTACCGCCGCATGAACGCTTGAACCTGAGGAGTGGCGCCCCGGCTGCCGGCCGGCGGCCGCTGCCCCGGGCGGTATTTTCCCGTGAGCACCCCCTGGGCCAAGGGAGAGAACACCACCTGTCCGATTCCCTCCCGGGCGCAGAGTGGAACGACCTCCCGCTCGATCTGCCGATTGAGCATGTTGTACAGCGGCTGGCTGGCCGCGAAGCGGTGCAGCCCCAATTCCTTTTGCAACCGGACGCCGTCGGCGATTTGCAAAGCCGACCATTCGCTAAAGCCGGCATAGAGGATCTTGCCCTGGGTGATCAGATCGTCGATGGCCCGGAGGGTCTCCTCCAGGTCGGTTTCCGGATCGAACCGGTGGCAGTAAAAAATATCCACATAATCGACCCCGAGGGCCGACAGGCTTTTCTCCACCTCCCCGACGATGTGCTTGCGGCTCAACCCCCGGTCGTTCGGCCCGTCGCCCACCGGCCAGAATACCTTCGTCGTCAGCACATAGCTCTCCCGGGGATACTCCCGCAAGGCACGTCCCAGAACCCGTTCGGCGGCGTGCGGAGTCGCCCCGTAGACATTGGCGCAATCAAAATGGTTGACGCCGAGTTCAAAGGCTTTATGTACACAGGCCTCCGCCGTCCGCTCTTCGGTCACCGTGCCGTACGTGAGCCAGCTTCCCAAAGCGATGGCCGATACTTTGAGACCGCTGTTTCCCAGCCTTCTGTACTCCATGGCAGCAACCTCCCATTCCCGGAATGTTTCCCGGAACCGACCCGGGACATTTCCAGTGTATCACATCCCGGCTTGTGCGAGGGGCCCGCCGCGGGGCTCGCACGAATTGTTCAAGCACCGAACTGTCACTCGGTCCAGCGGGTTCGGATCGTCCTGGGACAGCTCGACCGTTCGGCTTTCGCCGGCCGCCATGTCGAAATAATTGTCCCGAAACACCGCCGCCCGCCCGGGCGTCTCCAGGAGCACCATCCTGGCGTGCACGTCCGTCTCCACACGGACAGCCCGGCCGCCGGGCAGGATCCGGGCCTGCAGCGTGGCCGGCGGCAACCGCATCTCCATTTGATCGCAAAGATAGACCCACCGCACCGGAGTCCGGCCGGATGTTGACCGCAGGGCCACCGCCGCCTCCCGGACGTCCGCCCGGGCCAGCCACTCCTTCCGGGAGAGGCGAACGACCTCCTGCCGTCCGTTGTCCGGAACCCGAACCGGCCATCGCCCCACTTTCAAACGATTCCCTTGAAAATCCACCACTTCTACCTGAACCTCGTCCCTCAATAGCCCCCAGCCGTCCCAGACCGCCCACAGCACCCACTCGTCCCCCTGCTCCTCCAGGGTCAGCAGGTAGGGGTGAAAAAACCGTTTGGCGTAATAATACGCCGCTTTCGGCAGGCCTTCATAATCGATGATACTCCAGCTGATCCCGGGCCAGCAGTCGTTCAACTGCCAAATCAGCGCCCCGGACGTGGCAAACTTTCGCCTCCGATAGTGTTCGACCGCCAAGCGCAAACCTTCGGCCTGGGTAAGCATGGAGTACATCAGATACTGATCGAACGTCTCCGGAATCCCGGTATACCCGGCCATGAGCAGCATCGCCTTCTCCGGATGCGCATCTTTGTTCCGGTACTCCAGCTCCGGGCCGCCCCATTCCAGTTTTCCCGGCGGAATCCATCGCTCCAGAGTGTACCGGTTGGCCGATGCCTGAATCCCGAACTCGCTCACAAACCGTGCAGTGTCCCGCAGATACTGCTTAAAAGAAACCCCCGGGACACTCCTGTCCACCCGTTCCGGTTCCCCAAAGCGGCGGGGATACACGTGGCCGTGCCACACCTGCCAATTGTGCCGGTCCCCTTCTTCGGCGCTGTTGTGATCCGTCCCCCCGTAGGGAGAACTCGGCCGATAGGGGCGTTCCGGGTCCAGCCGGCGAAGCGTCTCCGGGATCAAACGATGGTAGATGCGTTCCCCGTAAAACGGCTCCCGCAACCGGCCGTCGGACACCATCATTTCCCAGAGCCAGTCATTTTCATTGTTGCCGCACCACAGGGCCAGCGAGGGATGGCGCCGGAGGCGGCGAACCACGCTCTCGATCTCCATCTTCACATTTTCCAAAAAATCTTTATTGTAATCCGGGTACAGGGCGCAGGCAAACATGAAATCCTGCCACACCAGGATCCCCAGCCGGTCGCAGGTGTCGTAAAAAATCTCCCGCTCATACAGGCCGCCCCCCCAGACCCTAATCATGTTCATCCCCGCATTCCGGGCCGCCCGCAGCAGCCGGACATACCGTCCGTCCGGGAGGGCACCGACAAACTGGTCCGCCGGAACCCAGTTCGCCCCTTTGGCGAAGATCGGCCGGCCGTTCAGGACAAACGTAAACCTCGGCTCACCGTTCTCTTCTCGCAGAAGCGTCACCGTGCGCAGGCCCACCGGGTGCTCCCGCCGGTCGACCTCCTCTCCCCGGACAACCAGGGTGATCTCCATCCGATAGAGATACGGCTCTCCCAGATCGAAAGTCCACCACAGCCTGGGCTCGGGCACCTCGAGATCGGCCGCCGCCCGATCCCCGTCCAGGGAGCACTCCGACACCGCCGCCTTCCGATCTCCCTCCCAAAGACAGACCCGAACCCGGGCACCGGCGGCCGCATCTCCGATCAGGGGCCCCTCCACGTCCACCTCCACTCGGACCCGCGCCCGCTCTTCCCCGGCGGACAATGTCCGCACCTGCGCGGACCGGATGATCATCCCCCGGTGGCGACGCAGCAGCACGGGCCGCCAAATCCCGCAGGGCACGATATTCGGCCCCCAGTCCCATCCGAAGTGGCTCTGGGCTTTTCGCACCCAGACCCGCTCCCGGTTAAACGCCGCCCAGAGGGAAAGGTCCTTCTCCCGCACCGCCGCGGCGATCGGATCGAGTTTCACCGCCACCACATTGTCCCCGGCCACGAGCTCCCGGGTCACATCAAAAGAGACGGGGACAAACATGTTCGCGTGCCTTCCAAGCTCCCTGCCGTTCACGTAAATCGTCGCCAGGGTATCCAGCCCTTCGAACACCAATTCCAGGGTGTCTCCGCTGTGAAGAGCCCCTTCCTCCATGAAAAAATGCCCCCGATACCACCATACCCTCTGCTCCACCCAGCGCGTCCCCCAGTCGCTGTGGCCGACAAACGGGTCGGGAATCACCCCGGCCTCTCGCAGCGTGGTGTGCACGTCTCCCGGCACGTCGGCCCGGAGCCAGAAGTGATCCACATATTCCCGACCCGCCACCTCCACATCCCGGAAGGTCCCGGGTTCAAACCCCTCCATGCGCCAGGAGACAATGGCGCGCTCTTCTCTCATCACAGCCACCCCGGTCATCCGTTTGCCCACCGGCGCCCCTCTTGGAGCGCGGCCATCCCCGCAACGGCCCGGCGGCCCATCGGACCCCAAGCCTACTTCCGCTTTCCATTCGTCCCTCCGCACGGATCCCGACCCGCGCCCGGTCGGTGTTCGTCCCACTCGGGATCAAGCACCCCCGTTTTTTCCAACTGCCGCGTCAGATAATCCAATGGGGTCCCTTCCACCCCGGCGTACCCCGCCTTGGTGTAGGCGTGCAGCGCATCGGGAAACACTTCGGCCAGCAGCCGCCGGATGCGCTTCCCCGACGCATCGTTGTCCGTCAGAATCACCGCCTGCCTGTTCCCCACCTGTTTATGCAAGGCCATCAATTTTTCGTGGCTCGGGATTCCGTTGGTGCAAAGGATCAGCACATCATCGGGTACGATTCGCCGCAGCCTCGCCCGATCGTTTTTTCCTTCCACCAAAATGGCAAACCGTCCGGTGTGAGCTGGATGCCTCATGGATTCAGCATACCACAAAGGGCCGGGAGAGGACCCGGCCTGTGCCACCGCGTCGTTCAAAAATGGAAATGATCCGGATCGGGACCGACCCGCTGGTCTCGATTCAGTTGATCGAGATTCGCCACGTCCTGGGGAGCCAGTTGAAAATCGAAAATGTCCGCGTTCTCCCGGATGCGTTCCGGACGCACCGATTTTGGAATGGTCGCCACCCGGTGTTCCAAGTCCCACCGAAGAACAATCTGGGCCGGAGACTTGTTATACTTTTCCGCCAACCTGCGCACCACCGGGTCGTCGAAGATCCGCCCCCGCATCAGGGGACTCCACGCCTCCAGTTGGATTCGGTGCTCTTCACAGAACGCCAAGAGCGGTTTTTGGGTCAGCCTCGGATGGTACTCCACCTGGTTGACCATCGGCGGGATTTCACAACCGGCCAGAAGGTCCTCCAGATGGTGAATCTGAAAATTGCTCACTCCGATAGCCCGCACCCATCCGTCTCTGTACAATCTCTCCAGGGCTTTCCACGTCTCTTTGTATTTCCCCTTCACCGGCCAGTGGATCAGATAGAGGTCCACATAGTCCACACCCAGGCGGCGTCGGCTCTCTTCAAACGCCTTCAAGGTCGAGTCGTATCCCTGATCGGTGTTCCACACTTTGGTGGTGAGGAACATCTGCTCCCGGGGGATGCCGCTCGCCTTGACCGCCCGGCCGACCCCGGCCTCGTTCCCATACATGGCCGCGGTGTCGATGTTGCGGTAGCCGACCTCCAGCGCCGTCAAAACGGCCCGCTCCACTTCCTCCCCGTCTTCCGCTTTGTAGACGCCCAGCCCGAACCAGGGCATCGGCACACCGTTGCTCAAGATCGCCGTCTCGGAAATCCCCCGAATCACGCATAACCCTCCTGTCGATTCGAACCTTGCGACGGCCGCCCGACGGTCCCCGCTCGCCTGCACCTAGTTTTTCCGTTCTCCCCGCAAAACCCGCAAAACCTCGGTCTCCAGGGCCAGTTGTCTGGCCATGGCCGAGCCGCCGTCCCCGGCGAACGCCAACGGCAGCAGATCTTCCAGTGCCTTATCCACCGGTTGGCCCAACTGCACACGCAATTGCACGAACTCCTGCAAAATCCAGCGAACCCCGAAAGAGAGGTCCAATTGGTCCAAGCCGGCCTCGATGCCGCGGCTCGGCCCGATCACCAGCCGCTGGGCGCCGAGAATCCGCAGCACCAAATCCCGGACTTCGTCCTTGCGCCGCTCTTCCAGACGCACCGCCACGTATTCGTACACCAAAGCTTCCACCAACTGCACCATTTCTCGCCGCGCATCCTGGGCGTCTTTCACAATTCCGAAAATCGGTCGGTCCACCGCCTGTTTGAACGCCTGAGCCACCCCCTCCTCGGAAAGCTGAGTGAGCACCAGGTTCACCCGGCTGCCGTGGAGGGACTCGATATGGTGCAAAAGCCCGGCGAGTCCTGCCGCCAGGGCCGGATTCCCCGAACACAGCAGAAACAGCCGGTCGGCCCGATCAATGGGTCCAAGGTCGAGCTTTCGCAGGGAATCGGACAAATCCACCAGTTCGACGTCCTTGTGGATCATCGCCACGCCGGAGAATCGCTCCGCCCAGATCTCCGCCACCGTGTTCAGAAATTCCCCCAGGGCCGCATGGGTCACCGATGCAAATCCGAAGGTGATCATGCTCGTCCTCCATTCTGTAGGAAGAAGTCTTCCTCTCATATCAACCCCTCTAGAAACCAGTGTCTCACGAACCGCACGTTCTGTACAGGGCAAATTCCGCCCATGGGGAGGAGAACCGAACCCGGCCGGCGAATGTTCTTATAGGATTGGAAATGAGAAGCGGAATGCGAGATTGTGACGCTCCCGGAGGGAGGCTTTTGTCGTGAGCCGGAAGCGATACCTGTGGCCCCTGCTGTTCATCGGAACGGCCGGTTGTATCGCGGCCCCCCACATTGCCCATGCGGAGGGGGCCTACGCAGTGTTTCAGTACAGCGTGCGTTTAAAAGCATTTGACCGTTTGCCCGACGCGGTGGCCTACGCCCGGTTGTGGGATCACAGCCGCGTCGTCAATCTCCAGACCGGCGACGACGAATGGGACAACTACCCCTCCCCGGTCGCCGACTTGGGTTACTGGGTGGTTCAACGCGGACAACGGATGGATTCGGCCTGGACCCGGGACGAAGCGGAGAATAAAGCGTCCCGCATTCCGGGCTCCATCGTCCTCAACGCCTTGACCGGTACCGTGGTGTGGCGGAATTCCGAAACCGCCCAGCCGGTCACGGGTACGACGCCGCAACCGGCGGCTCCCCCGGACGATCTTTCGTCCAGAGGGTCGATTCCGTCACCGGGGAAAGCATCCGGGACCCCGCCATCGGGAGGAGCCGCACCTGCACCGGCGGTCCCTCCTCCCTCTCGTTCCGGAGAAGGAGCGGGCTCAGGACCCGTGTGGCGCGTTCCCGACCGGCCGGCTCCCTACGGCCCGGATTACTACCAAGTTCAGGGGGGAACTCTGCTCCACATCTTCGGAACCCCGGGAGCGCCTCCCCGGGCGTCGGTGGTCATCGGTCCTGCGCCCGATTTCATGAAGTCCGGCCAAGTGTATGTTCGCGATTCGTCCCACCGATTCTACCTGCGCGGCCCTTCGGGAGATCAACCGGTGGGAAGTTGGGAACCACCGTATGAAACCCTGGATCTGCGGACGCCCTCAAAGATCAGCGGAGCGGACATCGACAATTTCATCCGCACCAACCATCCGGAGAGCCCGATGATCGGGTTGGGGGACGTGTTTGTCCAGGCCCAGCGGCAATACGGCGTGAACGCCCAGTATCTGGCCGCCCACGCCATCCTGGAAAGCGGGTGGGGCCTGTCGTCCATCGCCGTGAACAAAAAGAACCTCTTCGGGTACGGCGCTTATGATCAGGACCCTTACCGGTCCGCGGCCACCTTCGCCAGTTTCGAGGATTCGATCCGTTTCATCGCCTATTTCGTTCGCAATCAATATTTGGAACCCGGCGGCCGCTGGTTTGGCGGATCGCCCACATTGGACGGCATGAACGTCCATTACGCCACGGATCCCGACTGGGGAGAAAAGATCGCCGCCCTGATGGAACGCATGCGCCCCTATCAGCCGGCGGACTATCGGGGGGTCGCGCCCCTGCCTGCACCTGCGGCCGTCCAGGCGCCTCCGGGCCCGATCGTCCAGCCGCCCGAACCGACCGCAGGCGTATCTTCGCCGCCAGGGACACCGAACGCCGGATCGGGGCAGGCCCTCATCGTTCGGGTCGATGACGCCTTGAACGTCCGCTCAGGCCCCGGGACATCGTTCAGCGTGATCACCCGGGTTCCCGACCGGACGATTCTGAGCCCGGTGACAGGGGCCGGAGGCAAGCCGACGTTGGTCAATAACTGGTATCACGTGCGCCTTTCGGACGGATCGGACGGGTGGGTATACGGCGATTACGTCGCGCCGGCCCCATCGGCCTGAACGCCCCACATGGGCACGCGGTGCAACAGAACGGCCTCCCGGGATGTTTCTCTCTGCCTCGGGGAGGCAGGTTTTTTGTCGCGTTGCAGAGTCGGGATTCTGCGGACTCTCGCTTCACACGGCCGGCATGTTCGAAAGCAGCCAATGACCACGCCGATCCGCCGGGCCGTACGCCTTGGACGACGGGCGGCGCCACCCCGGTAATCGAGTGGGAACGGGCGGCGATCTCGAAAGACCGCCGCCCGTTCCATCCTTGCCGCTCACCGTCCGTCGATCCGGTTGTCTCGCCCCGTGTCACACGACCCCGGCGATCGCCACCGCACAAATCAACATCAGATAGATCAAGGAATAGCGGAACATGATGCCCGCCCATCTCATGACGTCCGAAGTTCGAAATCCCCAGAGGCTGAGACCCACATACAGACCTCCGAGCACCGCCGCCGCCGCCAAATAGATGCGGTTCACCGCACCGGTTCCGTAAAGCAGAAGAGACACCGGCCACAGGGCGGCCGTGTACCACAACATCTGTCGTTTGGTCGCTTCTAATCCCCGCACCACAGGGAGCATCGGGATGCCGGCCGCCCGGTAGTCCTCGGTCCGTTTGATGGCCAGAGCCCAGAAATGCGGCGGTTGCCATAGAAAGATGATGAGAAACAAGACCCACGCTGCGGGATCCAGCGTACCTCTCGCGGCCGCCCATCCGATCATCGGCGGAATCGCACCCGCAATGCCGCCCACCACGGTATTGAGGGTGGTGGTCCGCTTGAGCCATCGGGTGTAGACCACGACATACGTGAACAGTCCCACGAAGGCTGTCAGTGCGGCCAATAGATTAATCCCCGCCGCGAGGATCACCAGGCCGGCCGCCGAAATGCCCAGGCCCAGAATCAATCCCTGCACCGCCGGTATGCGACCTGTCGCCAAAGCTCGCTTGGCGGTGCGGGGCATGACCCGGTCGATATCCCGATCCATCCAATTGTTCAGGGCGGCCCCGCCCCCCACGACCAAGGCCGTTCCGGCCAGTGTCACCACGGTGGTGTATCCGTCAAGACGACCGTGTCCCGCCAACCAAAGTCCGGCGAACGTCGTCCACAGATTCGCGAGATTGATCCCCACCTTTGTGATTGAGACATAATCCTTCCAGGATCGACTCGTCGTCTCTAACGGCTCCGCTTCAGAATCGGATCGTGCCTGAGCGGGGGTAGGAGACTGATAGGCCATCGGCCGCTCCATCCTTCCCCCTCCTTTCCACCATCGTTGTAAAAACCGCAGAACCGTTTTCGATTTAGATCCGGCCGCCCGCCGCCACGGGGGACCCTTGGTTCACCTCGGCGTCCGGCTCGGTTCCGGCGGCCCGATACCGGGCATCATGCCACACACTGGAGACCAAATACGATGCCCAGGCCACGGCCAACGCCGCCCCTGCCCAGTGCACCGTGACCGCCGCCAGGTTCAGTTGCAGAACGAACGAAAGCGCTCCCGCCGCCATGTCGGCCAGCAAGATGGCAAGGAAAACGACAACCGCCTTGATGCGCCGGTGCCTGCGCACCGCCTCGGCCAATAACCACACGGCGCATGCCATCACCAGGATACCAAAGATGATGTGTCCGGCAAACACGGCTGCGGAAAATACTTTTGACGGTAGTACGAATTGTTGGTGGCTGGCCAGGTAGGTTCCTTTGTCGAACAGGGCCTCTCCCGCCCCGGAATGGCGGAAGTACCCGCCGAACACCGCCTGCGCGAAGGTTGCTCCCGCAGACGCCCAGGCCGCCCGCATAAGCCCCCGGTCCTTGGCCCCGGGCCGTTCCTCTGCGTTGCTCCCCCCGGATGCCAGCCTCCGCCGGTGCACGGCCAGAGCTACCATGGTCCCCAACAGGAGCATGCTGTTCCCCACGTCTATGGTGGTAAAAGCCCCGGGGAGCACCAGAACGACAATCAGCGCGCCGACGATCACTTGGAGTGCTATGGTGACGACCGTCATGCCGACCAGCCATTTGGAAAGCCGATCGAGCCGCTTGCGCCGGAGAAACCCCGTGATGGCCACCGCGAACACGAGGATCGAAACCGCGGCCGCCACCAGCCGGTGGGTGTACTCGACCAAAACGAGCCCATCGAGGGGAGGAATGAGCTTTCCGTTGCACAACGGCCAATCCGGGCAGACAAATCCCGCATTCAGGCCTACGACCAACGCCCCCATGATCATCGAGATATAAATGGCAATGGCTGTCACCAGCGGCAGTCGGTACCCCACGGTGAAATGCCTCCTCATCGATAAGATGTAGCCATTCGCCCGCTTGATCATAATCATACACGCCCCGAAGCATTCCCGCCAGTCCCGTGAGACGCACGCGCATCCGGATCCAGTGGATCGTCACATTGTGGACACAGACGGTGGACTGCCGGGGTCGCTTGACAAGGAATGGCTGTTGACGGAACATGGGAAGGGAGACAATTCGCATGGCTGAGGTGAAAGGGATGAATCTGACAGTCGTCTTGCCCGGCATCGTGGTCCTGCCGCGCCAAACCGTCGTCGTTCTCGAGGAGGTATACGCCCGGGGAGACGGAACCCACGGTGCCCGGGCCGTCTTCGACAAAACCGAGCACATCCGATTTGAGTTTGACAGCCAAGACGCCTCCGGGCATACCCCGGAACCCTCATTATCCGGCAAGAACTACATGGTGGACTATTGTCGCGTGTCTTTTGACGGGCCCCGGGCCACCACTGTGATCCACGCCCGGGAGATCCAGGTCGGCGTCCACTGAACGTGACATCCTCGGCCAAAGGGGCCGAGCCGTCGGTTCTCGCCGGCGGCTCTTCTGCGCCCCTTCGTCCTCCTGCATGCAGGGCGGCACGGCAGAACTCCGGCCCGCTCTCCCTGACCACGGCTCAGCGTCTGCCGATCGGTCGGCTCTCGGATCGCATCGAACCCGCCCGTCGAAGCCGTTCGTGGAAGAAAAAACCCGCTCCAACCCATGGGGAATCTGCCCTTCAGACCGTGCCCGGTGACCACCAGAACCACTTCGTGCTCGGTGTGATCCGTATGGGAGACCATGGCAACAGATGTCCCGCAATGCCGTCCGTCTGCCCATCGGCGGGCT
This sequence comes from Kyrpidia sp., assembly GCA_029960885.1. Classification (GTDB taxonomy): domain Bacteria; phylum Bacillota; class Bacilli; order Kyrpidiales; family Kyrpidiaceae; genus Kyrpidia. The sequence continues at coordinate 46,686 of JASBVV010000032.1, read as the reverse complement.
CGAGAGGCGCATGGCGGTCCGGACATTGTGTCAGCACCACAACCGTTGCCGCAACACCGAAGACATCTCTTTTTCGCCGTAATCTGCCAGTCCGTTTCCCGGTTCGATGATCGCCGTCAGACGTCCGCACGAAAATACACAGCTTCCGGATGGCTGAACACCAAGGCGGACACCGATGCCTCGGGATCCATCATGTACCCCTCGGTGAGACGAACCCCGATATCCTCAGGACGCAACAACCGAAACAGCTTCTCTTGATCATCCAAATCCGGACAGGCCGGGTAACCGAAAGACACCCGAATGCCCCGATATTTCGCATGGAATCTCTCTTTCATGGTCATATCGGGCGGATCGGGAAATCCCCATCGATCCCGGATCATGCGGTGAAGCCGTTCCGCCAACCCCTCGGCCGTCTCCAGGGCCAGGGCCTGCAGGAAATGGGATTTGACATACTGTCCCCGCGCTTTCCACTCCTCGGCCTTCTCCCGAATCCCGGTCCCCGCCGTGACCACGAAAAACGCCGCATAGTCCATCTCGCCGCTGTCCACCGGGCGCAGGTAATCGGCCAAACATAGGTACGGCTCCCGGGACTGGCGGGGAAAAGTGAACCGTTCGAGCACCCGGTTCCGGTCGTCCGGATCGTACACCAGGACGTCGTCCCCCTGGCTCTGGCAGGGAAAGAATTGATACACGGCCCGAAGACGAAGCAACCCCTCGCTCTTCGCTTCGGCGATCAGCTCATCCAGCCGGGCCATCCACTCCACCGTCTTCTCGTCTTTTTGCTCCAGCAGTTTTTCCACGTTGCCCCGCAAACCCATGTGCCGGCCCAAAAGCATCTGCAGGTTGATGTACGGCCGCACGTCATCGAAGGGGTAGTCCCGCCACACATGGCGCCGGCAATCCGGCGGCTCCGCCACGGGCACCGTACGACTCACCGCCGATCGCTTCGGCGCCGCGCCGCTCGTCGCAACCGGCGGCGCCGCGGAACGTTCGGCCAGTTCAGCCCGGAGGCCGGCCACTTTCCGTTCCAGCTCGGGCCGTCGTTCCGGGTCCGCCAGTTGATTGGCCCATTCCAACCCTTCCATGGCATCTTTGGCGTACAGGACCAGATCTCCGTATTCCGGGGCGATTCGGGTGTACGCGAATTTCGCCGTCAGAGCCGCGCCGCCGACCAAGAGCGGCACGGAGATTCCGGCGTTCCGGAGATCCTGGGCAGTGACGACCATTTGTTGCGCCGATTTGACCAACAGTCCGGAGAGGCCGATCGCATCCGGACGCTCCCGGCGCGCCGCATCGATCAGGACCTCGGGAGGCACTTTGATCCCCAGGTTCACCACATTGAACCCGTTGTTGGCCAGGATGATCTCCACAAGATTCTTCCCGATGTCGTGAACGTCCCCTTTGACAGTGGCCAGGAGGATCTTTCCCTTTTTCACCGTGTCGGTTTTTTCCATGTGCGGCTCCAGGAACGCCACCGCCGCTTTCATCACTTCGGCGCTCTGAAGCACTTCGGCCACGATCAACTGGTTGTCGTTAAACAAACGTCCGACCTCGTCCATCCCGGCCATCAGCGGCCCGTTGATGATGTCCAGGGGAGAAGACGTGCGCAGCGCTTCGGCGAGGTCCTCGAACAGGCCTTCCTTCGACCCCTCCACCACACAGCGGGCCAAACGCTCTTCCGGCGAGAGGTTCTCCTTTTGGACGGGCGCTGCCCCCGCCCGGTCTTTGTACCGGGCGTGAAACTGCGCCAACGTCTCCGGGCGGGTGTCGAAGAGCAGCGCCTCGGCCAGGCGGCGCTCCTCCTCGGGAATCGAGGCGTAACGATGAAGCTTTTCCGGGTTGACGATGGCATAATCCAAACCCGCCTTGGTGCAGTGATACAGAAAAACCGCATTGAGCACCTCCCGGCCGGCCGGGGGCAACCCGAAAGAGACGTTGCTGATCCCCAGGATGGTCTGACTCCGGGGAAATCGCTCTTTTAAAGCCCGGATCCCCGCCACCGTTTCGGCCGCGGCCCCCAGATAATTCACATCTCCCGTGCCCACCGGGAAAACCAGAGGGTCAAAAATAATATCCGCCGGAGGAATGCCGTACGCATCCACCAACAATTGATACGAACGCTCGGCGATCTCCATCTTCCGGTCCCGGGTGACGGCCATGCCCCGCTCATCGATGGTCCCCACCACCACCGCCGCGCCGTACCGGCGGGCCAAGGGGGCCACCTGGGCAAACCGCTTCTCCCCGTCTTCCAAATTAATGGAATTAATGATGGCCTTCCCCTGGGTTTGTTTGAGAGCCAACTCCACCACCCGGGGATCGGTGGTGTCGATCATCAGAGGCACCTTGACCATTCGCGTCACATACCGAAGAAAACGGTCCATATCCGCATACTCATCCCGGTCGGGGTCGGCCAGACAGATATCGATGATCTGGGCGCCACCTTTGACCTGGGACCGGGCGATCTCCGCAGCCTCCTCGAAGCGCCCCGCCTGGATCAGCCCGCGAAATTTCTTGGAACCGATCACATTAGTGCGTTCTCCGACCAACAGCGGACGGTTGTCCTGCCCGAGAAACACCGCCTCAACCCCGGAGACCGCCGGAAGGTGATCCGCAACCGGCGTTCGCGGAGGCAGGCCGCGAACCGCCGCCGCGATGGCCCGGATATGATCGGGGGTGGTCCCACAGCATCCGCCCACCACATTGACCCACCCCTGCCGGGCGAACCCCGCCAATTTTTCCGCCAAGCTCCCGGGCAACTCGTGGTAATGGCCGTCTTCGTCGGGCAGACCGGCGTTGGGATAACAGCTGACCGCGGTCTTTGCCAACCGGCTCAAAGTGCGCAGATGGTCCGTCATGAACTCCGGCCCCGTGGCGCAGTTGAGTCCCACGGCCAACGGGCGCAGGTGTTCCACCGAAACATAGAAGGCGTCGATCGCCTGTCCGGCCAGGGTGGTGCCCATGGCTTCGATGGTGCCCGAGATCATGATCGGGACCTCATGCCCCACTTCGGCGAAAGCCTTCTCAATCCCGACCCCGGCGGCCTTCACGTTCAGGGTGTCCTGAGCGGTCTCCACCAGCAGCAGATCCGCGCCGCCGTCCAAAAGACCCCGGGCCTGTTCGCAGTAGGCCTCGGCGAGGGTGTCAAAATCGACGCCGCCGGTCACCGACAGGGTCTTCGTGGTGGGGCCCATGGCGCCGGCCACAAAGCGAGGATGATCGGGGGTGCTGAATCGCCCGGCCACCCGGCGCGCCAACGAAGCGGCTGTCCGGTTGATTTCGTATGTCTTCGACTCCAGACCGTATTCCGCCAGCACCACCCGGGTGGCTCCAAAGGTGTTGGTCTCGATGATATCCGCTCCGGCCTCGAGATACGCCTCGTGAATGGAAGTGACGAGGTCCGGCCGGGTGAGACAGAGGATTTCGTTGCACCCTTCATGGGCTTCACCACCGAAATCCGCCGCCGACAGGTTCTGCTGTTGAATCATGGTGCCCATGGCTCCGTCAAGGACCAGGATCGCCCGCCGAAGGCGATCTTCGAGGATTCTGCGCCGCGCGGCCGCCTGCTGGGCTCTCGGCCCGGCTTGTCTCACTGCACTCACTCCCATTCGCTTTCTCCGGGTATGGTTATGACGACTCGCTCGGGGACGACGGATCGGCCAACACCCGAAGCTTTTTGGCCACCCAGGGTGTGGAGGTCGCCTGAATCAGCAGCGTGGTCACAATGGCCAGGAACGTGATGGCCGAAACGAGCGGTGCCTCGGTCAGGCCGCGACCGGCGATCATCCCCGCCAGAGCGGCAGGGATCACCCCGGTTTCCCGGGTCCACATGAGAAAGAGCACGTCATTGGCGCCCCAGTGCGCTCTGCGATCCGGCAGTGCGCTGACCAGAACCGCAAGTGGCCGGGCGATCAGGATGAACGCCGCCATGACCGCCGACGCCCCCCAGCCGAAACGAAAAAGTTGGGCGAGATCCACCTGGGAACCGAGAAGCAGAAAGATGAGCATCCGCATCTTGAGCCCGAGATGCTCGACGAACAGACACAACCGCTCCCGCCCCGTCCGCTGGTAGTGAATTGCGAACAGTCCGGCGTTGCCGATCATCAGCCCCGCGGTGAACACCGCCATGAATCCGCTTCCGCCCAGCGATTCGGCCGAGACATACGCGCCCGCCATGGCGGCGATCGCTGTGGCCGCCTCGTAATCCTTGGCAAAGTACCGACTGCGGTGCCCGAGTAAAAAGGCCGCCGCGAACCCCACCGCCGCGCCCACCACCAGACCGATACCCGCCAAACGAACGAACCCTCCAAGCGCCGCCTCCGGAGAAAACCCGCCGCCGGCCATCGCACCGAGTACCACGGACACCAGGATGGCGCCGACGGCGTCGTTGAACGCCGACTCGGAGATCACCGTCTGGGCCAACTGGGGTTTGACCGGAACCCTGCGGAAAATCGGAATGAGCGCCGCGGGATCGGTGGAAGCAAGGACCGATCCCACCAGCAGAGCCGGGAGAAACGGCACCGCCATGAGGGCGGAAACGGTCCCGGCCACCACCACAGCGGTCACCAGCACTCCCGCCGTGACCAGGAGCATCAGGGTGATCCACACCCTGCGGAGGATGTTTAGCTCGGTCGCCAACCCGCCGTCCAGCAGGATCGCGGACGCCCCGAACGTCAGAATGAACTGGTTGACGGCCGAGCCTGCCGGCACGTCGATCAGTCCCACCCCGGCCGGCCCGAGGAGCATCCCGCCGACGAGGTAAAGGACGATATCCGGAATGCGGAGCTGGTTTGCCGCCCGGCCCAGGACAATCCCCGCAGCCAACGCTACGGCCAGCAACCGCAGACCCTCATGAACCAACTCGGACGCCTCCGCTCCCATGGCCGTCTCCTTTCCCTCTTGGCATGGTCTTTCCGGGGACAACTCAAGTTTTATCCTACCCCAACCCCGACGAGCCGTCCATACGATGTTCGGATTTTCCGATCCGGCCTTATGGAGATGTCACAAAAAAACCGAACCGAAAACACGGCACAACGTTTGCGCCGACTTGCACACCATAGCGGGGACGGGATATAGTGGACATGGCTGGATGCCGCTGGATTTCATCGGAAGATGAGGGGATACACGGTGGAAGGAAAAGCGCAGGTCAACGGCATTGAACTGGCATACACCCGCGAGGGCTCGGGACCGCCCATGGTGTTGATCCACGGCATGGCGGGCAGCCGGATCGTCTGGAATCATGTGGCCCCGGCCCTGTCCGCCGCCTTTGAGACCCTTGTTTATGATTGCCGCGGACACGGTGAGAGCACCCGTCCACCGTCCTACACCCTGAACGACCACGTCGCCGACCTGGCCGCCCTGTTGGACCATTTGCAAATCGATGCCGCTCACGTGGTGGGTCATTCCATGGGCAGCTTCATCGCCCAGGCTTTCGCGGTCCAACATCTCCGGCGATGCCGGTCCCTGGTTCTCATCTCCACCCGGTCGGCGGCGGCACCCGAACGGCCCGACCGCTTGGTTCGAGAGCGCGGAGGCGTGCCGGTCAAAGAGTTCGTCGGCACGAAAACGCCCCTCATGACCGTCATCGGGCGAATGAAAGGCTATCCGCGGCCCGACCCCGAGACGGTCCGCATCGCCGGCCGGGCATTGGCCGACTACGACCTGAGAGATCGCCTCCATCTCATCGACGTCCCCGTCTTGATCCTGCAAGGTGACGAGGACAAGATCACGCCCCTGGAAGCCGCTCGGGAAACGGCGGCCGGCATCCCGAACGCCCGGCTGGAAGTGCTTCCGGGGTATGGACATTTTTTACATGTGGAGTGTCCGGACCTCCTCGTATCGCGCATCCGCACGTTCTGCGGGGCCGTGAAATGATCAAAAACCGGTAAACCCGCCGAACAGTTTGGTCAACCAGACGGTCACCGTGCTGAGCGAATCGGTCAACAGCAAAAAGCCCATCACCACCATGATCGCGCCGCCGGCCCTACTCACGATCCCGGCCTGCTTCTGGAGCCATTTCCAAGACGTCAAGGAGTAGGCGAGAGCGAGAAACGGCAAGGCGAAACCGATCGCATAGAGGGCCATCAGCACCAACGCGCGACCGGGTTCGTTGGCGGCCATGATCAGCACCGAGGCGAGGATGGGACCGATGCACGGCGTCCACCCGGCGGCAAAACTGACTCCGATCAGCCACGCGCCGAAATACCCCACCGGCTTCCGGCTCACCGTCCATTTTTTCTCCCGCATGAGCCATTTCGCCCGAATCCACCCGGCGAGGACCATTCCCATGAAGATCACCACGATGCCGCCGATGATTCGCAGCCACGCCTTATATTCGATAAACAGTCGGCCGACCAGGCTGGCCGACCAACCCAGCGCCAAAAAAACGGTGGAAAAACCGAGAACAAAAAAAACGGCATACCGAAGGGCTCTGCGCCGCGCCTCGGCCCGATCCGTCCCTTCCCCCCAGGAGACACCGGAAATATACGAGATATAAGAAGGATACAACGGCAACACGCACGGCGATACGAACGACAGCAAGCCGGCACCGAAAGCCAGCCACAAGCTCACCGGTTCAGACATCGATTTCACCTTCCTCGCGCCGCGGAATCGGTGGGTGCCCGACAGCGGACCGACCGAAGCCCATGGCCCCGCGCACCCGGGGCCCGGTCACTTGGCCGATTCAAGTTGCTGAAACAGCCTGTCCATGTCCTGCTTGGTCAGCATGCCTTGGACCAACTCCGCGATTTTGCCGTCGGAGCCGATGAACACACTGGTGGGAATCGCCTGTACCCGATACAGATCGGCCACCTTCCCCTCCACGTCCGAAAGCACCGGGTAGTCGATCTTATAGTTCCGAATGAAATCCAGAGCCTTTTGTCGGTCATCCTCGTGGGTGAGATTAATGCCGTAAAAGGCGATCTTATCCCCGTATTTCTTGTGCATCTCCACCAAATCCGGCGTCTCCGCCTGGCAAGGGGGGCACCAGGATGCCCAGAAATTCAGAAACACCGGTTTGCCCCGCTCAAGGGACAAGGTCACGCTCTGCCCTTCGAAGCTCTTCAGGGTAAAATCCGGAGCCAGATACCCCTTGATGGGAAGTGCGGTGCCGCCCCCCGCACTCCCTTCTCCGAAGCTGTTCATCTGCCGCGTGTTCATCACCACCGCCACGGCGATCAGGACCACCACGACGACGAAAAGGGTGAATCCGATGCCGCTGGTGCGCTTGCCGGCCACCCCACTCCCCCCTTTCGGCTATTCCAGAAACCGCGCCGCCAAGGTCATGACCAAGACCACCGCCGCCACCAAAAACAAGACGCGTCGACCCACACGTGGACAATCCCACTGCCGCGCCGGCCACAGGCGGACCGCCCTCAGAGAACACATCATTGCGGCACGCCCACCAGTGCGTAGTGAACCTCGTTCAGGTTCAGCGGGTCCCTCACCGCGAACCCGTGTTGGCGCATCCGCAGCGCCAGAACACCGGCATCCAGCCGTTCCGACCTGGGAGGGCCTCCCTCCCTCGTCGCGTCCGGTCGCCATTCCACCACCACCACCTTGCCGGCGGGCTTGACCACACGCTTCGCTTCGACCAACGCTTGATCCAACGCCTCCACTTCGTGCAATACCAAAGAATACAACATCCGGTCGGCCGCAGCCCCCGGCAGGTCCAGCGCATGGGCGGGGCTAAGCACGGTGCGGACGCGCTCCGGCATTCCGCCGGGCCATCGCTCCCGCAGCGCCTCCAACATGCGGGGTTCCACGTCCACCGCATAAACGGTGCCGGCGGTTCGCTCGGCGATGGGCACAGTAAAATACCCCGGCCCCGAGCCGATGTCCGCCACGGTGTCGGAAGGCCCGATCTCCAGCAGGTTCAGCACCGCCTCGGGCGGCAACACCGCACGCCGCTCCTCCCCGAGCAACCAGTCCAAACGATCGGGATGAAATCGGTGAGCCACGGGTTCACCCCCGCCGCGACTGTCCCGCGGCCACGTTGACCGCGGCAGACAATTGTTCCTCCACGCGCCCGGCAATCTCTCGCAACCCGGGGTCTTCCGATGCCTGGCCCAGCAGCATCGTCGGCCTCGGCAAACCGATCTTCGTCTGATCCCCGTCCCGATAAACGACGATTTTACATGGCAGAAAACAGGATGACCAGCAGAAAGCCTGACTCATCAAAAACTACAAGATCGATTATCCTGTCCCTTCGGATGCCAGTGGCAAAGGTGTCTGATCTGTACCGGGTACAGGCCATCCTCACCAGCGCGTGCTTCTAAACGGCGTTCTTTTAACGCCTCTTCCAGAGCCTTGACGGACTCATCCACCGATTTGTCGGTCGTCACGGTATAGTGAAACATATTCCCCCTCCTCCACTCACTTTCCTTCCGGGTTCACGGCGATTTCGGCGCGGATCAGCGGCTTTTCATCAAAAGTTCAATGGCTTCCTGAATCACCCGATCAGCGGGCTGACCCTTCTGCACCTCGTCGCGAATGCACATTTCCATATTGGAGCCGATGACATACGCAATGAGCCGATCAATGGCCGCTCGAACGGCGGACAGTTGCGTCACGACATCCCGGCACGACTGTTGTTTTTCCATCATGCCCATGATGCCCCGAACCTGACCCTCGATTCGCTTGAGGCGATTTTTCATCGTATCGCTGTACTCCATGGCTCGCCACCTCACTGTTGACTATACCATACCCCGAAACGTTTCACGATACACCTGCATCCCATCCCGAGGGTCGGTATCCGGGGCTTCGGGCGGCCGTACGCCGTTCGCCGGCTTCGCCGTTACGACTCCCCGGGCTCCGGTCCATAGGCGACCGGCCCCGGCCATTCGATCATGCCGCCGGCCAGATTGACCACCCGCTCGTAGCCCAACCGGGACAGAAACAGACACACCTGCCCGCTCCGATTTCCGGACCGGCAGACAAAAACGACCTCTTCATGCTTGGGAATGCGACTCAGGGCAGCCGGTATCTCCCCCATGGGGATCAATTCGGCCCCGGGAATGTGCCCGGAGCCATAATACTCTTCCGGCTCGCGCACATCGATCAGGCGGACATGGTCCCCGGCCTGTATCCGTCGCCATAATGCCTCACCGCTCAATTCACGCATCGGACTCCTCCTCTGCCGAGAAAAATTCGAGGCGCTGTGATGAATGGCCGTCAATGGCCCTGCGGCATGAGAAGTGGTCAATCCGGCACCCCCCATACCGGGGAGAGTATTAACGGAAGCAGTATATACCCCCACCGGCATTCTGTCAACTGAAATCGCCTACACGGACCACAGGGTGTTCCGCCTTTTGACTCTTTCACAGGCACCCGGGAATGGGAAAAAGACCCCCCCCCCCCCCGCGTCCCACCGACATCCGGAGGTGTGGAACGGAGGTTGCAGACTCAGCCAACAAGCGGGCCGGCGGGTGTCACCGGCCCGTCCTCCCGGACGAATTCCCGACCCCGCCCGGCACACATGCGGATCGAAAATCAGTGCGCTTCCACTTCGGACCGAGAGTACGCAAGTTCCTTTGTCTCCGGCGAGAAAAAGCTCAGAACCAGACTGATGATCAACCCGCCGATGAAAAAGACGCGCCGAAGAACTCGTCGCCCATTGCCGGGCTCGCCTGGCGCCGTTCAAAGTTCCGGAACACGTCGAGTTCGTCGACGAACTGCCCCGCACGTCGGTGGGCAAAATCCAAAAACACGTGTTGCGCCGGCAGTACCAAGAAGACCGCTGAGCCCGACGGGCTGCGACGCGGAAAAAAACCGGGCCGGCCCGCCGCGGCCCCGAGTCAAAGCCCGCACCCCGGTCGGTGCGGGCCTCATCCGTGCTTGACGGCGCTTGGCCGCCGCATGTTCCGCCCTTACCGCGGCGCGATGTGGACCGGCCGGCCGAGCCCGACCTCCGCCGCCTCCATCATCACTTCGCCCAGGGTGGGATGGGCATGAATGGTCAGGGCCACGTCTTCAAGGGTGGCTCCCATCTCGATGGCCAGGGCCGCCTCGGCAATCAGGTCCGAAGCTTCGGGCCCCACGATCTGAACCCCCAGAAGTTCTCCGCTGGATTTGTCGGCCACCAGCTTGACAAATCCTTCGGCGTCCGTCAGGGACAGGGCGCGGCCGTTGGCGGCAAACGGGAATCGCCCCACCGCCACATCGAACCCTTTCTCTTTCGCCTCGGTCTCACTCCATCCCACAACAGCGATCTCCGGATCGGAAAACACCACCGCCGGAATGACTTTGTAGTCTACTTCAGTGCTTTCGCCTGCGGCCGCCTCGGCCGCCACCTTTCCTTCATAGAAGGCTTTATGGGCCAGGGCAGGACCGGGCGCCGCGTCTCCAATGGCAAAGATGTGACCGACGCTGGTTCGCCCCTGTTTGTCCACCTGAATCAATCCCCTGTCGTCCGTCCGGACTCCGGCCAGGTCCAGTCCCAACTCTTCCGTGTTGGGCCGCCGGCCGACGGTAACCAGGACGTAATCCGCCTCGTACCGGCGCTCCTCGCCCTTGACCGAAGCCGTGACCACCACGCCGTCCGCCGTTTCTTCCACGCCCCGGGCGAAGGCGGAGGTTACGATGGTCACGTTGTTTTTCTTCAGGCGGCGCTCCACCAGCCGGATCGCTTCTTTTTCGAACGTGGGCAGGATCGACTCGGTCCCCTCGAGCACCGTCACCCGGGTACCGAATTTCGCAAACACAGTGCCGAGCTCGATGCCTATGTAGCCGCCCCCGATCACCGCAAGCCGTTCGGGGATCTCCGGCATAGCCAAGGCTTCGGTGGACGAAATGACGCGCCCCCCGAAAGGAAGTTCCTTAAGCTCAACGGGACGGGATCCGGTGGCGATGATGCACTGATTGAACCGGTAGCGGTTGGCCTCATATCCGTTGATCACCCGGACCTCGCGGTCGTTGGCAAAGAGCGCCTCCCCCTTCAGGACCTCGACCTTGTTCGCCTTTAAAAGACCGGCCACCCCGCCGGTGAGTTTGTCCACCACGCTCTGTTTCCACGTCTGAACTTTGCCGAAATCCACTCGGACATCTTGGGCGGCAATCCCCAATTGATCCAGTTTCTTTGTCTCTTCAAACCGGTGGGCGGCGGCGATCAGCGCCTTCGAGGGAATGCACCCGACATTGAGGCAGACGCCCCCCAGTTTGTCCCGCTCGACCAAAGTGACTTTTTTCCCGAGCTGCGCGGCGCGAATGGCGGCGACATACCCTCCGGGACCGCCGCCGATGATCAACAGATCCACCTCGGTGGTTCCCCGACGACCATGTTACACCTCCAGGGTTAAAAGATCGGGATCCTCCAACAACCGCTTCACATCGTTCACATACCGCTGGGCTTCCGCCCCGTCGATCAATCGGTGGTCAAAACTGAGCGACAGGGCCATCACCGGTGCCACCGCCACCCGCCCGTCCCGGACCACCGGTTTCTCGGTGATGCGTCCGACCCCCAGGATGGCCACCTCCGGATAATTGATCACCGGCGTGAAAAATAATCCGCCCTCCACCCCGATGTTGGTGATGGAGAAGGTGCCGCCCTTCATGTCCTGGGGCGCAAGCTTGCCGGCCCGGGCCCGTTCGGCCAGATCGCGAATTTCCGCCGCCAGCATCCACACGTTTTTCCGCTCCGCATCTTTGACCACCGGCACCAGCAGACCGCGGTCCGTATCGGTGGCGATGCCGATATTATAATATTTCTTATAGACGATTTCACCTTTCTCATCGTCGATGGACGCATTCAACGATGGATGGACGCGCAGCCCGGCGATGGCCGCTTTGACGATAAACGGCAGGTATGTGAGCTTTACCCCCCGCCTTTCCGCCAAGGGTTTGGCCTTCTCCCGAAGGGCCACCAACTTCGAGACGTCCACTTCATCCATCACCGTCACATGGGGCGCGGTGTACACCGATTTCACCATCGCCTGGGCGATCACCTTGCGGATCCCGGCCAAGGGCACCCGTTCTTCCCGGGCCCCGGTCTCCGCCGGGGGAACCTCCACCCCGGCGCTTTCAGGCATCCCGGACTCCGCCGGCACCGCCTCGGGAGCGGGGCCTTCGGCCGCCCGGATCACATCCTCCCGGGTGATGCGGCCGTTGCGCCCGGTACCGCGAAGCCGGGTGAGATCCACGCCCCTCTCCCGGGCCAATTTCCTCACCCCCGGTGTGGCCAGAATCGTGGCGGCCCCCGGCTCGGACGCCCCGTTGGACGCAGATTTCCCCGGGACGCCCTCCCGCGCAACCTCCATGTCCGCCTTCGCCCGACCGTCCGCCCGGGCATCCGGTACGGCCTGAGCCGTTGGGGGTGCGCCTTCCGCTCCCTTCGCCCCATCTGCGCCCGGCGCCTTCCGAACCGTCCCGTCCGCCGCTTCGAGGACCACCAAGGGGTCGCCCACCACGGCCACGGAGCCCGCCTCCACTTTCACTTCTTTGACCTTCCCTTTGACTGGGCTAGGAATTTCTACCAGTGCTTTGTCGTTTTGCACCTCACACAACGGCTGGTCTTCTTCCACCTCGTCACCGGGCTTCACCAGCCACCGGACGATCTCCCCTTCGTGAATGCCTTCCCCGATGTCCGGCAGACGAAACACAAAATCCGCCACGGCCGCCCCCTCCTCGCCTTCAAAAATCGAGCACTTCTTCGATGGCTTTGACAACCCGCCCCACCCCGGGCAACCACTGATCCTCAATCGCCGCGAAGGGGTACACCGTGTCCGGCGAGGTCACCCGCAATACCGGCGCCTCCAAATGCAGAATCGCCCGCTCATTAATTTGCGCCGCCACTTCCGCGGCTACCCCGGCCTTTCGCTGAGCCTCCTGAACCACCACGGCCCGGTTCGTTTTTTTCACCGACTCCACGATGGTCTCGATATCGAGCGGGCTCACCGTCCGCAGATCGATCACCTCGACCTGGACGCCCCGGGATTCCGCCGCTTTTTCCGCCGCCTTCAGCGCCGTGTGCACCATGGCCCCGTACGTCACCACGGTGACATCCGCACCTTGCCGAACCACGGCCGCCTTCCCCAAGGGTACCGTATATTCGCCTTCGGGCACCTCTTGGCGGAACGAGCGATACAGCTTCATGTGCTCGAGAAAGATGACCGGGTCATTGTCGCGAATGGCCGAAATCAATAATCCCTTGGCGTCGTACGGATTCGACGGAATGACCACCTTGACCCCGGGAGTCTGCGCAAACAATCCCTCGAGGCTGTCGGCGTGCAACTCCGGGGTTTTTACACCCCCGCCGAACGGGGAACGAAACACAATGGGCGCATGGTACCGCCCCCCGGACCGGTACCGCAGCCGGGCCGCCTGGGAAGCGATGGCATCGAACGCCTCAAACACAAAGCCGAAAAACTGGATCTCCGCCACAGGCCGAAACCCTTGAATCGCCAACCCCACCGCAAGCCCGCCGATGCCCGACTCCGCGAGCGGCGTGTCGAACACCCGCTGTTCTCCAAACTGCTCCTGGAGCCCGGCCGTCGCCCGGAATACGCCTCCGTTGACCCCCACATCCTCCCCGAACACCAACACATTCGGATCCCGTTCCAACTCGATCCGCATCGCGTCAGTAATCGCCTGGATCATCGTCATCTGCGCCATGGCTCACCGATCCTCCCCCGCCGCAAACATCGCTTTTTGTTCTTCCAGCTCGGGCGGCAGCTGTTCGAACATCACGTCGATCAGATCGCCCACCGTCTGTTTCGACATGAACTCGTCCGCCTTTTTCAAGGCGTCCGCGATGGTCTGCTTGGCCTCTTCGATCGTCCCTTCCTCGTCCTTTTCGCTCCACAGCCCTTTGCTTTGGAGAAAGGCCCGAAATCGGATCAGCGGGTCCTGGCGCTCCCATTCGCCCAACTCTTGGTTGGTGCGATACCGAGTCGGGTCGTCCCCGGCCATGGTGTGCGGGCCGTACCGGTACGTGAGCGATTCGATCATCACCGGCCCTCCCCCGGCTCTCACCCGGTCGGCCGCTTCCTTGGTAACCCGGTACACGGCCAAAACATCCATGCCGTCCACCTGAACCCCCGAAATCCCCGCCGCCACCGACTTCTGCACCAGCGTCTTGGCCGCGGTCTGCTTGGAGACGGGCACCGAGATCGCATACCGGTTGTTCTGCGAAAAGAAGATGGCCGGCACCTGAAACACCCCGGCAAAATTCATCCCTTCATAAAAATCTCCCTGGGACGTGGCCCTCGCCAAAATACGCGATCGCCACCCGCCGCTCCCCGCGTAGCTTGATCCCCAGGGCCACTCCGGCCAACTGGGTGCACTGGGCGGCAATGATGATCTGGGGCATCAGCGCATGCACATCCCGGGGGATTTGCCCGCCGTGAATATGCCCCCTGGAGTACAAAAACGCTTGGTAGAGCGGCAGGCCGTGAAACACCAGTTGGGGAATGTCCCGGTAGCTGGGAAGGAGAAAATCATCCTTATTCAGTGCGTAATGGCTTCCCAGCATCGACGCTTCCTGCCCGGCCACCGGGGCGTAAAAGCCGAGCCGTCCCTGACGGTTCAACGCAATCGCCCGTTGGTCCCACATCCGGGTGAAGACCATGCGGCGCATCAGTTCCCGCAATTGGTCATCGGACAGATCCGGCATGAGGTCCGGATTCACCACGGTCCCGTCTTCGGCCAGAATCCGAACCGGTTCGTATGGGGTGCGCTCATCCAGCAACACGCTCATTCCTCTCACCCTTTCATGCGGTTATCACCTGTGTTATATTCCAGATAAGATCTGTTATAGCATACCTTCACATCGTGGTACAGGGGCGGCCAAACGGACGATCGGTCGAGAAATGCCTTTTTTACAGGAGTTTTTCGTTGTGATTAATGTAGTATACATTCCGTGAAAAGTCAACGCTCCGACAACCTGTTTCGCGAAATCTGTAAATCTGTATCATTAACTGTGACAGTTTTGTGGACCTGTTATGGGGCAGTCAAAACAGCAAAAACCGCCGCGAGGGTGCAACCTTGGCCCCTCACGACGGCTTTTTCCTGCAATGAACGGTTATTTCGCTCGGGTCTGATCCTGAAACTCCACGGTGCGATGGGTGCCGTCACAAAACGGTTTCTTGCCGGAATGTCCACATCGACACAGGGCAAAAGACGCCTCGACCTCAAAAGCGCGACCTTCCGTATCCACCAGCTCGACCGGGCCGGTCACCAAGTACGGCCCATTGTCCCGAAGCCGGATCGTCACATCCGCCATGGTCCACCCCCTCTCTTTGCACATCAGACAGCGGCTTACTCACCATTCTAAACCATCATCCCATGTCGGGCCAGGCAGGGACCGGCTGAAGAAGCTCCCGGCTGACAAAATTCCATATCGCATCCTCTTCCGGTCGACCGATGACCACGTCGGCCGCGTCCCGGGCGACTTTCATCCCGCCGTCCATCGCCACCCCGAGCCCGGCCGCCCGCAACATGTGCACATCGTTATCGGCGTCGCCAAAGGCGATCACCTCGTCCCAGGAAATCCCGAGCTCATCCAGGACCGCCGCAATGCCTTCCGCCTTGTGCACCCCGGCCGCATTCACGTCGTGAGACCCCGGGAACCACCGGCGGAAGGCAAGATCAGGATACGCCTCGATATACCGCTGCACCTCGTTTTCGGGGCAAAACAGATTGATTTGGTAGACCGGTTCACCGAGATAGGGGCCGCGGAGCAAGTTGGGAAAAGGCACGCGCAGATAGTTGTACGCTTCAAGGAAGTACGCATCATCGGGCTTGTTCACCACGGTGAAATCCTTTCCATGCAGCACGATTCCGTGGCCGGCCTCCCGGACGTCCTCGAGAATCCGTTCAATCCGCTCCGGCCGAATCGGGCGGTGACCAAGAATCCGCCCTTCCCGCAGAGCCAGGCCGCCGTTGTTGAGAACGGCCACGTCAATACCCAATCGTCTCATGACGTCCTCAGTGTGAGCGTAGGAACGGCCCGTGGCAATCCCGACAACCACGCCGTGTTCCCGAAGAAGAGCCACGGCTCGCTTGACCGATTCCGGCAACCGCATGTCCTTGGTCAGCAGCGTCCCGTCCACATCGAAAAATGCCGCCCGAAAGCGCACTGCGCATCTCCCCCTCCGTCACCATTGTAGCGGCCGCTTGCAAATCGGATTCAAAGAATATGTAAACATCTCCTCACATTTCTGTACGCATCTGCAGCGGGTCGACAAACCGCACCGACAAGGCGCCGGCGGAGTCGCATTGGGCGGTCCCCCGCACCTATGATACAATGAAACCACGTCCGAGAGGAGGTAGGATCATGGCGAAAAAAGTACTCATTACCGCCGGCGATGCGGTGGAAGCCCTGGAGATTTACTACCCGTATTACCGGCTTCTCGAAGAAAGCATCGAGGCTGTGATCGCCGCCCCCTCAACGAAAACCCTCCATACCGTGGTCCACGATTTCGAAACATGGGAGACCTACACGGAAAAACCGGGCTATCAGATTCAGGCCCATTTGTCCTTCGAAGAAGTGAACCCCGAGGAATACGACGGCCTCATTATCCCCGGCGGGCGAGCGCCGGAATACATCCGCCTCAATCCGGCCCTGCCGGCCATCGTCCGCCACTTTTTTGAAACGGGTAAACCGGTGGGCGCGATTTGTCACGCGGCCCAGGTTCTTGAGACTGTACCCGATCTCATGAAAAACCGGTCTCTCACCGCATACATCGCATGCCGGCCCTCGGTCGAGTCGATGGGAGCCCGGTATGTGAACGAAACCGTCCATGTGGACGGAAACCTGGTTTCTGGCCACGCATGGCCGGATTTGCCCGGATTCATGAGGGAATTCCTGAAACGGCTCGGACGGTGAATTCGCCGGCATCCGGAGACTCCCGGACGCGACGCACGCAGAAAAAAGGGCCCTTCTCCGCCGGCCCTTCTGACGATGGCTTTGGAGACAGCCCTTTTTTGAACTTTTCCGTTACAACAGAGCGCCCACCCGGACTTCGCCCCGCCCCTGGGCCCTCGGGTCGTCGCGAAGGTCGAAGGCGTTGTTCATGAGCGCGGCCTTGACCTCGTCCGGGGTCATGGCCGGGTCTTTTTGCAAGAGCTGAGCCGCCGTCCCCGCGACAATGGGCGTCGCCATACTCGTCCCCGACAGGCGAAAGTACGCATCGCCCACCCGGGCATTTTTCACGACTTTGTCGAGAAACGATCCCGGAGCGCGCAGGGAGATGATGCCCACACCGGGCGCCGTCACATCCGGTTTCGTGACGCCTTCGTTCGTCGGCCCCCGACTGGAAAAGGACGCCACCACATCGTCCTCCTGGGGAACTGTGCGCCGGTCGTCCGCCGCACCCACGGTGATCACCCGGGGGCTGTCCCCCGGCGAACTGATGGTGCCGTTGCCAGGTCCGTCGTTGCCGGCCGCTACCGTCACCACGATCCCCTTGTCCCAGGCCGATTCCACCGCCTGGACCGCCGGATCCTCGGAAGGCGGCCCGGCGGGCGGACTGCCCAGGGACATGGAAAGTACGCGGATCCCCAGCGCCTGCGGCGAGCAGATCCAGTTTCCCGCCGTACTGATGCACCCAGTTCAGCAATTGCACGATGCTGTCCCCCCTTCTCCCCACAAGCTATGGGAGAAAGGGGAAACCGGTTTGGACGAGCGCCCCGCACCAAGAGAATTTGGCGATTATCCCCGGCCGGCCAGAAGCCCTTCAGGCCGTCCGTTCGACGATGTCGGAGATCGGCTGAGGTCGCCCTACATGGAATCCCTGGGCATAATTCACACCATATTCCAACAAGAGGTCGATGGTCTGCTCATCCTCGACGAACTCTGCGATGGTTTGAATTCCCAACTCCCGCATGGAGACGGTCAGTCCTTTGACCAAAGACTGATCCACCCGATTCCGCGCCAGATCTTGAATGAACACACCATCGATTTTTAAATAGTCCAGCGGAAGATATTTTAAGGAGTACAGAGACGAAAATCCAATCCCAAAATCATCCAGGGCAAATCGGAACCCCATGTTGCGGACTGTGTGGACAAAGGAGCGGGCCCGTGCGTAATCTTCGATGGCCGCCGTTTCCGTGATTTCAAACAGCAATTGGGACGGATCGACGTTCGTGCGGGAAAGCTCCTCAGCCAACAGATTCGGAAACAGCCGGTCGCTGAAAACCCGGGCGGATAAGTTGACATGGAAACACACCCCGGGCCGGTACGAACGAATGCGATCGAGCAGCCGGATCGCTTCCCGGGCCACCCATATGTCAATACGGTGGATGAGATCGGTTTTTTCCGCCACTCCGAGGAAAGCTTTGGGGCTGATCAACTCCTCGTTGTCTCCCCGCATCCGCAGCAACAACTCGTACCGCGTCACCGTTCTCAAATGCAGGTCCAAAATCGGCTGCGCATACAGCACCAATCCGTCTTTTTCCAACGCCTCGCGAATTCGGGTCGCCCACAACAGTTCCTGGGTGGTGGCGGTCTCCTCCCGTTGAAAGGGATCGTACACGTGCACGTGAGCCCCCGTCCGCTTGGCCGTGTACATGGCCGTGTCGGCATGTGCCAGCAGCTGCTCGACGGTGGACCCGGAGGATGGGTATTCGGCAATCCCGATGCTCGCCGTCATGATCACCCGCCTTCCGTCCAAGAACACCCGGTGACGGCGAAAAGCCCGTTCGATGGCCTCCCCGAGCACCCGGGCCTGTTCCACCGTGGCACCCGGAACAAACAGAGCGAATTCATCCCCGCCGAGCCTGCCGACAAATCCCCGACCATCCACCACCTCACGCAAGGATCCGATCAAGGCATTCAACAGTTCGTCCCCCGCCCGGTGCCCCAAGTTATCATTGATGGCTTTGAAATTGTCAAAATCGACGAAGAGCAGGGTGCCCCGATCGGTCCCGGTCAATACCCGGGCCAATTCTTCCTGAAAGCGCCGACGGTTGTAAACCCCGGTCAGTGAGTCGTAATCGGCCAGTTGACGCAGTCGTTCTTCCAAACGCTTGCGTTCACTGATGTCCGTGGCGATGACGACGAACGACCGGGACTTCACATGGGCGGAAGGAGAGAACGCGGTCAACAGGACCTGAACGCGATCCCCGGCCAGGGAATGGAGCACCGCCTCCCCTTTCCACACTCGCTCTCCCGTTCCGGCCGCCTCCGTGGAAAACAAGTCCAACAACACCGGCACATCGTCAAAGATGCGATATCGCTGGATATCTTCAAGCTTGTGAAAGCCGAGATATTGTTTTCCGATATCGTTGATGAACGAGATGCGGCCCGAAGGTTCGCAGAACATCACCAGGCCGGGAAATTCATTGAGCAGGACGGCGAGCTGGTATTCTGCCTCCATTTTACGAGATTCGACCGAAGCATACTGAAACTGCCGCATCAAGACGGTCTCCAGCGCCCGGCCGACCATGGTCGCCAGCTCGAGATCCGACTCGGAAAAAAACTGATCCCGAGGCAAAAGCAGGTTCATCACCCCGGCTGGCTCTCCGCATACAACCAACGGGACGCTGGCGTGAATCCGGGTGTTCGCCTCCTGCCCTTCCAGTTCTTCCAAACGCTCACACACGAGATAGTTGACCGTCGAAGACAGCCGCCCTTCCAGAAGCTGTCTTTGACAGCAACAGAGGCCGCTTCGCAACCCGGAGCAATCGTCCCGGGCGAGAACGTCGGGCAGATCAACCGCAGCCGCGGGGGAAAAGGTGCCATCAGGGGCCAGCAAGGTGATCCATCCTCCCTTCGCCCGGGTCAATCTACATATAATAGCTAATATGGTTTGTACTTCCTGTCGAAATTCGCGGTGAAACTCCAATGCAGGGGTCTCTCCCGGTTTACCCACCGCACCAACCCTCCTCCGACGGCTCCATCCCCCTCCGCCGGCCACCTTTTTCCCGCCAAAGCGCCGTTTCTTAAGGCAACGGCGGCTCATCCTTGATCCATCCGTGCTTCACGAGCACAGCGGCAAATCGCATCGGATCGTAGCCGGCCACGTAATCCTGCCCGACCTTGAGGGTCGGGGCCGCCATCATCCCGGTGCGGTTCAACAGTTCCTCGATCACGCCCGGACGATAAACAGGGACTTCTTCAAACGGAACTCCCTGCCGGGCGAGAAACTCCCGGGCAAAGCGGCACTTTCCACAGAATGCGCCGGTATACAGAACGACCTTCGGACGGTCCGTCGCCTGCTGGACATCCACAAACACGGCTCATGCCTCCTCGTTGTAGCCCACCTGAACCGCCGCCACCACAATGAACGCCAAGTCGTTGCGGTCGCCTTCATCCGGCATCACCACACCGCTGGTGGCGGCCAATCCCCCCGACATCGTTTCCACCTCGATGCGCCCATACGGGAACTCCGCCCGAACGCGTTCGAGATCCAGCTTTTCCAGGTCGGCGGGAACGCCGAGCTGCACCTTGACCGCCATGTCCCGCAAATCACCGGATGGGATCACGCCCCGAAGCCCCGGCATCGAATTGCGGTGAATGGCGTCTCGAACGGCGCGAACAGCGGCCGTGGTCACATCCTGCCCGTGCAGATCAATCCCCATTCCGTACTGAATGAACATGATTGTCATGAGATCCGCACCTCCTGCGCGCACCGGCGTCTTTTGTTATTGTATCAAAGATTGAAGATAGAAGGTCGGCGATCACTAAAGCCGTCATGGCCCGCCGTCTCTGACAGAATTTTGTCCAGTGGGTCGCCCCGAACGCAAGGAAATCCCGCAAAAAAATCCCGGCCATGCATCTTTCGATGCCGCCCGGGAGCAACAGGCATCCCGCGGGAGAACCCCACCCGATGAGACGTGGACGGCCGACTTTCCGGAACGCCGCCAGGCATCGCGGGAATGCCGCCCTCGATCTCTCGACGAACTCCCCCACTTGACCCTCAGGCATGAGGGTGAAGCCGCTCAGCCCTCCACCTGGGTCTGAACGGGCACCTGATGAATTCGAAGTCGATTCACCCGCAGGTTGTCAACCTCGACGATTTCAAACTGGTAGTCATCGACCCTCACCGTTTTTCCCACCTGTGGATTGCCGTCCAATTGAGCGGCCACCCATCCGCCGATGGAATCCACTTCGGAATCGTCGATCTCCAAGCCGAACAGATCGTTGATGTCTTCAACCAGGACGCGGCCGTCCACATAAGTGACCTCACCCACGGTCTCAATCGGAGGCCTTTCCTCATCGAACTCGTCTTGGATCTCCCCGACGATTTCTTCCAAGATGTCCTCAAGGGTGATCAGCCCCGCCGTACCTCCGTATTCGTCCACCACCACCGCAATCTGGCCGCGTTGTTTCTGCATCAGGCGCAACACCCGGCTGATCTCCATCGACTCGGGAACCCGCAGGACCTCGCGGATAATCGGATGGAGATCCCGCTGTCCGGCCTGCAGTCCTTGAACGTACAGGTCGGACACGTGTATGAATCCGACGATGTGATCCTTGTCCTCCACGGCAACCGGATACCGGGTGTGCCGGTTGGCCCGGGCGAT
Source organism: Kyrpidia sp. (assembly GCA_029960885.1). GTDB lineage: Bacteria > Bacillota > Bacilli > Kyrpidiales > Kyrpidiaceae > Kyrpidia. Next base: position 25,230 of record JASBVV010000032.1, on the reverse strand, counting down.
CTCAAAATTCTCCTCCACGGAACGATCCAGATAGAGACAGACCATGTCCGTCCGAGGGACCATGATCTCCCGAGCGACGCGATCCGAGAAGTGAAAGATGTTATCCATGAGGGCTTTTTCCGTACTGTCTATCAATCCGCTGCGGTGGCTTTCGGACAGCAGCAACAACAACTCTTCTTCGGAATACGCCGCCTGATGACCGGATACCACCGGTTCAATCCCGATCCATCGCAGCAACAGGTTGGCAAAGGAATTGAGCAGCCATATGGCGGGATACATGAGCTTGTAGAAATACGCGAGGGGAAGGGCTGTCCAGAGAGCGGTCGATTCCGCCATCCGAATGGCGAACGATTTCGGCGCCAACTCTCCCAACACGATGTGCAGCAGGGTGATCAGGGAAAAAGCGACAATAAACGAAACGGTGTGGACAATGGCATCGGGCAATCCGGTCAAGCTAAACAACGGCTTTAACACAGCGGCAACAGACGGCTCACCGAGCCAGCCCAGCCCCAGGGACGCCAAAGTGATGCCCAGTTGCGTCGCCGACAAGTACGCATCCAAACTCGAGACCACCCGTTGGGCGAAACGAGCCCGCAGTTGCCCCTCCTCCGCCAGCTGCTGCAATCGAGTCGAGCGGACCTTCACCAATGCAAATTCCGCCGCCACAAAAAAGGCGTTCACCAATACCAAACCGAACACAGCCAGAATCTTGATAAACAAACTACCAGGTGTGTCCAATGATCATCCCCATCCCGGGGAGGCCACCTCGTCTTTAGAAAAAGTTTGGCGCCCTGAGCCGGTGCCCGGCACGCAAGCTCGCACACCCGATTTCTTGCTAATTATTATAAATGTCCGTAAAGATTTCCGTCAAATCCGCAACGGCCTCGACTCGCCGCTTGCGCCGGAGCAAGGGCGAGCGCACCGCCCTCTGTGCGCTCGCCAGATCCCGTCGCCGCTCGTTATGATCGTTCAACCGGTTACACCTTGAACCGGTGGATCAGTTCCTGAAGCTCTTGGGCCGTCCGACTGTGGTCAAACGCCCGCCCGGCCTCCTGGACCGCTTCAATGCCCGATCGCACCTCACGGGTGACCATGCCCATGGCCTCCACCGAACGGCCGGTGTCGGTTTGAATGGTCTCCACCAGTTCCGCGATCTGATCCGCCGATCCCTTGGACTGTTCCGCCAGTTTGCGCACCTCGTCCGCCACCACCACGAAGCCCCGACCGCCCGGGCCGCCTCGATAGCGGTTCAGAGCCAGCAGGTTCGTTTGTGCGGCAATGCCGGAGATCACCTCGTGGACGGCAATCCACAGAAAAAACGGTGAGGGTCGATGACTACCAGTTTGAAAAACGCTGAGGTTGACAACCTGCGGTGAATCGACTCTCGAATTCATCAGGTGCCCGTTCAGACCCAGGTGGAGGGCTGAGCGGCTTCACCCCTCGTGCCTGAGGGTCAAGTGGGGGGAGTTCGTCGAGAGATCGAACCGCCGCCGCACTGTCTTCCGATTGCCGCACCTGGGTTCGGGAGCCGCTCGCCACTTCCTGAATCATCCCGGCGATCCGATGGGTCAACTCTGCCGAATCCACGGTGAGCTCCATATGTACTATTCTCGCCTGCCGCCTCCGCCCCTGCCGATTTACAAAAACAAAACGGAGGCGCCCCCATGGGTCACCCCCGCCAGCGTGTCGCCCTCTCTCTGCCGGCTCATTCTCCACGGAACCGGGGACGCCGCTTTTCCCGGAATGCCTCCAAAGCTTCCACCCGATCCCGGGTCGGAATGAGCACCTCGTACGCCGCCGACTCGATCTCGAGCCCGGTGGCCAGACTCCCGTCCAGCCCTCGATCAATGGCAAATTTCGCCTGGGCCACCGCCAGGGGCCCGTTTTCGGCGATCTCTTCCGCAAGACTCCGGGCATCGGCCATCGGGTCGGGCCCCACACCGGTGAGAATTCCCAGATCGTACGCCTCCCTGGCACGAACCCGCCGAGCGGTGAAAATCAACTCTTTCGCCCGCATGGGGCCGATGAGCCGCGGCAGCCGTTGGGTTCCCCCCGCACCTGGAATGATGGCCAAGCTGGTCTCGGTCAAACCCATCACCGCGTCCTCCGCCGCAAAGCGAAAATCACACGCCAGCGCCAATTCGAATCCCCCGCCGAAGGCATACCCGTGAATCACGGCGATGGTCGGCTGGGGCAGGTGTTCCACCGCCGTAAACACCTCGCGGATCTTGCGCACATTCCGCCGGACCTGCCATTCATCAAGGGTGCGCCGCTCCTTCAAGTCCGCTCCCACGCAGAACGCCCGGCCCTTTCCAACAAAGATCACCGCCCGAATGTCCCGACGGCCCCGCAGATCCTCCAGAACCTCATCGAGACGGAGCAGGGTGTCGTAATTCAGCGCGTTCATCGCTTCGGGACGGTTCAGCGCGACCACCGCCATCCCGCCCTCCGTCCGAAGCTCTACCGGATCGGCTCTTTCATTCTCCTGATGTTCCCCGTATTCCATCATCATCTCCACCCCGACTGTGTATGGTCTCCCCCGACGCCGGTCGCGCCCGCCCCTCGGTTTCCGGTTCAGGGCTCCAGGCGCACCAAGGTCTCTTCATCTTGGACGAATTCCCCCTCACCCTTGCAGATTTCCACCACCGTGCCGCCCGTTTCCGCCGTGACGGGAATTTCCATTTTCATGGATTCGAGGATCACCACGTCCTGCCCGGCTTCCACCACATCGCCGGGTTTGACGAGCACTTTCCATACGGTTCCACTCATGCTTGCCCTGACCTCTGCCATCGTTCCTCCTGGTTCAATGAATCCGCCCGAACCGGCTTTCGAGCAGACCAGTCTCCCCACCAGGATTTCGCCTCCTTTCAGATCCGGGATCGGCCCCGGTGGACCTTCGACGGGAGACCTCGGCCCGGGAACCCCCGGGCGGGAAAGTGGATGGATCTGTTGGACCCCATGTCGCTGCCGTCCTGGCAAAGAAGGGCCGCGCGAACGATCCTCGTTCCCGGTCGGCGGCCCGAAAGTACCGCTTCATCCGCTTCCCGATCGCGGGCCGCTCCCTTGTCCGCCTCGGAGTGCACGGCCACGGTCCCGACGCCCAGGGCTCGACAGGTGCGAAAAATGCGTCCGGCAATCTCCCCCCGATTGGCGACGGGAATTTTTCGAAATGTCAAAGCAACACGGCCTCCCCGCCTCTGAGATGGTTGTCTGCCTGCGCCAATCATCTACACCTGTTTATTTACCATACAATCGTTCGGTCGAACAGTCTATCCTTTTTCCTCGGATACGGTCCGGGTACGCACACCCGGTCATGCGCGTTACAGACCGGAGGCCTCGTACAGCACCTTCCCCGCCTCGTCCACAATCCGCACCCTCTTGGTAACCGGCTCAACATATCCGCTCCAGATCACACTTTCGGCCCCGACGCCCGCCGGATTGCCGGAAACAGTCACCACCACCGTCCCTTGGTCAAAGGCGACCTTGACCACGTGCCCCCCGGCCAGATACACCCGGCTGCCGGTATGGTCCGCCTGAGTCCAGGCTCCCGGGCGAATCCCTTGGGATTGGAGCCAAGCCCGGTCCGCACCGATGCCCCGGGAGACGCGGGCCGTCACGGGAACATGCGGTGAGGCGGAGGCACCCGGGCGCCAGCCGGAATCCCGCCACTCCACCTGAAAAGGAATGTCCTCCCGCATATCCGGGCTCGACACGGCGTGCATGGTCCTGGCCACCGTCAGGACGGTGGGAAGCGAACTTCCCTGGACCGAATACCAGGTCTTCCCGTCATACGTCCAGACAACTTCCGCCGTCGGGCGATTCCCGAGATCCAACATTTGAATCCGGCCCCGCGCCGCCCCGGGAGCCACGGGACTGCCCGCCGCCAGGTCCTGGACCAGTGCGGTGGCCTCGGACACCGACACATCCTCCGGACCGCTCCGGAACAACCCCGCCGTGAGATACGTCCATCCCCCGGCGCTCCAGGTCACCACGTCTCCTCCGGTGTCTCTCAGCACCAATCGCTTCGCCGGGAACCCGCCGTCCAAGGTCACGGGATCCGCTGAGGCGATCCGATTCCGAACCGTGTCGAGGAACGACGGCGGCGGGGCATCCCGGAGGGTGCCGGATATCGACACGACCCGGTTGCCCTCGGAAATCGGTCCGGAATCGGGTTCCCCGTCGGCCTGCCAGCCCATCTCCACCCGATAGCCGTCGGCGAGGATCTGGTGGATCACCGCCATCCGGCCCCCAGGGGTCGGAGCTCCCCGCAGCAGCGAGTGGGTCACCGCCGGCGCCGGCACCGCTTCCGGCAGCACCACCGGCACCGGGCTTTGGCTCACCAACTCTCCGGCGATAGGCCGCAGCGGCCCGGCGATCAACCACTCGGGTTGCGGCGGAGAAAAAGGCGGTTGGAAAACACCCGCCCGCCGATCCGCATGCTGGGCCCCGAACACTCCCGCATTCACCTGGGCCCCGGGTGTCACCGCCGGGTGCACGCCGATCCGAATTCCCACGGCGCCTGCTCCGGCCAGAGCCAGTAACAGGCTGGCCACCCCGAGAATCCATCGGGACGCAAAGCGCGAACGCCGACGGTACGTTTCGTCCGCCCGCGCCAGGGTTTGCTTCATGAGGTCCTCAGAGATCCCCCAGCCTCGAAACAACGTCTGTCGGGCATCCTCAGCCATCCGTTCCAGCTTCCGCGTCAGATCGTCGCTCATGGAGCGAGCCCTCCTTCGCCAACAAGACCTTCAACCGCCGTCGGGCTCGGTGCAGGCGAACGCGGCAAGTCCGGACTGCCCTCTCATCGCGAAGGCGATCCATCTCGGCGTAGACCCGCAGAAACACGTCCTGAAACACGTCCTCCGCCACATCCCGGTCCCGAACGTAAAAATAGGCCAGGTGCAATACGGCTTCCCCGTATTCCCGCATCCACCGGACCAATTGCCTCCGGCGCTCCTCCCCGTCCAACGGCTCCGCCCCCCTGTGTCCCAGACCGTCCCTTCCGAGCTCCTTTTCCATCCTTAAGGACGCCGGCCCGAAGAAAAACGTTACAGCCGAAACCACGACAAACCGGAAAGGATTTGCTACGATGAAGCATATCCGGCATTGAGAGTATACCCCGTCTTCCGCCGCGGGCCGGAAGATCGGTCAAAATCATCGGCGTGGAACCGGCCGGGAAAGGGTTGGAAACCGGATATCACGCGGCGCATCGTGTGAGACAGGCGGGCGGTGACGCCGCCCGAGAGAGGAGGTACCTATGAAGCCATCCGCCCAGAAATCTGCGCACATCGAAGAACATTTTATGGCGCCCGACGTGATCCGCGACATCGTCATCGGGATGGCCGACGGGCTCACCGTCCCCTTTGCCCTGGCCGCCGGCTTATCGGGCACCGTCTCCGCCACCACGTTGGTCGTAACGGCGGGCTTGGCGGAAATCGCCGCCGGGTCCATCGCCATGGGACTCGGCGGATACTTGGCGGCAAAGACCGACCGCGAGCACTATTTGTCCGAATTGGAACGGGAGCGGGCCGAGGTGGCGGAACTTCCCGAGCGCGAAAAACAAGAAGTGCGGGACATACTCACCCAGTGGGGAATGAACACCGAGGCGGCCGAACTCGTCGTCGCGGCCCTGAGTCGGGATCCGGAGCGGTGGGTCGATTTTATGATGAAATTTGAGCTCGGCCTGGAAGAGCCCGAACCCAAGAGGGCCAGGAACAGCTCCTTGACCATCGGACTGTCGTACATCGCCGGAGGGTTCATTCCCCTGGCCCCGTACATGATCGTGGCCAACCCTTTCACCGCCCTGATCGTGTCGGTGGTCGTCACCCTGATCGCCCTTTTTGTCTTCGGTTTTGTCAAAGGCAAATTCACCGGAGTGAAGCCGTGGAAGAGTGCATGGCAGACCGCCGTGGTCGGCGGACTCGCAGCCGGCGTCGCGTATCTGGTCGCCAAATGGGTGGCCTGATCGCGGCATGAGGGCGAAACAAGACAGCTCCCTTCTTCCTTGGATTTCCCAATACCGGCCTCGCCGCGCCGGGACGTCGACACGTCACCCTTTCTCGGAACGGTGCATACCTTACCACAGACTGGGCGATGGCCCGGGGTATGCGGGAAGCCCGAAGGGGGTAACGACGACATGTGCGGGATTGCCGGTTGGATTGATTGGAACCTGGATGTCACCGAACAGCGTTCGGTGCTCAAAGCCATGGCCGGTGTCCAGTATTGGCGAGGTCCCGACGCGGAGGGCCTATGGGCGTCCCCTCGGGCGGGGCTGGCACATCGGCGGCTCTCGATCATCGACCCGGAGGGCGGGGCCCAACCCATGGTGTGGCACCGGGGTGAACGAACCCTGGTCATCGTGTACAACGGCGAATTGTACAACATGAGTGAACTGAGAAGGGAATTAAAAGTTCTTGGCCATTCCTTTGCCACCCGCTGCGACACCGAGGTGGTCCTGGTCGCCTATGCACAGTGGGGACCGGCCTGTGTCGAGCGTTTCAACGGAATTTACGCCTTCGGAATCTGGGACGAACAGCGCGAGGAACTCTTCTTGGCCCGTGACCGTCTCGGGGTGAAGCCGCTCTTTTACTCCCCCCTGCCCGACGCCCTGGTCTTTGCCTCGGAACTGAAAGGCCTTTTGGCCCATCCCCGGATTCAAGCGGAGATCGACAGAGAGGGATTGGCCGAAGTGTTTGCACTCGGCCCCGGACGCACACCGGGTCACGGAGTATTCCGAAACGTGTACGAGGTCAAACCCGGATGGACGTTGCGGTTTGACCGTCAAGCCATCCACCGCCGCCAATACTGGAAGTTGGAGAGCCGTCCCCACGAGCATGATCTGCGGACGACCGTCGCCGCGGTTCGGAACCTGCTTCAAGATACCGTGGATAGGCAGTTGATGTCCGACGTGCCCGTCTGCACGCTGTTGTCCGGAGGGCTGGATTCCAGCGCCATCACTGCGCTTGCCGCCATGACCTTCCGCAAGGACGGCAGGCCCCCCCTGCGCGCGTTTTCCATCGATTACATCGGCAATGACGTGCACTTTCAACCCAATGCATTCCAACCCGGAGCCGACGGACCGTGGGCCAAACGGGTGGCGGAATTTTTGGGCGTGACACAGCGGGTGGTGACCCTGACCCCCACGGCGGTGGCCCAATCCCTGCGAGAGGCCGTTCGTGCCAGGGATTTGCCGGGCATGACCGACATCGATTCGTCGCTTTTGCTCTTTTGCCGGGAAATCAAAAAAGAGGCGACGGTGGCGCTGTCCGGGGAATGCGCGGACGAAGTGTTTGGAGGATATCCCTGGTTTCACCGGAAAGAAGCGCTTGAGGCGGATATTTTCCCCTGGTCGTTGAAAATGCGGGAAAGGGTCTCCGTTCTGCACCCGGACTTGGCGGCGCACCTGCGGCCGGAAGAGTATGTCCGTCGGCGGTACCTGGAGGCGCTGGAGGCCGTTCCGCGCCTTCCCGGGGAAGACCCTGAGAATGCCCGCATGCGCGAGATGTTTTACCTGAATCTGTTCCACTGGATGCCCGTTCTCCTGGATCGCAAAGACCGCATGAGCATGGCGGCGGGTCTGGAGGTCCGGGTGCCTTTCTGCGATCATCGCTTGGTGGAGTACATGTGGAATGTTCCTTGGTCGATGAAAATGGCCGGCGGCCGCGAAAAGGGGCTTTTGCGCTTGGCCGTGAAAGGACTGCTTCCCGAAGATGCGCTGTGGCGAAAAAAGAGTCCTTTCCCGAAAACCCACCATCCGGATTTCACCCGGGCATGCCGGACGACGCTGGAAGAGGTGCTGGCAGACCCCTCCTCTCCCCTCCGGCCATTGATCGACCGTGAAACCGTCACCAGATGGCTCAAAGCCGGAGAGGAGTTCGACATTCCCTGGTTCGGCCAGTTGATGCGCCTGCCCCAACTGTTCGCCTACCTGATCCAGGTGGATCAGTGGCTGCGGGATTATCGGGTGCAGATCGTGTGATCCATCCCACTTCTGCCCGAAACGAGGCGCACCTTGCTTTCCGCCCCATGATTGGACGCCGGTACACAAGAACGCCAAAATGGTCTAGTATTAGAAGATCAATGATCCTACGGCGAGGAAGGGGTAAGCGCTTTGACCATCGGCCAGACGCCCGCCGACCGGCCGCGCACCGCACGCACCCGGGCGGAGAACATCTTGGCGGACCGGGCGAGGATCCTGTTGTCCTGCCCGGACCGCCCCGGTGTGGTGGCGGCGGTTTCGCAGTTCCTCTACAGTCTTGACGCCAACATCGTGCAGATGGACCAGTATTCCACCGATCCGGACAGAGGTCGCCTGTTCATGCGGGTGGAGTTCGACCTGCCGGGCCTGTCCGACCGTCGGCACCGGCTTCAGGAAGAGTTCGCCCGGGTGGCCGAACCGCTCGCGATGAACTGGGAGATTCGATACGCCCGGGAGCGCAAACGGATTGCCGTCTTCGTCTCCAAAATGGACCATTGTCTGCGGGAGCTCCTGTGGCAATGGGAGGCAGGGGATCTGCAGGGAGATCCGGTGGCGGTAATCAGCAATCATCCGGATCTCGGAGAGATCGCCGCCGCGTTCGGCCTGCCGTTTTACCACGTGCCGGTCAGCCGGGAGACCAAGAGAGAGGCCGAGGAGCGGCAATTGGCGATCCTGCGGGAGCACCGGGTCGATCTGGTGGTGCTCGCCCGGTACATGCAGATTTTGTCTCCCGGATTCGTTCAGGCCTATCCGAACCGCATCATCAATATCCACCACTCGTTTTTGCCGGCCTTTGTCGGGGCCAACCCGTACGAACGAGCGTACGATCGAGGCGTCAAACTCATCGGCGCCACCGCTCATTATGTCACCGCCGATTTGGATGAGGGTCCCATCATTGAACAGGACGTTCAACGGGTGAACCACCGGGACAGCATTGAGGACCTGAAACGGATCGGGCGGCACATCGAACGGGTGGTGCTGGCCAGGGCCGTGGCCTGGCACCTGGAAGATCGGATTCTAACGTACAAGAACAAAACGGTGGTCTTCGTATGAACAGCCCGGGGGACGCCCCCTCGGAGCTGTTCGCTTCATTCCCCCGCTTTGGCCTTGTCCACGGGATAGGGACTGTGATAATCCCGGTATTCCACATCGCTCATCATCCCCGAGGCGGCATGATGCAGATCGTGGCAATGGAACACCCAGATGCCCGGATTGTCGGCGACAAAGCCGATGTCGTACGCCTCGCCGGGACGCACCAGAAGGGTGTCTTTTTCCACGTCCCCCTGAACCGGAACGCCGTTGCGGCTCAGTATCCGGAATACATGACCGTGCAGATGCATCGGGTGATCCGAGCGCCCGTCGTTGATCAGTGTGACCTTCACCCGCTCGCCGGTCTTGACCGGAATCGGATCGGTGTCGGGCCAGACCTTCCCGTTGATCGTATAGACCTGTTGCCCGCCCATGACAGCGGAATTCAGGTGCCAGGTGTAGGATGCATTCCAGGTTCCGGTCCCTTGCACCCCGGACCCCTTTTCGTAGGTCGTCATATCCAAGATGGGCACCGGGTCGTGATCGGGGGCCGCGAGGGCATTCGCATCACCGGTCACCCGTACTGGAATCACCGCGTTCTGCGCCGCCGGCGTGCCGTCGTGGAGGTCGACGGCAAAACTGTGCGCCGCGGTGAAAATCACATCGTATCGCTCACCGGCTCCGATGGCCAAGGCTCTGTCGGTGACCTCCGGCGAGGTGGTCGTCGATCGCCCGTCGGTGGCCACTATGCGAAACGGTTGACCCTGAAGGTGCACGAGGTGTGTGAGATATCCTGCGTTGATCAACCGCAGCCGAACCTTCTCGCCCGGCTTCACGTCAAGCGGGGCGATCCTGGGGCCCGACCGGCCGTTCACCGTGTAGATGTTGTACATCATTTTCATCATTTGATCATGATCCATGGCGAAGCCGGGCTGCTGGAGGGGCGAATCCGGTGCGGGCGGACCCCCGGGCCCATTTCCGTTCATGGGCATCCCATCGTGTGCCATCCCCATCGTCCCTTGCCCCATGCCCATGCCTGCGTGATCCATCATGGTTTGGCCGGCCCCACCCATCATCGTGGACCATTCATCGAAGACCAGGGTATAATCGCGGTCCGTTTTCTCATCCCCAGGAACCTGTTTCGGAAGGACGATCAACGGGCCATACAACCCTTGGTCCACCTGATTGGCGCTGTCCATGTGCGAATGATACCAATAGGTGCCCGGCACTTCAGCCACAAAATCATACACAAAACTCTGCCCCGGTTGTACGGGGTCCTGGGTGATGCCCGGCACACCGTCCATCGCGGCCGGCACGGGATAGCCGTGCCAGTGGATCGAGGTCGGCACGGGCAACTGGTTGATCAGTTTCACCCGCACATGATCCCCTTGATTGACTTGAATGGTCGCCCCCGGAACGGTCCCCCCGTAGGTGAGTGCCTGGACGCTCACCCCCGGGGCCATTTCCCAACGGGCGGGTTTGGCGACAATCGTCCAGGTTTTCAGCGGCCGTCCCTGGTCATCGGTGGACTCGACCACTGTCGCGCCGGAAACCTCCGCCGGACGCGAAGAACCCGCAGAGTGCCGATAAGCGGCCCAAATCCCCCCCAGGACCACCAGGGCGGCGACCGCCGCCAGAAAGGGCCGCCACCCGCGCCTCGGGATCTTCATGGCATGAACCCCCTATCCCAAAGAACTTCCCCTTTAGGGTACAGGGGACTTGTGAAGATCCCATGAAGAGCGCCGGGCAGGGAGTTCAACCCGGACCGTGGTTCCGCCTTCCGGCTCGCTGTCCATCCACACCCTTCCGCCGTGCGCCTCGACCAACCGCTGGACGATGGTCAAGCCGATGCCCGACCCTTCACCATTCGAGCGGCCTTTTTCCAGACGATAAAACCGTTCGAACACTTTCGAGATCTCCTCCGGGGGAATCCCTTTTCCGGTGTCCTGAATCCGAATCACGCCCCGACCGGCGTCCGAGCCAACGCTCACCGTCACCCGCCCACCCGGCGGCGTCGCTTTGAGGGCGTTGGACAGGAGGTTCGCCATCACCTGAATCAGCCGCTCCCCATCCGCCGTCACCCGCACCGGCCCGCCGCATTCGAAGAAAAGTTCAACACCTTTTTGCACATATCCCGGCCGGTACAAATCGACGGCCCGGGCGGCCACGCCGCATAAATCGACCTCCTCCGGCTGCAGACGAAAGTCCGGGGCTTCCAGTTTCGCAAGTTCCTCCACATCCCTCACCAACCGGGTCAACCGCTCGATCTCTTCATAGCAACTGCGAAGCCGCGCTGAATCGGGCTCCCACACGCCGTCCAAAAACGCTTCAATGTGGCTTTTTAGCGTCGCCAACGGCGTTCTCAGTTCGTGGGCAATGTCCGCGGTCATCGTCTTGCGCGACGCCTCCTGACGAGAGAGTGCCTCGGCCAACTGGTTCAGCGCCCGCCCCAGACCCGCCACCTCATCCCGGCCCACAACGGCCGTTCGCACATCGAGTTCTCCGGCGGTCATCCGCTCGGCGCTGCGCGTCATCTCCGCCAGGGGCCCGGCGATCCGCTTGGCCGCAAAAAAGCTCACTGCGGCCGCGAGAACCACCATCCCGACCGCCGTCCACGCCACCGACTGCTGCAACGCTTGTTCCAGATGAACATTCAGGGCGTGTTCCGCGTATCCCCCGGTCTCCACCTGCCTTTCATATAGGCGAAAATGGTAATGGGCCTCGATGAGGACGATCAGGCTGGTCACCAGCGCGCTTCCCGCCGCCACAGCGAGAAAAAGCATCGTCAAGCGGCTGCGCAGGCTTTGGAAACGAACCATTTGCCGTCACCCTTTCCGCTGTGCACGAAGTACAGGTATGGTACCATATTCCTAGTGCGAGACGACGGCCGAGCGTCGGAAGGGTGGGAAGAAGGCCGTGGAACGGCGGAGGCAACGATGGGTATTGGTCGTTGAAGACGAACGGAAGTTGCGCGATGTGGTCGCTTCGTATCTGGAGAGAGCGGGGTATCGGCCGCTTCAGGCAGCCGGCGGCGCCGAGGCCTGGAACCTCTTGACCCGGCAACCGGTGGACTTGGTCATCCTGGATCTCCTGCTGCCGGACATGGCGGGGGAAGAATTGTGCCGGCGGATACGCGCCCACATGTCGATCCCCATCCTCATGCTCACGGCAAAATCCGGCGAAATGGACCGCGTCAACGGGCTATCCCTCGGCGCCGACGACTACTTGACCAAACCGTTCAGCCCCCGGGAATTGGTCGCCAGGGTCCGGGCCATTCTCCGCCGGGTCTCGACGGACGAGCTGTTGGCGGACACCGTGACCTTCCGCGACGGGGAGCTGGTCATCGACGACGGACGAAAAGAAGTCTACCGGAGCGGCAAGCGAATCCCCTTGACGCCGTTTGAGTATCGCCTTCTGCTGACCCTCGCCCGCCGCCCCGATCGCCCGTTCACCCGGGAGGAATTGATTGCGAGAATCGGCGGGTTCGACTACGAGGGCGACGAGCGGACCATTGATCAGCATGTGAAGAATTTGCGACAAAAGATCGAGCCCGACCCGAAAAAACCGACTTATGTGGTGACGGTCTTCGGAGTGGGATATAAATTCGCACCCGACCGGCCGGGAGAATAACGCGGGGCCGGTGGGTGCCGCGTTCTCGCCCTCTGGGAAACATGCGTTGAAGGAGACTGGGACCTATGCAACACCATCACGCCCCCGGCGAGGCCCACCATGTGCACATCGCCGAGGACAAACTCAAACAAGCCTTGACCTTGGCGTTTCTCGTCCTACTCGCGGAGATCGCCGGTGGACTCTGGGCCAATAGTCTGGCTCTGCTCAGCGACGCCGTGCACATGCTCACCGACGTCTTCTCGTTGTTTCTCGCATGGTGGGCGGTGCGGAAAGCCCAAAGCCCGCCCACCGGCTCGATGACCTTCGGCTATCATCGAACGGCGATCCTGGCCGCTTTGTTCAACGCGCTGACGCTGATCGTCATCGCCGTCGTGATCGGCACCGAGGCTTATCGGCGGTTCACCCATCCGGAGCCGGTCAACAGCGCCGTGCTGCTCGCCACCGCGGCCGTCGGCGTCGTGATCAACCTGTATATCGGCTGGGGGATGCGGGGCGCTTCCCACAATCTGAACATTCGCAGCGCCATGCTTCACGTACTGGGCGACGCCGCCGCCTCCGCCGGAGTCATCGTCGGTGCGCTGATCATCATGCAAACCGGGTGGTTGGCGGTGGATCCGATCATCAGCGTGTTGATCGCGCTGACCGTCGCCGTCGGGGCGTGGCGGGTCACCCGGGATGCCTGCCTGGTGCTCATGGAGGCCACTCCGCCTTCGGTGGAATTCAGCCAGGTGGCCGGGGCCATCCGGGAAATTCCGGGGATACGCAGCCTCCATGATTTACACATCTGGAGTCTATCGTCGAACCGCCACGCCATGAGCGTCCACCTGGTCGTGGACGGCTGTCTCACAGTGGCCGAGACCCAGCGCATCATTCAGGAGGTGGAGGCCGTCGCCGCCGGCCGCTTCGGCATCGGACACGTCACCGTCCAGGTGGAATGTCCCGAATCTCCCCATGATGAAGAGGACATGTTCGCCCTGGATCGGGAATGGCACCGCCACTGAATCAAGAAGTCACCGTCCGGGACTTTTCCTCCTCAAACAACAATTGCAATTTCTCATAAGTGGCCGGGAACCTGGCCTCGTACCGCAGATAATGAGGAATGGGGTAGCGGACGCCGCCCTTGTGCGTACCCCGCAATCCCTCCAGTAGGGCGGGCAGGTCGCGATACGGGAGGGTGAAGGCCATTTCGTGATCCTGGGTTTGCCCGAACAGCCGGTCTCCGTAACAAGGGAGAATCACTTGGGGCTTTTCGGTCTGCGCCGTGCGAATCACGATGTCGGCGCAGTCCGCCCGGGCCGAAAACTGCGACGGAAGCGATCCCCCGGTTTTGTACAGCGCCCCGGCCACCAACCGCATCACCTGGGCCGAATTCCCATACACCAAGACCGTGTCGGGTTCCACCTCCAGCCGGGTGAGGGGACCCGCCACCACAATGCCGCTCTCCTCAGGCGTGAACTTGGGCACTTCTACTTCGCTCCGGGCACCCGCCTCGAGACTCTCCGTGTACATCCCGCAGGCCAGATTGCCTTCTTCATAATACGGCAGGGACGGCTCAAACCCAAACGCCACGGCGGCAATGGGGCACGACAGATCCTCCGGCCCTATGGCCATCGTCCAACCGTACCGCCTGGCGATGGAGATGCCCTGGCAGATCGTCAGCCTTTCCCCGAAATCTCGCTTCGGACGCTTGGCTTTGGCCGGAACCTCGTCCGGGTTCCGGATCACCTTGATCCCCAGGGGAAACGTTTCAGTACGCACAAACTGTTCCAACTGACTCCCCAACTCTTGCCAAACGTGCATCCTCATCACTCTCCCTGAATTCCCGTTTGTATGGCCGACAAATGCCGATGAGAATCCCGGCATGCCCGAAAAGTCGGTCGCCCGAAGACTGCGGCCGCCCGTCGCCCCGTCCCCGGAACGGCGCCGACAGAGGGGCTTCTTCTCTGTCAATCCTATCTTACACGTTCTGGCCGTCCAAGGGCATTCCTCCCGCTTTTGCCCGTCAAACTTTTTGTCTCCCGGGAGAATTCTGAGAACGCGGATGCCAACCAATGACGCTTTTTGATATGCTCAAAGAGAGGTGACCGGCGCCCCTCTCCTCCTCGTCCGTCATCAGTGAGGATGCAGGTATTCTTCAAAATGTTGTATCATAGTTTTATCAACTTCTTTCGGTGCCCGACTGCGCTGTTGTGTTCGCTGTCTTCACACAAATGTAGACAGGAGTGGGTGGACATGTCTGATCAGACCCGATACCTGCGGCTGGCCCAGATCACCCAATTGATCAATTCGAAGTTCGACCTGAGATCGGTGCTCGAACATGTTGTGACGGCGATCTCCGAAGAGATCATCCAGTGCACCGCGGTGGGCATCTATCTGGCCCAACCCGACGGCACCTTCCGCGGTTTTGTGGGCAAGCCCGACCAAATCGCGGGGGTCACCCTGGACCAGTTGGTGGCCGACCCGTCCAACGACACGCTCATCGCCCAGGTTGTGGCGGAAAAAAAGATGCTGTACATACCGGACACCTCCCTCGATCCTCGGCCGGATCGCGAAGTGATTCATCGATTTCAAATGAAATCATTGCTGGTCGTGCCCATTTCCTTTGATAACGAACTCTTTGGCCTCGTTTTTTTGTTCAATCACGGTTCACCCATGTACCTGAGCAGCGAAGAGATCGAAACGATCACCGCTTATGTCAACATGACCGCCGTCGCCCTGCGCAATGCCAACCTGTTGACGCACACTCAGACGCTGCTGTCGGAAAAACAGCTTCTGGTCGACGCTCTCCATGATCTCTCCTCGTGCATGTCCACCGAGGAAGTGCTCAACGTCTGCTTCCGCTTCGTCGGACAAGCCCTGAACAACCAAAACATCGGGATTCACATCGCCGACGCCGTCGGCGCCCGATTCCGGCCGGTGAGATTAAGCCGCCATGCCGATTGGACGGAGCAGGATTGGAAGGCGGTCCATCAAAAACTCCGACTCAATTATGAAGAGGATCTTCTGTTCCAGGACGTCATCCGGAACAAACGATCCGCACTCGTCCCGGATGTCGAGAAAGACCCCAGACCCAACCATGAAGCATGCCGGCGATTCGGAATCCGGGGCGTCTACATGATCCCGTTGGTGGTGGCCGGAGACGTTCTCGGGGTGGTGGCGGTAGTCAGCCTCGGCGTGCCCCGCACCTATACCGAAGCGCAAATGCGCCTGGCCGAGTCCATTGTAGACGCAACGGCCACCGCGCTGTCGAACACCCTCCGGACGGAGCAATTGGAAACGATCATTCACCAGCGAACCACGGAGCTCGAAGAAAAGAACCGCATGCTGGAGAATCTGGTGGAGGAACTGCGGCGCCTGACCGAGCGGACCACGCTGATTCTCGACTCGGTCACCGAGGGGATCTACGGATTGGATGCGGAGGGCCGGATCACCTTCTGCAATCCGTCCGCCGCCAGGCTTGTCGGCTGGGATCAGACTGAGATCATCGGCCGGCTCCAACATGATATTTTCTGGCACGGCAAGTCGGAAGGCCAAGACTGCCCATTGGCCGCCTGCCCCATCCTGGCACCCATCCGCACGGGCATTCCCAGCCAGGTGAACGATGAACTGTTTCGCAGAAAGGACGGCTCCACCTTTCCGGTGGATTACATCAGCACCCCGATGCGGGAGAACGGCCGGATCCAAGGAGCCGTTGTGGTTTTCAAGGACGTCACCGACCGCAAGCGTTCCGAGGAACTCATGTTAAAATCGGAAAAGCTCTCGGTGGTGGGACAGTTGGCGGCGGGGGTCGCCCACGAAATTCGAAACCCGCTGACCGCCCTCAAAGGGTTCATTCAACTCTTGCAGTCCAACGCGAACAGTAAAGAAGAGTATTTTCACATTATGTTATCCGAGCTGGACCGGATCGAACTGATCATCAACGAGCTGTTGATCCTGGCCAAACCGGTGGATGTCCAGTTTCAGTTTCACGACCTCCGGACATTGATCGAGACGGTGGCGGCCCTGTTGCGCACCCAGGCGATACTGAACAACGTGCAGATCGTCACCGACTGCGATTCCTCTATTCCCCGGATTCACTGCGATGACAACCGGTTGAAACAGGTGTTTGTGAATCTCCTTAAAAATGCCATAGAGGCCATGCCGGACGGCGGGCAAATCCTCATTCAGGCACGGATGGCCGGGGATCGCACCATCCGCATTCGGATCGTCGACGAGGGGACCGGCATTCCTTCCGACAGACTGCCCCGTTTGGGTGAACCTTTTTTTACCACCAAAGAAAAGGGAGTCGGACTCGGTCTGACCATGAGTTATCAGATCATTGAGTCCCACGGAGGAGAAATGCGGTTTCAAAGTGAGGTGGGAAAGGGGACCACCGTAGAGGTTCTCCTCCCGGTCGATCCCCGTCACCACCAGAACCAAAGAGACCTGGAAACCGACTTGTCATGTATGGGAAAACCGGGGAGCTTATTCCGCCTACCGACCAAAGGATGAAAGGAACTTCACACGATCACCCATGGGCGGCACTTGATCGTCGATCAACGCGACATCCACCACCGCCGGTCCTTCGGCCTGCATGAGGCCATCCAGCCGTCCGTCCATCAGATCCTGGAACCTCTCCACCCGTACACTCGGCACACCCATGTGGCGGGCCAATCCCGCAATGTCGACGGGAGCCTGTTGAAAACGAGCATGGGCGCGATGGTATTGCAACAGATGGCCATGGTGCACCATGCCCAACCGGGCATTGTTCATCACGACGAAAAGGATGGGCAGACGGTATTCCTTGGCGGTCAGCACCTCCATCCCGTGCATGAAGAAGCACCCATCCCCGGTGATGCACACCACCGGACGGGTCGGATCCGCCAGGGCATACCCCAGGGCCGAACCGATGGCGATGCCCATGGGACCGAAATGAACATTGATGTCATAAGAATCAAAATCGAGCACGCGCATGTGATGGATCACATAGGACATATGTTCACCGATGTCCACGGTGAATCGGGTATTGCGGGGAAGTTGGCGCTGCAGCTCCAGAAGGACGTTTTGTGTCTGAAACTCCGGCGGCACGGGATCGATATCCACCGGACGGGGCGTGTGCGGATGACGTGTGAGCCCGAACTCCCGCAGCTCTTGATTGAGCCGGCTCAGGGTGACGTCGGCGTCCCCGCACAACGGAATGTCGCAGGGATAGGTGCGGCCGAACACCGTGGGGTCAAAATCAATCTGTACGACAAACCGCCGATCGGTCAGCGCGTTGCTGTAGTTGCTCGTGGCCGTTTCCCCCAGACTGGAACCGACGATGAGGAGTGTTCCTCCAGGCTGATCGTTGATCAACTCCGCCGCCCGTTCGTGTCCGGCAAAACCGTAAACCCCTCTGTATCCGGGGTGGGATTCGGGAATCAGCCCCTTGGCCTGGGGGGTCGTCACAATGGGCCACTGCAGCAGTTCCGCGGTTTCGATCACCTCCGCGACAGCCCCCCGGGCCCCTTGCCCCACAAACACACACCCCCGGGGCGACCCCGCCAGTCTCTTCGCGGCTTCCCGAACCGCCGCCTCGTCCGGGAGGATTTTCTCCCTCCGGGGGAACTCGGGCACCGGTACCCCATCGATATCCGCCAACTGGACGTCGATCGGCATCGCCACGTGAGCCGGTCCCGGAACCCCGGACAGCGCTGCGGACACCGCCTTCGCCACCTCATCGACCAAATCTTCCGGTTTTTTAACAGTCACGCTGTACTTGACCAGAGGTCGATACACCGCCTCACTGTCGAATTCTTGGGACGCATTCCGTCCGATGGTGTCCACCGGCACATGCCCGGTCAAAAACAATACCGGGAGATGTTCGCGAACGGCATTGGCGGCTCCGGTCAACAGATTCGTACTGCCCGGGCCGCTCGACCCGATGCAGACACCCAGATGACCCGTCGCCTTGGCATACGCCGCGGCCATATAGCCGGCCGCTCCCTCGTGCTTCGTGACCACCGGTTCGATCTCCGCCACGTCGTAGAGTTCATCGAAAAACGCATTTACGGAACCGGCCGGAATCCCGAAAATGTACGATACTCCACCCGCCGCCAGATAATCGATCACCCCGCGGACCGCCTTCACAACGACGACGCCTCCTTCCCGGAATTCGACAGAATC
Source organism: Kyrpidia sp. (assembly GCA_029960885.1). Classification (GTDB taxonomy): domain Bacteria; phylum Bacillota; class Bacilli; order Kyrpidiales; family Kyrpidiaceae; genus Kyrpidia. The sequence goes on along the minus strand of JASBVV010000032.1, from coordinate 6,449 downwards.
GGCCTCCGGCTTCAAAGCCGGTACCCTTGTTCCCTATTCGACGTCCGCTCGGTCAATCCCTTCTGCCGATTCAAAACTTCCGCCTTTCCCCGACCTCGAAAAATGTGTCGGTGTTCAGGGAAGTCCGCCCTGTCCCCGGATCCTTGTCCCGGAATATGGTGTCAAGCGCAACATGCGATCAGCAAAAAATCCGACGAAATGGGAGGGCGAATGATCATGGGTTTGAACGCCGCGGAGATGACGACACTTCTCCTCAGCCTGCTCGCGCTGTTGGTCACCGCCAATGTGTTGGGATCTCTGGCCGAACGACTGGCCATCCCCCGGGTGATCGGCGAAGTGGCCGGGGGCTTGCTGCTCGGGCCCACCCTGTTGGGGCACCTGTCCCCCGATCTGTTTCACCGGCTGTTCCATACTTTCCCATTTGAAGGAAAAATCCTCGGGTTCGTGTACCAATTGGGACTGATTTTTCTCATGTTCACCTCGGGCCTGAAGGTCCAGCCGAAATTCGACCGGGAAGATGCGGCGGTCGCAGCGGCGGTCATCGCGGCATCGACCATCCTGCCTTTTGCCGCCGGGTGGTTGTTCACCGGATTGTTCGACCCCTCCGAACTTTTGGGGCCCGCCCGGAGCTTGATCGCTCTAAAAATCGTGGTGGCGATCTCCATCGCCGTCACGTCGATCCCGGTCATCTCCAAAATTCTTTGTGACCTGGGAGTGATGCACACCCGCTTCGCGAAATTGGTGGTGGCCGTTGCCGGAATCCACGATACATTGTTATGGGTGGCTTTGGCGGTGGCGGCCGGAACGGCGGAGTCCCCGGGCACCCAGGGACCGGCGACCGTCCTGCGGACCACGGGCATCACCCTGGGATTCATCGCTGTCTGTTTGTTCGCCCTCCCGCACCTCCTGCGGCGGATAAACGGCCATAAACTCAACATTCTCGCCCGGACGTCTTTTCTCGGGTATATCCTTGCCATTCTCCTTTTTCTCGCCCTGCTCGCCGGGTATCTCGGGGTGGACGTGATGTTCGGCGCTCTGCTGGCCGGCATCGCCGTCAAACTGACGCTGCCGCCGCATTTGTTGGAGCGGCTGGACAACAGCATCCGGGGAATCTCGTTTTCGTTTTTTATCCCCCTTTACTTCGCCATGGTCGGACTTCAATTGGACTTGGCCAAACAGTTTCCCGTGGGCTTTTTTCTGATGTACCTTCTCTTTGCCACGATGATTCAGAGCGCGGTGGTATACGGCACCTGTCGGCTGATCCGGCTGAACCGGCTCACCGGACTGAACCTGGCCGCCGCCATGAACGCCCGGGGCGGACCGGGCATCGTCCTGTCCACGGTGGCATATTCGCTGGGGATCATCAACGAGCGATTGTTCGCGGTTCTGGTGATGTTGGCGTTGGTCACCTCGTGGATGGCCGGCGCCTGGCTCCGCTATGTGGTGAAAACCGGCCGGCCTCTCATGCCGGGAGACGAAGGGGTGACACGGATCAAGCCACAGGAAGAGGCGCAATGGGACGCCCTGCCCAGCGCAAAGTGAGACAGCCGCTGGGATCGCCGCTTCCCCGGGTCGCCCGTTCCCGGTATCCACGGCGAGGCGGTCACCATCAACGGCAGTAAGTGGCTCCGGGGGCTGGTCGCGGCCCCGGACCCAGCGTATGTCCGGCGGCTGACGGACCGGACGGCCGGAGACCGGCAACCCGGGTCGTCGGTCAAGGGAAAGGGGCCGACAGTCCTACACCCGGCGGGCGGGGCCAAAACAACGGCTCACACCGCAGAATGCCCGGCCGGCCTCCCGCGCTCCCACCGCCGGATCACATACGCTTCCTCCAGGGTGGGTGCCTCCCTTCGAAACCCGTCCTCCGGGCACTCCGGAGCAAACAGGCGCACAGCGACATGCTGCCCCTCCCGCCGACAGCGCAACAGCCGCGCCGGATCCAGCCGGGCCAATCGGTCCGGCTTCACGACTCCCGACCACACCGCTTGCGACAACCCCGAGGTCCACACCGCCGGAGGACCGCAAAACGCCGGCCGTCCATCCTCCAGCCACAGGATGGTATCCACCCCGTCCCACTCGTCGAGTTCGTGGCTGACGGCAACCACCGTGCGTCCGCACGCATATCGGGTCAAAAATCGGATCACCTCGCGCCGCTCAGGGCTGTCCAAATGAATCAGGGGTTCATCGAGGAACAGAATGTCGGGGAAACCGAGCAAAGCTTGGGCGATGCCCAACCGCTGGTGCATTCCTCTGGAGAGCCTGGCGATTTTGACGTCTCGAACCGGGCCGAGCCCCATTTGTCCCAATATCCGCTCCACCTCCGGCCCGGGGTCCACGCCTTTGAGATGCGCCATATACTTGAGAAAACGGATAGGGGTCATGTGTCCATACGGCTCGAGTTTTGCCGGAAGGTAGCCGATTCGTCCGCGGATCCCCGGCAGATCCCCGGCGAGCCTCTGTCCGTCGTACCGAATCTCCCCGTCGTCCGGCGGCGCAGCCGTGGCCAGCACTTCGAGAAGGGTGGATTTCCCCGCTCCGTTCGGGCCGACGACAAGGACAAGTCCGGGCCCCAACCCAAGGGAGCCGGAGATCTCTAGACAGAACCGCCCTCGGATGTACCGGACGTCCTCGAGGATGATCATGGATGATCCCTCACTTTACACGGTCAGAGGTTTGCGGCGCTGGTTTTCTGATCATCACAATCGGAAACAACGTCCGGCAGACCGCCGCCCCCGCCTTCCTGGGCCGACCGTCCCGACGCCCCTAGATGATCGGGCGCTGCCGTACATCCATAGATTTGCACCCTCTGCGCCAAGCCGCCACACCCAACGCGAATCCCAGGAGAAGCCAAACTCCCTGAACCCAGCCGTTCCAATCGAATCCCGTCCACAACAGCCCTTGCTGTCCCCCCACCGTGACCGCCCAGACGGCGAGCCCGGCGACCAGGGCCCGGCGAAATCCCTTGTGAAAGAGCACCCAGGCCACAAATCCGCACACGGCGAAAACCGCCGACAGCCACTGCAATAAGAAAGGCAGCGGTTGCACCCCGCGAACCGTCAGCGCCAGATATCCGGTCCCCACCAATCCGAGAACGATGTTCATCCCAGCCACAATCAGGATCCGGGTCAGCCAGATCAACGCCGGGGGAAAGGACGTCACACTTTCCACCAGGCGCATGCCGCGGTTCCCGGACAGATGCCCGTACGTCATGGAAGCCAGTACGTATCCCGGAAAAACCAGGGAAAACAGATTCGCGGGCTGCTCGCCCGGCACCGCCGGCCTGCCGGTGGAGGCTAAAACCAACAGAGCGAACAGGGCGAGACTGATGATCCAGAACCCCGCCCCGTAGGTCCCCATCTGCAGGCGGACCTGAGTCCACAGCGACGGGGCGACCCGCGCTTTGCACCGAATGAGCCGGGCCTTGGGCAGACCTGCATCCTCCTCCGCCTGGGCCCTGAGCAAGACCCGCTCAGCGAGACGCCGGCTCTCCTCGGCCGTCGCTTCCCTGACCGGATACGGAGCCAAGCGGGGGCTCACCAACTTTTCGAGATCAGCCAACTCCCGATCCACCGGTCCCCCGGCGTCAGGCTTGCCACCGCGCAACCCAATCCCCTCCCGTCCGGGACGACGATTCCGAGTTCTCCAAGGTGTCCCGGAGCCGGCGAAGCGCTTTGAACAGATAGGCCTTCACCGTGCCGACCGGCATCTCGAGGACATCGGCGATCTCCTGATAAGTAAAATCATGGTAAAACCGCAACACCACCATCCGGCGCTGGACATCCGGAAGCTCATCCAGCGCACTGCGAATTTGCTGCCGCGTTTCCAAGCGTTCATAGATGTCCGCCACCGTGGGGCGCTCCCCGTGACGCTCGCCCCATCCCTCAGGCAGGCCTCGATCACACCGCCGCTCGGCCGCCTTCCAATAATCCCGGCAGAGGTTTCCGGCGACGCGGTACAACCATGGACGGATCCGATCCGGCACCCGACCTTCCCGCACCTGCCGCACAAACCGAAAGAAGGTTTCCTGCACCAAATCCTCCGCCGGTTGTTCCCGCCCCAAAAGGCGCTGTACATAGGCTAAAAGCGGACGATGATACCGATAGACCAAGGCTTCAAAAGCCGTGACACTCCCCCCGGCGAATGCCCGGGCCAGCTCCTCGTCGCTCTGCATTTTCTCTCTCCTTTCCGCCGCCCCGGCCTTTTTGGAAAGGGGGTGGGGCGGTGCATACCGCCGCCCCCAAAACCGCGCTCGGATTCCCTCGAGCTTCACTCCGGCGTGTCCGAGGCGATCCATCGCTCCCGACGCTCCGCCCAGACCGCCGCCACTCCCATACATCCGAGCCCCACCGCCGCCCATGCCAGGCGGTTCACCATCGGCGGCACGCCGGGCGGCAGGTGGACGGTGAACAGGGCGGCGCTCCCCATCCCCGCACCTTCCAGGCTCTCCAGCAGCCAAAACCCAAAGCCGACCAGGAGTCCGGCGAATGCCCGTTTGAATGCGATCATCGCCAGCATCGCAACTCCCGCCCCCGCCAGGTACTCGGGGACGGCCAAGGCCAAAAGCTCGGCCTCGGTGACCGGCATCGGTTTGAACACGTGCTCCGAAAAGGAATACATCGGTGCAACCATCTCTTCGAATTTCCACAGATACACCCGGGTCCAGAGAACGTGGAACACCAGGACCAACCCCAGGGCCCACACCGCTTTTCGCACCACCATCCCGGCCAAGGACGCCGGGCACACGGCGAGCAGTTCCATCTGGTTCCCCGCCAGCTCCCGCTGAAACAAGAGAACCGCCGTCATCACCGCAGGAGGAACCATCCCCATTTCATTATAGTAAAACACATTCCTCGGCTTGTCCGACAGAATCAAGGAGAGGAGGAGCAGAAAACCGTATCCGGCGATCACCGCCGCCGTCGCCGATCGGAGCCCCCGCCATTCCCGCAGCCACAGGGTCACGGCGCCACCTCCCACGCCCTCAGCCAGTCCTGGAGCGAGATCACCGGCAAGGTCGGATGCGGACCGGGGCTCATCGACAACCCCCGATCATAAAATCCCTTGAGCACCCGCTTCACCTGGTCCACCCGCCCGGCGGCCAGGGCACCGTCGATGGGGCGGCGGACCGCGTCGTCCATCGGACCTGCGGCGGACGCCGCTTGCCCGGGCGGTATCTTCAACCCCTCCTGCAAGCCGACATAAATCAGCGCACGGCGAATGTCCTGGGTGAGCGAGTGCTGTCCCGGCTCACCGCCCGCCTGATCATACGGCATTGATACCCGAAGATACAGATCCCCGAACAACCACCCCGACATCACCTCGGCCAGCCGGTAATCGTCCAGATTGTGGTACTGGCCTTCCCCGGTGATAAAACTGTCCCCGCTGAGCCTGAAGAAGGTGCCCGGATAATCCCCCACCGCACCAAAGGGCGGCACCGGCAGGTATACGACCCTCCGGGCCCGGTTCGCCGACGGGTTCAGCCAAGTTTGAAAATAGGTTCTCGCCTGATCCACCCTCGCTGCAAAACGCAGGGCCTCCATCACATTCGAAGGGCTGCACACCACCGCCGACCCGCCCTCCGAAGCCCGCACTTCCGTGATCGACCCGCCGAACAGCGAGACGCCGTCCAGGCGGTCGCCGGAAAACACGGTGGTCCCTCCGGGCCCCGGCCGCCCTTCCACATTCGCATAAACCGGCCCCGCGAACCCGCTGATCGCCACGCGGTATCCCGAAGTCTGCAGCCGGGCCATCATGGAGTCATCATCCGGAGTACTGAGTTGGACCCAGCCCGGATACTGCATCTTCAGGTACATGCGGCCCGGCAAGGGGTACCACCCTTGGGTATACGGCAGGTAGACATCTTTCCCCCGTACAAACGCGGCAAGCCGTTCGCCCTGACCGACCAACCAATCATACACCCGGCCCCGGTATTCTACGTGCATCGTCGCGGACCCCGTCGACGGCCCGAACGCCGATCGCCCCACCGTGAAATGATCGCCGTCCCGTTCCACCGTCGTCGGCTGCCCGTTGACCACCACACGGTTGACGGTGAACAGTCGGTTCAGCGTAAACGTCACCGTTTGCCCGGGTCCCAGGTCCGCCGTCCGAAAGGTGAGATCGGCCGCTCCGTTCAGGACATCGTCCGGCTCCCGGTGCAGAGCGATGGCATACGACTCCACGGGAAAGGAAGCGGCCGGAGGGCGCTGTTCCGGATTGCTGCCGGCCGCTTGCTCGGCCGACGCCCGAGCGGCATACAGATCTTTCCACCACAGACCATACGGGACATACGCCGTCGCCGTCCCGATCCACACCAGGGCGGCCGCCGCCAAAGCGGTTTTCCGCGCCGCCGCAGGCCACCGGTGCATGAGCAGCGCCACCGCGGACACCAGCAATCCCACCGTAAACGCCGCCACAAACACCCGGGACAACGCGATTTCCCGGGAAATCAGCGA
>JASBVV010000031.1 GCA_029960885.1 Kyrpidia sp. | reverse complement strand
CGCCGCCCTCACTCCGGCCGCCGGGCCGTCACGATCAGCCGGTCGCTCTCCAGGGGCAAAAACTCTCCGCCGGCATAATCGCTGTACAAACGAATGTCGTGAAACCCCGTCTCCCGGAGCATCGGAACCAGATCGCTGTGCTCCAGCGACAGCACCTCGGAAGAATGAACGGTCATCGCCCACTCCTCCCCCGTCCCCCGCCGCAGCACCATTAAATGATACAGAATCCCCGCGCCGTTCCACTCGTATTGCCCGAGGAGGAGCAGCTCCCCGCTCCCGTTATCGAGCCGGCCCTGCCGCAGCGGCAAAAAGCGCAGCTTTCGGCGCACCACCTTGGCCAGGTTGTCCGTCTCCAGGACCAAGTGGCCCCCGGGCGCCAGCGCATCGAACATGCGACTCAGTCCTTGCTCCAACTCCGCCTGGCTCCGGCCGATCACCGCGGCATTGCCGCCGCAGATCACCACCTGCATCGATCCCGGCTTCACCGCCCGGGTCAGTTCCGCGAGGGGGACATGGTGAACGGTCAAACCGCCGTACAGTTCCCGAGCCCGGGTCACCAATACCTCCTCCCCTTCGGCCCCCACGACCTCGTGGCCGCGGTCCGCCAGCGCCCGCACCCGGTGCCCCGTCCCACAGGCGGCGTCCAACACCGACGCCGGGCCCCGGCTCGGCAGCCGTCCCTCCACGAACGGAATCTCTTCGGCCAGCCGCCGGTCCCAATCCATCCACGCGTCATAATACGGCGCAATCGCCTCAAAAAATCGTCCTTCCGCCGCCACGGCCTTCCCTCACCATCCCCTCGTTCGGCACATTCCCCGCCGGTCGCCGTTCGGTTTCGGCAAGTTTCAGATCCACCCGGACCTTCCTCGCGGGCGAACGCGGCCCAGAGCAGGCCGCTATCCCAAGTGCCGGGCACCACACCTGCCGTCGCCTCTCGCCGCTTATCCCAGCCGCTCCCGGAGCAGCTTGTTCACCACCTGCGGATTGGCCTTCCCCTTCGTCTCCTTCATCACCTGGCCGACCAACGCGCCGAGCGCCTTCTCCTTCCCGCCCCGGTAATCGGCCACCGATTTCGGGTTCGCCTCGATCACCTTGTCCACCAGAGCCCCCAGGGCTCCCTCGTCGCTGATCTGCACCAGACCTTTCTCTTCGATCACCGCCTCGGGGTCTTTCCCCGAGGCGAACATCTCCGAAAACACCGTTTTCGCGATCTTCGTCGAAATCGTCCCGTTCTCGATGAGGCCGATCAACCGGGCCAGCCCTCGGGGCGTGATTTTCACATCCCCGATCTCCAGGCCGCTCTGGTTCATGTGCCCGAGCAACTCCCCCATCATCCAGTTGCTCACGGCTTTCGCATCGCCGGCGTGCTTCGCCGTCTCCTCGAAAAAGTCCGCCACCCCCCGGGAGGCCGTCAGCACCCCGGCGTCGTAGGCCGGCAGCCCGTACACCTCCATGAACCGCCGCCTGCGCGCATCGGGCAGCTCCGGAATCGTCGCCCGCACCCGCTCCACCCACGCGTCGTCGATGACCAAAGTGACCAGGTCCGGCTCGGGAAAATACCGATAATCGTGCGCTTCCTCTTTACTGCGCATCGGCTGCGTCTGCCCCGCCGCCTCGTCCCACCGTCGGGTCTCCTGGACCACCTGGCCCCCTGACGCCAAAATCGCCCGCTGCCGCTCCTGCTCGTGCTCCAGCCCCCGCTGGACATTGCGGAACGAGTTCATGTTCTTGATCTCCGTCTTCGTCCCGAACTCCGTCGCCCCGACCGGGCGCAGGGAAATGTTGGCGTCGCAGCGCAGCGACCCCTCCTCCATCCGCACGTCCGAGATCTCACAATACTGCATGATCGCCTTCAGCTTCTCGAGGTACGCCCGGGCCTCTTCCGGCGACCGCATGTCCGGCTCGGACACGATCTCGATCAGCGGCACCCCCACCCGATTGAAATCCACCAGCGAGTGGAGCCCGTCCGCCCCGTGCATCAACTTGCCCGCGTCCTCTTCCAGGTGCACCCGGGTGATTCCGATCCGCTTCGTCCCCGTTTCCGTCTCGATCTCGACATACCCGTGCTCGCCGATCGGTTTGTCGTACTGGGAGATTTGATACGCCTTGGGCAGATCCGGATAAAAATAGTTCTTCCGGTCAAATTTGCTCTCCCGGGCGATCCGGCAGTTCAGCGCCAAGGCCGCCTTCATGGCCAGCTCCAGAGCCCGGCGGTTCAGCACCGGCAGCACCCCCGGATGGCCGAGGCAGACCGGGCAGACGTGGGTGTTGGGGGGAGCGCCGAATTCCGTCGAGCACCCGCAGAAAATCTTGGTTTTCGTGGCCAGTTCCACGTGCACTTCCAGGCCGATCACCGTTTCAAATTCCATGGTTGCCGCCCCCCCTTTCCGCCAGACCCGCCGGTTCCAGGTGCAGCGCCGCCGCCTGCTCGTAAGCGTGAGCCACCCGGAGCACCGCCGCCTCGTCAAACGCCTTGCCGATCACCTGCAGGCCCACCGGCATGCCGTCCACCAGGCCGCAGGGGACGCTGATCGCCGGGAGCCCGGCCAAATTCACCGGAATCGTCAGGACATCGTTCAGGTACATGGTCAACGGATCCGAGATTTTCTCCCCGAACCGAAACGCCACCGTCGGGGTGGTCGGCGCCACCACCGCGTCGAACCGTTCAAACACCGCCTCAAAATCCCGCCGGATCAACGTCCGCACCTTCTGGGCCCGCGGGAGCGGTGGGAGATGGCGGACAAGGCGCCGGGAAGTGAAGCCGCTTGAATGGCAGTGGTGTTGGGCCGGATCCGACGATCGGGTGGGCGGTTTTGCATACCCATTCAGGAGGAATCGTTACTGGAGAAGGCCCATGGGACGAGAGGCGCAGGCCGCAGGGCCGGGAGAGGGGCTCTTGTTCGGGGTGCCCGGGCGGTGAAGGATAATCTGTGCACCGAAGGGGTGCGCACCACTCAAAAAAGTATAGTGTAAGATCTACAAGTATAAACCCCCACAACACACTATGTCTCCAAGCTGCCAGCCGCATCCCCCGCACCTCTCCTGTAAGTGCCGCCGTCCAGTCGGGCACCTCCACCGGCGCCGAGGTCGAATCCTGGGGATCATGCCCGGCGATGGCCTGCAGGACCATCGCCGCGTCCTCCACCGTGCGGGTGATCGGCCCGATCTGATCCAGGGACGATGCGAACGCCACCAAACCGTACCTCGACACCCGTCCATACGTGGGTTTGAGCCCCACCACCCCGCAGAACGCCGCAGGCTGGCGGATGGAGCCCCCGGTGTCCGATCCCAGGGCAAAGGGAACCTGCCCCGCCGCCACCGCCGCCGCCGATCCGCCGCTGGAACCTCCGGGCACCCGGTTGAGATCCCACGGATTCGCCGTCCGTTGAAACGCGGAATTTTCCGTGGACGACCCCATGGCGAACTCGTCCATGTTCGTTTTGCCCACGATCACAGCTTTGGCCTCCTCCAGCTTCCGCACCGCCGCGGCGGTATACGGAGGCACATAGTCGGCCAGGATCTTGCTCGCACAGGTGGTGCGCACCCCTTCGGTGCACAGATTGTCTTTCACCGCCCCGGGCACCCCGAAGAGGAGCCCTTCGCCCCGCCCGGAGGCCGCCTCTTCATCCATCGCCCGGGCCCGGGCCACGGCGCCTTCCTCGTCAATATGTAAAAATGCCCGAATCCGATCTTCGGTCTCCCGGATCCGGCCCAGCACCGATTCGGCGAGTTCCGACGGTTTGACCTCCCGCCGCCGGACCCCGTCCGCCATCTCCCGCCCACTCCATCGCCACATCGCCATCGCCTTTATCCCTCCAAAATCGCCGGAACCCGAAATTGCCCGTCTTCACTGTCCGGCGCTCCGGCCAGAGCCGCTTCCCGGGACAACCCCGGACGCGCCTCGTCCTCCCGCAACACGTTCGAAATCGGCAGCACGTGACTGGTGGGCGGAACGTCGGATACGTCCAGTTCCTGCAACTGATCGGCAAACTCCAAAATGGCGCCGAGCTGTTCCGCATACATGGCCGCCTCGCTTTCCGTCAGGGCGAGCCTGGCCAGCCGCGCCACATGCTCCACCTGCTCCAGGGAGATTTTCAAAGGTGACACCTCCGCGCCATACTCCAGCACACTCAGGTTACCATTATATCACATCCTTAAAAATCGCGGCAAACGCGACGGGCCACCCACTTCGGAATGCCGTCCGTCGACGAGGGGGGAGGGGAATCGAACCGGGGAAGTGATACACAGGGGAAGCCGCGCCGAACGCCTTTTCGGGAAGCGGCTCGTCCGGCCGCCCCGGCGTCACCGGGCGGCCAGAAGCACCACGATCGACGCCAGGGAAAAACAAATCCCGAGCAGATATAAGAACGCCACCGTCTGCACCTGGCTCATCCCCGAGCGCATCAGCAGGTGAAAGGTATGCCCCTTGTCCGCCACATAGATCGGCCGGTTGTCCCTGAGCCTCCGCAGAATGACGTACAGGGTATCGAAGATCGGCACCCCGAGCGCCAACACCGGTACCAGAACCGAAACCAGGGTCGCGCTCTTGAACGCGCCGTCCACCGAGATGGCCGCCAGCGTGAACCCGAGGAACATCGCTCCGGCGTCCCCCATAAAAATCTTCGCCGGGTGGAAGTTATGCTTGAGAAATGCCAGGGTGACGCCGATCAACGCCGCCGCGTACAGGGCCGTCGGCGCCTGATCTTTGAGCAGGGCCACAAAAAACAGGGTGGTCGAGGAAATGGCCGCAATTCCCGCCGCCAGCCCGTCCACACCATCGAGAAAATTGATCATATTCGTAATGGCCACCACCCACAGCAAGGTGGCCGGAATCGACAGCCAATCCGGCATCAGGTACATACCCTGGGGGGTAAACGGAAGGCTCACCCATTTGATCTGGACTCCGAAAGCGATCAGAATCCCCGCCGCCGCGAACTGCATGATCAGTTTCGGCCAAGGGGTCAGCTCCCTGCCCCTGGACTTGAACCAGTCGTCCACCAGTCCCGTGGCCATGATCACCAGGCCCCCCAGGACGATGCCCCAGAAGTCCATGGTGAGGTGCACCTTGGGCGATGCCGCCGTCGCCGTCATCGCCGCAAAGGCAAAGCCGAGATACAGCGCCACTCCGCCCATCAAAGGGATGGGCTCTTTATGAATCTTGCGCTGGTTGGGTACATCCACGAATCCCCGCCGCAACGCGAAGCGCCGAACCACCGGCACCATCGCGTACACCGCCGCGAACGCCACGGCGAACGCCAAGAGGTAAGCCATCTGATCGGGCCCCCAATGCTCACGCAAAGTCGCGTCTATTATAGCAAATCCCCGCCTACCTTTGCGCGGTCAAAATCCGGCTTCACGAAGAATTGCGAGAAACGCGCTTTCATCCATGACCTCAATCCCCAGTTGCAGCGCCTTTTCGAGTTTCGATCCGGGGTTTTCGCCGGCGATGACCACGTCGGTTCTGCGGCTGACGCTCTCGGCGGGGTTGCCTCCCAAACGGCGCACCCATTCCCGGGCCTCCTTTCGCCCCATCGAGCTCAGAGTGCCCGTGAGCACCACCGTTTTGCCGCTCAGCCGAGACTCGACCCGGGTTTCCCAGGACCCCAAATACGCCATATTCACCCCGTGCTCCCGCAGGCGCTCCACCAAACGGCGGGCCGAGTCCTGCCCAAAGTATGCCCGGATACTCTCCGCCATTTTCTCTCCAATATCCGGCACCTCCAACAACTGCTCCGGAGAGGCCTCGATCAATCGATCCATCGTCTTAAAATGGGCCGCGAGGATTCTGGACGCCTTTTCCCCGATGTAGCGAATCCCCAGTCCAAACAGCAGGCGCTCTAAAGAATTCTGCTTGCTGCGCTCAATCGCCTGCAACAGATTGTCGGCCGATTTTTCCCCCATCCGTTCGAGCGGCATCAAATCTTCCCGGCGAAGTTCGTAGAGATCGGCCACGCTGTGCACCAGCCCCTCCCGGTACAGTTGCCCGACGATCGCCTCACCCAGCCCTTCGATGTTCATCGCGTCCCGGGAGGCGAAATGGATGATCCCCTCCTGGATTTGGGCGGGACACTCGGGATTGAGGCAGCGCAGGGCCACCTCTTCCTCCAGCCGCACCAACCGCGATCCGCAGGCCGGGCAGTGCCCGGGCATGGCGAACGTCCGCTCCCCGCCGGTGCGCAGGTCCGTCCGCACCCGGACCACTTCCGGAATGATATCCCCCGCCTTCTCCACCACCACCACATCGCCGATCCGGATATCCCTTTCCCGAATCAAATCCTCATTATGTAAACTTGCCCGACTCACCGTCGTGCCGGCCAGAGAGACCGGTTCAAACACGGCGGTAGGGGTGACCACGCCGGTGCGGCCCACGCTGACCTCGATATCCAGAAGCCTCGTCTCCGCCTGTTCCGCGGCGAATTTATAAGCCACCGCCCAGCGGGGACTTTTCGCCGTGGCCCCGAGCCGCGCCTGTTGCCCCAGGTCGTTGACCTTGACCACCATGCCGTCGATCTCATACGGAAGTTTGGTGCGCATCTCGGCCCCCTGGGCCAAAAAGGCGAGCACTTCCTCCACATTGCGGCACACCCGCCGCAGGGGGTTCACCGGAAACCCGAGAGCATCGAGCCAGCGAAGCACCTCTTCATGGGTGCGCAACGCCTCTGCCTTCCCGGTTCCGGGGCCGAACACCGCCGCGTACACCCACAGCGACAGTCCCCTCCTGGCTGTCACCCGGGGGTCCAGTTGGCGCAGGGACCCGGCCGCGGCATTGCGCGGATTGGCGAAAACGGGTTCCCCGGCCTCGTCCCGCTCCCGATTGACCCGCAAAAACACTTTCTTCGGCATGTAAGCCTCGCCCCGGACCTCCACCGTCACGGCTTCGGGCAACCCGAGCGGCAGCACGCGAATCGTCCGCAAATTTTGGGTGATATCTTCTCCTTGCTCCCCGTCTCCCCGGGTCGCCCCCTGCACAAACCGTCCGTCCTCATAACGGAGCGACACGGCAAGCCCGTCGATTTTCAGTTCACAGACGTACTCCACCTCTTCTCCGGGCAGCGCCGCGCGCACCCGCCGGTCGAAATCCCGCACTTCTCCCTCGCTGAACGCATTGGCCAGGGACAGCATCGGCTCCCGGTGGATCACCTTGGAAAAAGCATCCGACGGACTCCCCGACACCCGCTGGGTGGGGGAATCCGGCGCGATCAGATCCGGCCGCGCCGCCTCCAACTCCGCCAATTCCCGCATGCAGCGATCGTACTCCGCATCGTCCACCAACGGGTCGTCAAGCACATAATAATGATAGTCATATCGCCGAATCGCCGCCCGCAGCTCCTCGATGCGGCGGGCCACATCATCGCCGTTCGACACCGGCATCCCCCCTTCCCCCAACGCACCGTCCCTCATTCAATCCTCGATTTTTCGAATCGGCGCAAAACGGACCAACAGTTTGCGCCGGCCGACGGGCGGCGCGAAAGCCACCACCAACTCCGCATCTTCCCCGTCCCCTTCTCGCCGGACCACCCGGCCCTCTCCCCACTTCCGGTGCATCACCCGGTCCCCCACCTCCCAGGTTTGGCCCGGATCGGCACCAAAACCGGCGGGAACGTACAGACCCGGCCCGTTCATCCGCCGCTCGCCGGTCCCGCGGCCCCCGACTCCCACCCGGGACAACGGAGCGTTCGGGCTCGGATCCGCGGCCCGCTCCCGGTGGCTTCGAACCGGCGAAACCGGGCGGATCAGGTGGTCCGGGATCTCCTCGAGAAACCGGGACGGGGGATTGCCCTGCCGCCGACCATACAGATTGCGCTGCTGGGCCCGGGTGACAAACAGCCGGTCCATGGCCCGGGTGATCCCCACGTAACAGAGCCGGCGCTCCTCTTCCAACTGATCGGGCTCATCGAGCACCCGGGCATGGGGGAATATTCCTTCTTCCAGTCCGACGAGGAACACCACGGGGAACTCCAGACCTTTCGCGCTGTGGAGGGTCATGAGCACCACTCCGTCCCCCTCGTCGGCCAGATCCAGATCGCTGACCAGGGCCACGTCCGCCAAAAACGCCTCCAGGCCCGCCCCTTCCCCGACCCCGTGCTTGCGGTCGAACTCCTGGGTGACCGAACGAAACTCCTCGAGGTTCTCCAGCCGCGCCTGAGCCTCCAGGGTGTCTTCCCGGATCAGGGCTTCCCGATACCCGGTGCGGTTCAAAATCTCATCCACCAACTCGGTGAGGGAAAGATAGGGCACCATGGCACGAAGGGCCGCGGTGACGTCAACGAACTGGCGAATGGCCGCAGCCGACCGGTGAGACACATCCAACTCCTCCGCCCGTTCCAAGGCCCCGTACAGCGAAAGCCCATGCTCCGCCGCGAACGCCGCCGCTTTCGCCAACGTCCCTTCTCCAATTCCCCGTTTCGGAACATTCACCACCCGCTCGGTGCTGAAATCATCCCGGGGGTTCGCCAGCACCCGGAGATAGGCGAGGAGATCCTTGATTTCCTTACGTTCATAGAATTTCACCCCGCCCACCATCACGTAGGGAATCGACGCTTTCATCAGCGTCTCTTCCAAAACCCGGGATTGGGCATTGGTGCGGTACAGCACCGCCACATCCCCGTAGCGGCCTCCCTGTTCCACGTGCTTACGGATCTCTTCCACCACAAAAAAGGCTTCCCCTTGTTCGTCAAAAGCCTCATAAACGATCACCGGTTCACCCTCGGGCCTGTCCGACCACAGCCGCTTTTCCTTCCGCCGGACATTGTGGGCAATGACGGCGTTGGCCGCAGCCAGGATCCGTCCGGTGGACCGGTAGTTCTGCTCCAACTTGATCACTTTGGCATCGGGGTAATCGGCTTCAAAATCCAGGATGTTCCGGACATCGGCGCCCCGCCATCCGTAGATCGCCTGATCCGAATCCCCGACCACGCACAAATTGCGCCGGCGGTCGGCCAGCCGCTTCACAAGCGCGTATTGGGCATGATTCGTGTCCTGGTATTCGTCCACGTGCAGATACACGAACCGCCGCTGTTCATCCTCCAACGCCTCCGGCGCCGCATCCCAGAGCTCTACCGTTTTCATGAGCAGATCGTCAAAATCCAGGGCGTTGTTGGCCCGCAGCTTTTCCTGGTACCGCCGGTACACCCGGGCGACCGCCTCCTGAAAGGAATCGTTCGCCCGGTCCGCCGCCCGGTCGGGGGTGATCAATTCGTTTTTCAGCGTTCCGATGGCCCCCGCCATCCGCCGGGGATCGAATTTCTTCGTATCCAAATTCATTTCGCCCAGCACCTGCTTGATTGCCGTCACTTGGTCCGCCGCATCGAGAATGCTGAACGACTTCGCAAACCCGAGGTGTTCAATGTGGCGGCGCAGCACCCGGACACAATAGCCGTGGAACGTGGACACCCAGATTTCCCGGGCATCGGCGCCCACCAGCCGGGTGATCCGCTCCTGCATCTCCCGGGCCGCCTTGTTGGTAAAAGTGATCGCCAGAATCCCCCAGGGCGGCGCCTTGCCGGTCGCCAAGAGATAAGCCACCCGGTGCGTCAGCACCCGGGTCTTGCCGCTGCCCGCACCGGCCAGAATGAGCAGAGGGCCTTCGGTCCAGCGAACGGCCTCTTGCTGAGCTTCGTTGAGCCCGGCCAAAAGCGCCGCAGCCTCAGAGGCTCCCTCCCCCGCGATCGCCATCGTAAACCCGCCTTTCGTCTTTGCGCCCGGTGCGGTGGTCACCGACCGCTCCGCGGCTGAATTTGACCGCCCCTATTATAGCAGGTTTCCCCGCAGGCGTCCCGAATCTCGATGGTGCGCTTCCGGCGCAACGCCGGTTCCCCCTAAAAAAAAGCCCCGTCCGCCGGGCGGGCCGAACGGACCGCCGGCGGCAGGGCCGTGCCCATCACACGGTTACCGCATGCTACGCCTCTGTCTTCCCCCGATCCCCGCCCAACTCCTCCGCTTGCTCTCCGGCGCCGGCGTCCCGAACGGACTCATCCGCGGCGAGGGAGTCCCCGGCTGCATCATCCAGGGCGAGCAGTGCGGCGCTCTCTCCCAGCGCCGCCCGGGCGGCGGCCCTGGCGGCATCCCGGTCGGTGGATTCCATCGAACGCTCGACCGCTTCCCGGCGCGCGTCCGCCGTACGGGCCGCACCCTTGACATCCGCCCGGGACGCGGTCGTCCGGTCGGCCCTCATCACTCCGCCGCCCCTCACCCCGTCCGTTTGACCCGGGGTCTTTTGATGAATCCCCGCCGGGTTCCCCTCGGCCGCGGCCCCGCGAGCGCGTCCGGAGGCCGGTGTCCCACGGGGCGTCGACTCGTTCCACGCCTCGGTGTTCTCCACCGCCCCGCGTTCTCCGCGGCCTTCCCGGTCCCGAGCGTCCCCCTCCTCATCTTCAAGGCCGAGCCACCGGGAGAATTCCGTATCCAACGAGGCTCGATCTTTCAACCGAGCAGCGGTGCGCCCGCGGTCGTCTTCCCGGGGATTGACAAAAAAATACCCCAGGGCAATGGCCACCGCCACGACCACCAACGTCCAGAAAATGGCATACGCCATTGGCTTCGCCTCCTTTCAGGCCTATTCTGCGGCCTGAAGGGAAGCCCCATACCTGGTTCCGGTGACACGTTGTGGCACCCCGGCAACGGCCCTCGCCCCGGGAGGGACGACTAGCGGTTGAGCCGGCTGAGCACCATTTCGTACCCGTCCGTCCCAAAATTCAAGCATCGCTTCACGCGGCTGATGGTCGCGGTGCTGGCCCCGGTCCGGGCCTCGATCTGGCTGTAGGTCGATCCCTCGCGCAGCATTCGCGCCACCTCCAAGCGCTGGGCCAGCGCCTGCACCTCATTGACCGTGCACAGGTCGTCGAAAAACCGATAACATTCTTCCACCGTGCGCAACTGCAAGATCGCTTCAAACAACTGATCCAACGTTCGATCGCGCAATCGATCCAACGGCATCGCCCAGCCCCCTTCGACGGGTGCGTTTCGCCGGATTCGGCGGCCTGCCCGGAGGCGAGTCGTCCCGGTGATCATTGTACCGCATCACCGCGACAAAGTCTTCGTCCGCACCGCCCGCCTCCTCCCCAGGCGTTCCCATGCGACGAAAAACCGGGGAGATCACCGACCCTGAAACTGCGCTCTCCGTTTTTCGAGAAACGCCTGAACGCCTTCCGCAAAGTCCGCGCTTCCCGCCGCCCATCCCTGATAGGCGGCCTCTCGGTCCAACGCCTCGGCCAGGCTGCCTTCGGCGGCTTCATAGATCATCCGCTTGGTCAGTCCCATCGCATAGGTCGGCCCTTCGGCCAACTGCCTCGCCCAAGCCAGCGCCTCCTCGCCGAGCCGCTCCCGGGAAACCACCCGGTTCACCAATCCGACTTCCAGCGCCCGCCGGGCATCCAGTGTCTCACCCGTCAGCGCCAATTCCATCGCCCGGGACACCCCGATCAATTTCGGCAGAAAATACGACGCCCCGGAATCCGGGACCAACCCGATGCGAATAAAAGCCGATACAAACCGCGCGTCGTCCGCCGCCATCCGCAGATCCGCCGCCAGGGCCAGGCTCAATCCGGCGCCGGCCGCGACGCCGCCCACCGCAGCGAGGACCGGTTTTGGCATTTGCTGCATTTTCATAATGATGGGGTTGAAATCCCGTCGAACATGCATGTCGATCCGTCCCGGAAGATCCGGATCGACCTCCCGCAGATCGAGCCCGGCGCAAAAACCTCTCCCCGTCCCGGTCAACAGCACCGACCGCACCCCGGCGTCCCGCTCGGCCCGCACCAGCGCATCTCCCAGCTCTTTCAGCACCTGTTCCGTCAATGCATTGAGCACCTCGGGCCGGTTCAGGGCGATGATCGCCACGGCCCGATCCACCTCATACAACAGCACCTTGTCCATCCGCACCTCTCCTCTCGCCGACATCCCCAGTATACCGCCCGGGTCGTCCCGAGACAATCGACCGGTCGTTTACGGCCTGTCCTCCACCAGCGCCGCGATATCCACCTCCAGAGCCCGGGCGATTTTGATCAGTTTGTCCACCCGGCTTCCCCGGGTTCCCGCCTCCACCGCGTAAACATAACTCTGGGAGACGCCGGCCTTTTCCGCCAACTCCCGCACCGTCAACCCCCGCTGCAGCCGCAGTTCCCGAAGTCGTTCTCCAATCGCCTGTTTTCCCGCCATGCCGAACACCCCTCCCGCCATCGCGAAATGTTGATTTTCACGATTGAAGAAAATAAGGGGACAAAGAAGACCGGTCCGATGAAGGACAGGTTTACACAAGTGTAGAGAATCGCTATACTGAAGTGGAACATGCACACCACTAGGGATGATGCACAATGAGCAATACCTTTGGCGCAAAATTAAAGCAACTTCGGTTGGAGCGGGGGTGGACGCTCGAGCAACTGGCGGCCCGTTCGGGCCTTTCCATCAGCCACATCTCTTCGCTCGAACGGGGCACGCGGACAAAACCGTCCTTTCAGGTGGCGGTGCGCCTGGCCCGGGCACTGGACGTCCCTCTCTCCACGTTCCTGGAAGGCGCTGAGGCCGCGGCGGTTGGGGTTTGGGAACACCTGCCCGCGGAAATCCGGGATTTCATCAGCCGGGAAGACGCCGCCCCGTATCTGTACCTCGCCAAGCGCCTGCAGGAAGCCCACATCTCCCCGGAAGCCATGGAGCAGTGGCTTCGTACCCGCCGCACCCCTCCCGAGGATGGATCTCCGAATTCCAACGGCCCCGACAAACCGTGACGTCCCGGACGCCATTCGGTCCTCGAACGTCTCCCCCCTTGCAACCGCCATTTCACGATTGTGAAAATCCATTCGAGAAAAAAAGGCGCCGAAGCGCCGCAACACATGCACTGGTGGGCCCACCAGGACTCGAACCTGGGACCGTCCGGTTATGAGCCGGCGGCTCTGACCAACTGAGCTATGGGCCCCCGAAATCTGCGCCTGTGTGTATCATAGCAAAGACATCGCCCGGCTAGCAAGACGAGAAAACCAGCCGCCTCACTGGGCGGCCGGTTTGGCTTGCGCTTCTCTCCCTAACTGCGCCGCCACCTGCCGGCGCAGCCAGGCATCGATAAACTCGTCGATCTCCCCGTCCATCACCGACTGAACATTGCCCACCTCGACGCCGGTCCGGTGGTCTTTGACCATGGAATAGGGATGAAAGACGTACGAGCGGATCTGGCTCCCCCAGGCGATCTCCTTTTGTTCCCCCCGAAGGGCGGCGATCTGCTCCTCCTGTTCCCGCCGGCGCCGCTCATACAGCCGGGCGGCCAGAATCTTCATCGCCGTCGCCCGGTTTTTGATCTGGGAGCGTTCCGACTGGCAGGTCACCACTATGCCGGTGGGAATGTGAGTGATGCGCACCGCCGAATCGGTGGTGTTCACGTGTTGCCCGCCGGCCCCGCTCGAACGGTAGGTGTCGATTTTGAGATCTTCTGGGCGAATGTCCACATCCACATTTTCATCGAGCTCCGGAAGGACGTCCACCGAAGCGAAACTGGTGTGCCGGCGCCCCGAGGCGTCGAACGGGGAGATGCGCACCAACCGGTGCACGCCCCGCTCGGCTTTGAGATACCCGTAAGCGTTATGGCCCTTGATCAACAGGGTCACGCTTTTGACGCCCGCCTCCTCACCCGGCAGATAGTCGAGGGTTTCCACCTTGTAACCCCGGGTTTCCGCCCAACGGGTGTACATGCGGAGCAACATCGCCGTCCAGTCCTGGGACTCGGTGCCTCCGGCCCCTGGATGAAGTTCCACAATGGCGTTGTTCCGGTCGTACGGGCCGCTGAGCATGAGTTCCAGTTCAAACTGTCCCAACCCTTCCTGAACGCCGGCGATCCCCGCCTCGATCTCCCCGAGAACACTCTCGTCCCCTTCTTCATGGCCGAGCTCCCAGAGGACTTCCAGGTCCTCCACCCGGCCGCGCAGGGTCTCCACCCGCTCCACTAAATCCTTGAGCCGATTGGCCTCGGCGATGACCATTTGGGCCTTCTCTTGATCATCCCAAAAATCCGCCGCCGCCATCCGTTCTTCCAACTCCGCGATCTGCTTCTTTTTCCCGGCGAGGTCAAAGAGACCTCCCGATTTCGCCGAGCCGCTCCGCCGCTTCCCGGAGCGCCTGACGGAGTTCACCGAAGGTCTGCGCCATCCTCAACACCTCACGCGCCGTGACATTTTTTGTATTTTTTCCCGCTGCCGCAGGGACACAGGTCGTTGCGACCCACCTGGTCTTTGTTCACCGCCGGTTTTTTTGCCCTCTCGTCGCCGGGGCCCACCGCTTCACCCTGAACCACCACCTGCTGCTGCACCACTTCGGGCTGGGCCACCGCCACATAGGCTTTGAAAATGTACGTGGCCACCTCTTCCCTGATGCTGTGGATCATCTCCTCAAACATCTCAAACCCTTCGAATTTGTATTCGACCAGCGGGTCCCGCTGTCCGTACGCCCGCAGGTGAATCCCCTGGCGCAGGTGGTCCATGGCGTCGATGTGGTCCATCCACTTGCTGTCCACCGCCCGGAGCAAAACCACCCTTTCAAAATCCCGCATCATCGGGCCGAGCTGTTGTTCCCGCATGTCGTACTGGCGATTGACCGCCTCGACGAACAACTCGCGCAGTTCATCCCGGTCCTTGTCCCTGAGCCCGTCGAGGATCAGGGCGCCGGGCAGGAGGAACGTGCGCTCGGCGTATTCCAGCAGGCCCTGCAGATCCCACTCTTCGGGAATGGCGTCTTCGGGCGCATAGGTGTCGAGCATCCAGTCGATCAGATCCTCGACCATGCCCACCACCACATCCCGCAGGTTGTCCCGTTCCAGGATCTCCCTGCGCTGTTTGTACATGATCTCCCGCTGCTGATTCATGACATCGTCGTACTTGAGCACGTGCTTGCGCAGGTCAAAGTTATTGCCTTCGACTTTCTTCTGAGCGCTTTCGATGGCCCGGGTCACCAGCCGGCTCTCGATGGGCTGATCCTCCTCGAGACCCAGCCGGTCCATGATGGCCATGGTGTTTTCCGAGCCGAACAGGCGCATCAGATCGTCCTCGAGGGAGAGGAAGAACTGGGACGATCCGGGATCCCCCTGACGGCCGGACCGGCCCCGGAGCTGATTGTCGATCCTGCGGCTCTCGTGCCGTTCCGTGCCAATGATATGCAGGCCCCCGAGTTCGGCGACACCCTCGCCGAGGATGATGTCCGTCCCGCGGCCGGCCATGTTGGTGGCAATGGTCACCGCGCCCCGCTGCCCGGCTTTGGCCACGATCTCCGCCTCGCGCTCGTGATGCTTGGCGTTGAGCACCTGATGGCGGATCCCGCGCTTCTTCAGCATCTCCGACAGCCGTTCGGATTTCTCGATGGATGTGGTGCCCACCAACACCGGCTGACCCGTGGCGTGACGCCGGGCGATCTCTTCGACCACCGCCCTGAATTTGGCCTGTTCCGTTTTGTAGACCACATCGGGCAGGTCTGTTCGGATCATCGGTTTGTTCGTCGGGATGACCACCACGTCCATCCCGTAGATGCTGCGCAGTTCCTCTTCTTCCGTCTTCGCCGTGCCGGTCATGCCGGCCAATTTCCGGTACATGCGGAAGTAGTTCTGCAAAGTGATGGTGGCCAGGGTCTTGCTCTCGTTCTGGATGCGGACCCCTTCTTTGGCCTCGATGGCCTGGTGCAGCCCCTCGGAATACCGGCGGCCGTACATGAGCCGGCCGGTGAATTCGTCGACAATGATGACCTCGCCGTTCTGAACGACATAATCGCGATCCCGTTTGAACAATCCGTGGGCCTTCAGGGCCTGGGTGATGTGGTGATGGATCAGGACGTTCGCATGATCGTACAGGTTTTGGATATTGAAGAAGCGTTCGGCTTTCTGCACCCCCTGTTCGGTGAGGGTGACCGACTTCGCTTTTTCATCCACCGTGTAATCCTCGTCTGGCTTCATGTTGGCCACCAACAAATTCGCCCGCACATAGAGATCGGTGGATTTTTCCGCGGGGCCCGAGATGATCAGCGGCGTCCTCGCCTCATCGATGAGAATGCTGTCCACCTCGTCCACGATGGCGTAGTGAAGGGGCCGCTGCACCATCTGTTCCTTTTGAAGGACCATGTTGTCCCGCAGGTAGTCGAAGCCGAACTCATTGTTCGTGCCGTACGTGATATCCGCTTGGTAAGCGGCCTGCTTCTCCCCGTGGGTCATCCCCGGGATATTCAGTCCCACGTTCAGGCCGAGAAACCGGTGGATCCGGCCCATCCATTCCGAGTCCCGGCGAGCCAGATAGTCATTCACCGTCACCACGTGCACGCCTCGCCCGGCCAAGGCGTTCAAATACGAAGGCAGCGTGGCCACCAACGTTTTCCCTTCGCCGGTTTTCATCTCCGCCACCCGGCCTTGGTGCAGCACGATCCCGCCCAAGAGCTGGACGTCAAAATGCCGCATGCCCAGAGCGCGACCGGAGGCTTCCCGAACCACCGCAAAAGCCTCGGGCAGCAGGTCGTCCAGATCTTCCCCGTTGGCGTGACGCTCTTTAAACTCCGCCGTCTTGGCCCGCAGCTGCTCATCCGAAAGCCCTTGAACCTCGGGTTCAAGGGCGTTGATTCTCTCAACCACCGGATATAGCCGTTTCACTTCCCGCTCATTGGAACCGCCGACCATCTTTTTGAGGAGTCCCAGCAACCGGACCACTCCTTTCTCCTCTCATCCTCCGCCCGCCGAGCGCCCCCGCGATCCGGGGAGCGCACCGGCGGACAGCCCGCGCCGGCCGACATACATCTCAGACAGATATTGTAGCACCTTTTGTCAGCAGAAGCCAGTCCGGGGCGGATCCAGTATGTGTCAATCGGGGAGACACAGGCACAACCGATACGAAACACACACGAAGACGGAGCCCGCATTCCACCCGGGCCCCGTTCCGCTCGGAAGTCACCTCGGCTCTCATTCTCCCGCACGATACCGCCTCATTAAAACGCCGGTTCAATCAAACCGTAATTCCCGTCTTTGCGCCGGTACACGACATTGACCTCATCCGTCTCGGCGTTGGAAAACACGAAGAAATCGTGCCCCAACAGATCCATCTGCAAAATGGCTTCCTCCACCGGCATGGGCTTGACCGGGAAGCGCTTGACCCGCACCACTTCCCCCGCGGCCTCGCGTTTCTCTTCGGCCTGTCCCGGCTCGACCGCGAGCGTCCGGATGCCCTCCTGCCGGAACCGCTTGTTGATCTTTGACTTGTGGCGTTCCACTTGGGAGACCAATTTGTCGACCACCAGATCCAGAGAGCCGTACATGTCTCCGGACTTTTCTTCGGCGCGAAACACCATCCCCCCCAGGGTCATCGTCACCTCAACCTTGTGCAGGCCGCGCACCACGGACAGGGTGACGTAGACATCCTGATCGGGCGGCGCATCGAAGTACTTTTCCAAGCGCCCCACCTTGCGTACCGCGTACTCGCGAAGGGCTTCCGTCACCGCCAAATTATCTCCGCGAACGTGGATCCTCATGGGGACACCCCTCCCTCTTGGTCTCTATATGAAATATTCCATAAGTCGATGTAAATTCCTGCTGACCCGCTCGGATTGTCACATGGATGTTGTCAAGGGCCGCCCGACGTCCAAATCGCCCCCCGCGCCGAACCACTCGGTCCGCGCACGTCATGGAGCAAAAAAAAAGCCGGTCCGCCAGACGGCGGTCACCGGCCTCCGATTCCCCCGACGACGGACCCGTCGGTCAGAGTCCCAACGGGACCACATTGGCCGCCTGGGGACCCCGGGTGCCTTGGACAATGTCGAATTCCACCCATTGTCCTTCGGACAGGGTGCGATACCCCTGACTTTGGATGGCCGAATAATGAACGAACACGTCCTCTCCGTCCTCCCGGGAGATGAACCCGTATCCCTTATCCGGATTGAACCATTTCACTCGTCCTTGCATCGATTCCTTCCTTCCCCTCGGTGATGGCTCGGCCACCCTCAAACGTCCGGGGACGATGGTGGCACTATGCATATTTTCACCAGGACGGGAAAATCCATACCTCCGGCGCCACCCGCGGCCCCGCAGGATCATCGGGATTCAACCGTCATAACGTGTTTCAAGGCAACTAGCAGCCGGCGAATTTCCCGTTCGCGCTGTCGCAACAGGGCTTGGGCTTCCTCCAGGGCAACGGGGGCAAACTGCACCCGATCCCCCGGGCGCACCTGGGCGAGCAGCGGCAGATCCACGGTGGCCACCTGAGCGATTTTCGGGTAACCGCCGATGGTCTGGCGATCCGCCAAGAGAATCACCGGATGGCCGTCGGGGGGCACCTGAACCGTTCCCGCGGCCACCGCTTCGGAGATCATCTCCAAGGATCTCGACATGGCAAGGACCGGTCCGGAAAGGCGATATCCCATGCGGTCCGACTGGGACATCACGGGAAACGGAGAATGAAAGAACGTCCGCTTGGCTTCTGCGGTCAATACGTGGAATTGCGGACCGGGCATCGCCCGAACGGTGGGGTGCGGCCGGTACGCCGGGAGCAGGGTCGGGTCCACACTCCAAGCGGCGGCGCAAAAAAACCCGTCCCCACGGCGCTTCGCCAGTATGGCGATCAGCGTCCGGCCCCTCTCACTCGGCTCCCCCACCGGCAGCACATCCCCGGCTTGAAGCGCCCTCCCCCGCAAGCCTCCGATGCCTGCCCGCAGGTACGTGCTGTAACTGCCCATGACCTCGGGAACCGCAATCCCTCCCGCCACGGCCAGATAAGCACGGCACCCCGCCGGTTCCGGAACAAAATCGAGGACAGCCCCGGCCCGCACCAGGACCGGACGCCACGCCGGAACCGGCGTCCCTTGAATCCGGGGGGCCAATCCTCTGCCCGTGACGGCGATCAAGGCATCCCGTTCAAACTCCAGGCGGGGCCCGACCAAGGTGATCTCGAGGGCCGGGCAACCCTCGGCGTTTCCCACCAGGACGTTCGCGATTCGCAGGGCGAACGCATCCATCGCCCCACAGACAACCACGCCGAATTTTTGATACCCGTACCTCCCCAAATCCTGTACCGTCGTCAGCAAGCCGGGCTTGACCACTGTGATCACTCTGTAACGGACCCCTCTGCGATCGCTTTAAATTCGTCAAGACCGATGGCGCGAAATCTGACCTTGTCGCCGGCAACGAGAAGACTTGGGGGATACTCCTCCGGCCGGAACAGCCGGACCGGGGTGCGGCCGATCAGCCGCCAGCCGCCGGGAGTCTCAATGGGGTAGACTCCCGTCTGCCGCCCGGCGATCCCCACCGTGCCGGCAGGAACGGCCAAACGGGGGGACGGCAATCGCGGTGTGGCAATCTTTTCGGACATTCCTCCAAGATAGGGAAACCCCGGAGAAAACCCGATGGCGTAAACCATGTATTCCGGTGCCGTGTGAATGCGGATGACCTCTTCCGCCGTCAGGCCGTTGTGCGCGGCCACGTGCTCGAGATCCGGACCGAACTCTCCTCCGTAGCAGACGGGGATCTCCACCACCCGGGCGGGCCGGGCCACGGCGACAGAGACGGCGGAGATCCGTTCCCGCAGGCATTCTTCCACCTCGGCGTATGTCATCTGAATGGGATCGTAGAACACCGCGACCGTCGTGAACGCCGGAACGCATTCCACCATCCCGGGGATGGGGTCTGCCTCCAGGTGAGACACAAACGCCATAACCCGGGCATGAATGCCCGGGTCCACATCGGAGCCGAAACGGACCACAGCCGCGGAATCTCCCAAGGGATGAATCTCCACAGGATTCATCGCATCACCCAACCTCAATGGATCTCGGCGACCAACTCGCAGATCCGCAGCCGGACCCGAAGCGGCCCGAAAGACTCGGTCACGGCATGGTCCGCCGACCGCCCATGATCCCGATTCCGTTCGGTTTGCGTCCGATTACCCCCATCCTAGCACCGGCACCCCGGGGCGTCAATCGAGTCCCGTTCAGTTCATCGCCGGTTCACCACCCGACCGGCCGTCCACGTCCCGGCCGGAATCGCTCACTTTTGACTCCCCCACAAACCGGCCACAGATCTGTCCACACCCGGAGGGCCCGGATGTCGGGGATTCAAACAAGTTATCCACATTATCCACAAGGGGGATGTGCACAAATCCACACCGGGCGCGCAATCATACACAAAGTCTGTGGATAGAGGATGCCGTGTCGTCTTGCGCGGCATCACCGCAGCACGACGGCCGCTTCCGATCGCCCCAAAAAAATGCCGCGCAGGCCATTCATTGCCAACGCGGCATGCCACATTCCGACATTACCTTCGGCGGTCGAAAAAGATCCCGTCCGCGGTCGGCCCCCCGGGCCGATACGTCTTTTCCGCCTTTAGCGACTGTTGAATGTTGAGCAGGGCATCGCCCACTTCCCCCAACAGATTGACGAAAGTTTGACGTAAGCGACGGTCCTGATCCATCACGGCCTCAAACTGATCTTTTACCTGACCGGCTTTCTCCTGAATTTCGGCGTTGGGATGATCCAACAGATCCACCAAAGGCAGTTCATCGGGTGACATGGTCTGCTCCACTTGTTCAAACACCTTCTTCCGGGAATCCGATAGAGCCAAAACCTGCTCCAGAGCCAGACCCCGGGCCGCCCCTTGAAGAATCTCTTCCCCCAAGGCGAGCATCTCCCCGAGCAGCTTTTCCTGAACGCGCAAAAGGACCAATAACTCGTGTTCTTGATTCATTGTCGCTTCCTCTCTACGTGGGCCGGCCGGCGGTCTCTCGCCACGCCGCCGCCGCCCCGGCCCAAGCCTCCCGCAGCTCCCGAACCTGTCCCAATACTTCGTCGACCGGTTCTGATCGCTTCGCGACATTGGCTTCCACCAGGCGACGGTGATAGTATTCATACAACGCCATCAGCGAACGGGAGATCTCGTACTCCATGTTGAGAGTGACCATCAGTTCCCGGAGAATGTCCTGGCTCCGCAGAAGCTGCCGGTGGGCATCCGCAAACTTGCCGTCACCCAGAGCCGCTCGCGCCCCCTCCAAAAACTGGATCAACCCATCATAAAGCATCAGCAGAAGGCGGTCCGGCGTCGCCGTCTGTACCGCGGCGGAGCGGTAGGCGGCCGATGCATGGTGAGCGTTGGTCATGGTTGTCCCTCCTTTTGCCACTGCGTTCCCCGGCAATGCCCATGGGCATCACCGAGCTGAAGGTGCACCTGCTGGTGCGATCAATGGCCCAACATCGACTGGAAATACGCGGCTTGGCTGTTCAGTTGGGACAACGCCTGTTCCATGGCGGTGAATTGCTGATAATAGTACTGCCTTTTTTGGTCCAACTGCTGCTGCATATCCGCCGCCTGGGTGTTGATCTCGCGAATCTGCAGGCCGATCCAACTGTTGTCCACCAGGTCCGACGTGCTTCCCGCCTGCTGGCTGATTTGGCCAATGGCGTTGTTCACCGCGTTATACAATTTGGCGGCAATGCCGGCAGCCGGGCTGCTGCTGTCCGTGGGACCGGACGTCGGATTGGTAAACAAGCGCATCACCGCTTGGGGATCGGCCTGAACCGCCGCCCGGAGCTGATCCTCGTTCACGTGCAACTGCCCGTACTCCCACCAGTCTCCGGTGGTTATCCCGATGGATGCCAGGCTGTTGAACGTCACTTGCTGCCCATTGACCGTGGACGGGGTCTGGCCTGCCATGGCCGAACCGGCAATCTGCCGCATGGCGTCGATGACGCTCCCCAAGAGAGGATCGCTGGCCAACATCCCGCTTTTTGCCATGGATTCCCATTTGGTGATCTGGTCCTGGGTCATCTGCGCCTTCTGATCGTCGGTGAGCGGCGGATAATCATAATTCCGCTTTTCATGATACAGATCATTCATCGTCTTCATGACGCTGTTGTACTTGTCCACAAAACCTTCGATCGCTTTGACGATGGAGTCCACATCGGTGGAAACGACCAGCGTGGCGGGAATGGCGTTCCCACTGCCGTCCTTGGGGGAAACCCCTTTCAGGGTCATGGTGACACCGTTGTACACCGCGGTGTTCGTGGCGCTGTACGACTTGTATCCGTTTACCGTGTAGATCGCGTCCCGGGCGGCGTTGGGATCCAAAGCCTGGGGCCCGAAACCGAACACCCCGTCACCACTGAGGTCCTCGACGCTGATCGGGGAATACAGGGCCGGCGTCGTCGCGCCGGGTGGCGACGGGTTCGACGCGGTCAGCACCAATTGGCCGTTACTCGAGGACGCGATCACTCCTGTATCTCGGGTCCGGGCGTTAATGATCTCCACGATGGAATTGGAGATGCCGTCATCCAAAGGAGTGTTGGCGGCAAAACTGAAATCCACGCCGTTGATCCGCAACGTGGCCGCGTGACTGAGAAGACCATTGTTGAGATTCGGCGTGCCGGTCACCTGGGTCTGGGGCACCTGCAACTGGAACAGACCGCTCAAGAGTTGCTGATCGTCCGACTGAACGAGGATCTTCGCTCCGCTCCCGGTGGACTTGGTTTGAAAAACCACCCGGTCCTGAACGGAATCGTAAAAGGCCGTAACCCCGATATTCGGGTCGTTGCTGATCTTCGCCAAAACGCTGTTCAGGGTATCGGTGTTCGGATCAAAGGTCAACGTCGTACCGTTGATCGTCACAGAAAAACTGCCCGCAGGGCTGTTCCACTTCTGCGCAAGCGTATTGCTTGCCGCCAATTGGGCCAGCGTCTGATTCGGGTCGATCCGTTGCCCGGGAGCGGACAACGGAACGGATGAGTACACCGTGGCCCCTTGGGCCAACTGTGAAACCGTTACGGAATAAGAAGCCGCCGGCGAAGTGGCCGAGGCCGAGGCCGTCAGCACCGAGGAGTCGGTGGTCGATACCGTTTTCGCCAAAAACGTCGACTGCAACTTCATGGAAAACAGCGCATTGGTGCGAAAGTCCAACAGGGCGCTGTTGACCTGCCGGTAATCGTCCTGTTTCCACTGCCAGATCTGTTTCTGTTGCAACAGGCGGTTGAGCGGAATACTTTCCGCCTGCATCATGGCGTTGACCATACTGTCGGTATCGATACCGGACGCCAGTCCGGCGATATGGCTGTAATCGACGGCGTTGATTCCACCGGTGGATCCCGTTGAACCCGTCGCCCCAAGGATCATGGCCGCACCCTCCGTCAAATGGTTTGATCGAAAAAGACCCCGAGCACCGATCGCATCTGCTCGTCCATGGCAATCAGATCCCCCGGCGGAATCTGGCGAATCACTTCCCCGGTATCATCCCGGATCACCTGGACAATCATCCGACGCGGATCCTCCTGCAATTCAAACCGCAGGTGAGTCCTGGCCATCTGGGCGGCGACGTTCATTCGCGCCACGGAACGCTCCACCTGCTCCGGCGACGGCTTGCGCGGATCGTTCTGGGCCTCGGTGCCGGTTTTCGCGGGCAGCACCGGCGTCGGCGCCTCCGTCCGAACCACGGGCGCCGCCTGTTCCACTGCCGCGACATCCACCAAGTCCCGTCCCACGGGCGTGCCGGTGTTCACCGGCGGCATCATTCCTCCGCTCATCGTCGATCCCCCCATCGGGCCGCAGAATCCCGCATCTGCCGAATGTCTTTTACTGTATCTATCGGCCGGACAATGCAACGGATTAAGTCCCGATGGGCTTGTTCCGTTGTCGGTTCCAGCCGAAATCGAAACGACTTGAATCTACCGAGAGAACAAACGTATATTCGCCGAAAGGGGCGGCACTCCTCTGTCCTTGATCCGGCGGGATATCGTAAGCCGGAGAAGGTCCGAATGGCGCGCCGTATCCTCTCCCTGAAGGAAGAGGTTTTCCGATCAAATCGATATAAAGTATAATCGGCTACAGATCGCGGACAGTTCTATAAGACCATGAAGAGTCTTCTAAGCTACTACTGTCATATGAGGAGGGGTGGGGGTGACCCGCAGAATCGCGTGGCCGGTGATCCTGTATATCGCAATCCTCGTGTTTACCTGGGGGGTCTCCTGGCCGGTCTACAAATTCGGCTTGGGATATGCACCGCCGATTCTGTACGCGGGGATTCGCACCGTGCTCGGAGGCTTGCTCATGGCGGTCATCGCCTTCCCTCGCAGGAACCGGCTTCGCTGGCGCACGCGTTGGCCGATCTACATCATTTCTTCCTTTTTTAACGTGTTCCTGTTTTTTGGCCTGCAGGCCGCGGGTCTGGTTTATTTGCCTTCGGGAATGTTTTCGGTGCTGGTCTACCTGGAGCCGGTTCTGGTGGCCCTTTTGGCGTGGAGATGGTTGGGCGAGACACTGACCCCCGCCAAAGCGGTGGGATTGATCCTCGGATTTCTCGGGGTCATCGCCTGCAGTTTCAACCGGCTGCCCGGAACGACGTCGGGACTCGGGATCGCCCTGGGTTTGGCAGCCGCAACCTCCTGGGCCATCGGTACCGTCTATCTCAAGCGCGTTCAGGCTCAAGTGGATTTGATCTGGATGGTGGCCATCCAATGTCTCATCGGAGGGATGGCGATGATCGGCACCGGCAGCCTGGTGGAACGATGGTCGGACATTCACTGGACGTGGCCGTTCCTCGCCACGGTGGCGTTCGGCATGTGTTTCGGCGTCTCCACGTCGTGGCTGATTTGGTTCCGCCTGGTTCAAATGGGAGAGGTGAGCCGGGTGGCGGCGCTCACCTTTTTGGTCCCGTTGATCGCCGTCATTCTCAGCGCGCTGTTTCTGCACGAAGCGATCACCGTGTGGCTCTTTGCAGGTCTCGTTCTGATCGCCGCCAGCATTTATCTCGTCAATCACGCCCCCCACGCGCACCGCGCCGGTACGCTTCCCCGCACCCTCGGGTAAACCCCGGGTCGGGGCCCGGTCCGCACCGAACGAGTGGCCGTTGCGAGCCCCGAGGCCGGGACGACAGTCCGGCCCGAGACCGCGGGACCGGGACTTGCGGCGCCCCTCTGCCGCCCCGGGCCGCCGGATCCGACCCATCACTTCGATTCCTGCTTCGGAAGCGCATGAACAGGCCGTAGCCGGAGAGGGGCCGGAAGGGCTTCGACCGGATGCCGGCCACCCTGCCATTTCCAAAAAGCATTC
>JASBVV010000030.1 GCA_029960885.1 Kyrpidia sp. | reverse complement strand
ACCTTGTAGCTCTTGGACAGGGCGCTCTCAACGGCCTGCTGGTAGGTCAGGGTCTGAGTCTGAGTAGCTGCGTCAGCCGGCGCGGCAGCGGTCGCGGCCGGATCGGCGGCCAAGGCGACCGGCACCGCCCCCACTCCCCCGGCCGCTCCGAGGGCGAGGGCCATCCCGGCCAGCACCAGCGCACTTTTTTTCACGGTCCTCCCTCCCTTCACAGAACAGCCGTGTCAACCGGAGAAAAAGAGACCCCCGAGGGGGTCTCTTTTTCTTTCGACCTTCCGGGCACCGAAGCCGGATTATTGCTGCACCGACTCGACGGTGACCTGGCCCGTGTTGCCGTCGTAGCTGATGTTGGCGTTCAACGCCTTGCTGATCCAGCTGATCGGCAGGAAGGTGCGGTCGTTCTTGATCTCCGGCGTCGTGTCCATGGTGATCGCCGTGCCGTTGACGACCATCACGTTGCTGCCGATGGTCAGCTTGACCACCTTGGTGCCGGAGATGATCGTGACCGTGTAGTCGGAACCCCAGATGATGTTCGACTCCGGAATCCCGAGGGCCAAGGCCACGTACCGGACCGGCAACATGGTGCGGTCGTTCTTGATGTAGGGCGCGACGTCCATGGTCTGGGTCTGGCCATTCACGGTGAAGCTGTTGGAGCCAATCGTGAACACAGCCGTGGTCTTCGCTGGCGCGGGCACCGTGACATTAGCCACCTGAACCGTAGCCGCCGCAGTGGAGCCCGGGATCACGCCATCACTCTGGACCACCGCATCGCCTTTCACCGCCACATTCACGGGACCATACGGTGTCGTCCGGTCAAGGGTCAACTTGATGCCACTGATCTTGATGGTGCTGGGTTTACTGCTTGTCGACTTAACCGGGATACGAATCTGCCAACGACCGTCAGCAGTGACATACTTGTAGGCCGCGCCTGTATCCAGAAGGATGTCGCCTTCCGTGACCTGAATGCTGGCCGGCAGACTCGGAACTTCGTTCTGGAAGAACTCTAGGGCGAGTTCCTTGTATCCGGTGCCGGTCGGAGGCGTCAGAGACTGCTTGAACGGAGGGGTCGGTACCTTGCCAGCATCAATCGCTTCCGCCTGGGTCTCCTTTATGACAATGGTCGGCAATTCAACGTTGACCGCACCAGGATTCACCTCAGCAACATTTCCTTCGATGCTGGCCGTTACCGGCGAGACAACGTGAGCCACCACGCCGGCATCCCCGCTCGCCCCAGCTGAACCGCTGACGGACACGGTGACATCTTGGTTGTTCACACCTGCCGCAACTACCACTTGGGCGTCTTTAAGCACAATTTTTGCAGCTTTGGTGGTGGACTGGCTGCCTCCCACAGTCGTCTTGATCGTAGAGTGGTCCACACCTTCAAATTGCCAGGTACCCAAAGAATAACCCTGCAGATCGGACTGGCTGTAGTCAATATTAGGAGCAACCGGCGTATTCCCCGTCGGATCGGCAGGGTCGGCAGCCCACCGCGCGTTACCGCTCAAAGTAAGTTTAATGGTCCGACCGGGCAGCAACGATCCAGGAGCAGTTTCCTGAATGATGATATTACCGATCTTCGCAGTATCCCCGCCATTCCGTCCGGACATGATGGTGGTCGGGTTCGCGGCAGAAACCGTGGCCCCGTAATCTCCGTAGCTGGCCACCACCAAGTCGCTGACCGTAGAAGTTGCCGTGCCGGAAATGGCCACATCCACATCGCCGTACTTAGCAATGCTGCTGTCGCTAACGTTGATTTTCAACCCGGTCAGTACCAAGTAGCCAGCCTGGTTTTGAGTAGTCGTGTGCGAAGTGAGAACCAAGCTCCTACCGCTGTCTTGGGTAGCATCGATTGTATACGTGGTGTTCCCAAGGGTGATAGGGTTCCCGGTATTATTGTCAATCAAGCTGGCCCCACTTACATCCCACGAAAACCCGTTCGGGAGTTTCAATTTAATATACTGCCCCGAAGCAAAAGCCCCCGGCCGGTCCTCTTTGATCCGGATAACATCGATCGGTCCGCCGGCATCAGTAATGCTCTTCACGCTGTCAATCGAGGCCGACACCGCACCGCTACCCACTGTAGCAATCGTGACAGAGGCGCTGTTGAACGGATTGGTGCTCGCCCCTCCGTTGGTGCCCTCCACACTGACATTAATCGGTCCGGAGAATCCACTGGCAACTTTTACACCATTGAAGATAAATTCAAAGTAAGCTTTGTCTTGTGTCAGGTCACCAGCAAGCGCCGAAGGATTCACGAATACCACTCGCAGCTCATTCTTCGCAGTCACGAAGACTTGGACAGCATTTTGGTCCGCAAAATTAGCCCCCTTAAAATAGTTGGCGGCACTCGGAACAACGATATAGACATTCTGCCGCCCGGCAGCTCCAGTTGTGGCACCATTTAAATAATATTCACCAGGAAAATTCGTGTCAGTGCCAAGCGTCGCCGGCGTGGTATAAGAGGCTGTCAACCCCATGTCGAAGTCGGCAGGAAGTCTAACAGTGAGGGCATTACCTGCGAACAGTTGGCTCGGGTCGATCGTGACCTTCAAAAGACCAATGTTTTGCGTAATATTGGAATTGTTGCTCACCTGTGGTGGGCTACCAGCTTCGTAGGTCGCCGCATACGCCACAGTCGCCGTCAAAAACGGCGCCACTACCGCCGCCGGCGTGGTTCCAAGCAGAGCCGCAGTCGAAAGTACGGCCAGAACCTTTTTCCCCTTGTTCATAACCCTCGTTTCTCCTCCCCCATTGTGTTTATCTTGATTCGGTCGTGATGCGAAGAACGCTTTCTATATCTCTCGTCCCCGCTCAGGCCGGGTTGCGAAGCGCGTTCCCATCGACCGCCGGTGCCGTCCGGACCCGGGAGACGGCCCGGCATCCTCCGGAACGCGTTATGTATCCGCGCCACCCTCGCAGGGTCGCATCACTCCCTTCACGGCCAAAATTTTTCCGCCCGGTGAATATCACGGGACGCTCGGGGGCATCCTGGGAACCGGGACATCCGGGCGACCCTGGACCCCGGCGGGCGGATCAAAGGCGGCAGCTTCCCGGAGGGGACGCCGTCCACCCTTCGATTCGTCCGCACACGCCTTTCACCCTATCTGACGAAGCCGGGGCCGGAAAGGTTCCCGGAATCCCCTCTTTTTCGTGGCCGTTCTACATCGTTCGACAACGGCGCTAATCCCACGGATGCTATTATAACCTGCTCCCAAGCATCCGTAAAGGCCGGAGTTCCCGATCCCGCGCGGAACTCCCGCTCCCCTTTGCGTGTTTTCAGTCTAGTACAATTCCCGTGCCCCTGCAAACCGCCAAATCAGGGTCTCCCTCCATCGCGATCTCCCTTGTTCTTTTTGGCCAGAATTTGCGCGTACACATCCTCCGTTCTCGCCACCGTGTACTCTAACGAAAAACGGCTCACCACTTCGGCGGGGCGCGGAGTTTCCAGCGATCCCCGGGCCGCCTCGTCGATGGCCGCCGCCAGGGTCATGGGGTCTGCCGGGGGCACCAGGCGCACACCCGCCAGCCCCTCCCCGATCTCCGCAAACCCGCCGACCCGGGTGGCGACGACCGGTTTCCCGCAGGCCAGCGCTTCCAGCATCGCCAACCCGAACCCTTCGGAGAGGGACGGCAGGACCACAAAATCGACGGCGCGGATCCACTGCTCCACCGCCGGCTGGTAGCCGACGATCCGGACCCGGTCTTCGAGCCCCGCCTCCTGCACCCGGCGGGCCAGATGGGTTTTGAGGGGCCCGTC
>JASBVV010000029.1 GCA_029960885.1 Kyrpidia sp. | reverse complement strand
GAGGGATTTTGGTGAACCAATTGTCCGCATCTGCAAACGATAGTTGGTGTTGGCGCTTACGAAACATGCGATCACATCCCACAGAAAAGACCGCCCCTGAGCCAAAGGTTCGCGGTCTTTTCGCGTTTCTGGGAGCCGCCCCCTGTGAGGGCCCCCGTGCGGCCGCCGGTCTCCGAACACCGACGGCCATATTTATGCACTTTTCTAGTAACACGACACATCGGCCGCAACCATACATCGTCTGCTCCGGCCCTGCCCGGCCAAAGACATGGTCGGCCTGTGCACTGTTCACCCGGAGGAAACTCAACGGTGGCATGGTTTGACAAAGGGGGGCAAACGGTGTATATGTGGTCGGATTCCTCCATCCGCGCCCTTCGGTTGTCGAACGCCAAAGGGAGCCGGATATGGAGAAACAGGTGAAGCAAACGTTTGCCCGTCTCCTGTCTTGGAAAAGCCCTTATCTGGACATGTCAGGCACAGTCACCGTGGTCTCCGAGTGCGCGGATACCGAAGCTCCCGAGCCCAGGGTCATCGTGGTTCCTGCGGACGCGGCGTATTGACCGGGTCCGACTTGCTGCAACTGACTTGTTTGACTCCACGATCCCGCCGGAGTGCTGATGGTGACCGACACCTCTCCCTGTGGAGGAGAAGGCGGGTTCGGTGCGCCCAGAGAAAACCACGGAAGCAACAGAGGAAGAATGGACCAGACTGAATTCACGGTATCTACCTCCGTTTCGAGTATAAGGCCTGTACTGACGGGCCAACGGATCCCGGCAGCATCCCCTTTCCGTGAGGAGGAGGCCGGGGTTCATGCCGGCCTCCCAATTCATCCGCCGTCTTACTTCAAAAGTCCGCCCAACAGGCCGGCCAAGCCGCCGGTCAACGACTGGACGGACGAGGCCAGGCCGTACCCTCCGGTGGTCGAAGCGGATGCGGACAAACCGTTCGGGCCGCTCAGACTGGCCGTCGTGTTATATGTACCTCCCAGGAGGCCGCCCACGAGTCCGGTGAGCCCATCTTGTTTCACTCCGTAGCTGGAGCCCGCTTGGATATTCACCCCGGCGGACGGAATCGTTGCCGTCACCATGCTGCCGGTCGAAACATTGGTGCTTCCCACCAGGTTATTCACGGCCCCGAGAATGTCTCCCAAGCCTCCGTCAGCAGCCAGTGCGGGAAGAGCGCCTGTTCCCAGAGTCAAGAGGGTGGAAAGACCGGCACTGAGAATCCATTTGTTCTTCATCATTCCAACTCCTTTCGCGATTCAGCCTTCAGGCGGGAAACGGTCACGCCGATTAAAACGGCCGTCGATTACTGCCCTCCCAGGGCTTTGCCGAGTCCGCTCAACAGGTTGCCGATCGATTGGATGGAGGAAGCGAGTCCCCAACTGCCGCTGGCCGACGTGCTGGCGGAATATCCCGCATACGACGCCGAGGCCGAAGTCCCGCTCGTGCCGCCCAGCACACCGCCGCTGAGCAACCCGGTCAGTCCTCCCTGTTGCAGGGAATTGGTGGCTGCGGCGGTCACCACGGCGTCGCCGACCTGGAGACTCACCCCACTTTTCACATCGACCGTGGAACTCCCCACGAGGGTTCCGATGGCGCCGAGCAGATTCCCCAGCCCTCCGGTCGGACTCGAAGAGGAGCCATCATCCGCGGCCAGCGCCGGGACGATGCTCCCCATGCTCAGAACCGTGGACAATCCCAGCGACACCAGCCATTTCCTCATGCTTCCAACTCCTTTCAGCCTGTGATGTCGGTTCATGGACGATTATACGCACGGGAACCACTTTCAAAAATAGTAAATTGGATCTATATTATCGACAATTATCGACATGATGAGTAAAGAGGAAAAAATTCTATCAACACATATTTTTTATGGAAAACAAAAATTCCCAGATCAGGATAGGATATTTTTTCCTCAATATTTTTCGCCCCCAAAGAATTAAAACAAAAAATTCTGGGAAAAGACCACATGAAATAGTTCTTTAGTCCTAATTCGTGTCGATAAAAATATCCTTTGGCTTTACAATTTGGGCTCAAAGAATCACCTCGGCACACCCGGCGCAATTCCGTCCGCATCCCCGCGGCCGCCGGAACCGGGCCGGGTGCACCAAAGGAGAGAGCCCGTCTTCATACTTACTTACCACCTTTCTGCCGTTTGAGCCGTCCGAAGGCGGCCGGCGCACCCACAGGGCCTCCTCCGCGCCGGACCCGTCACGGAACGAAACTCACCTCCCCGGCGGCGGAACGGGATTCGGCATATGGTCGGGATAGGGAATGGATGTCAAGGGCGGGGCTTTGACTTTCTCGTCCCCGCATGCGATCCTATCCGGAGAAAGGGCGGCTGTCACCGAACCGCCCCGCCGGTTTTGGCCGGCCGGGCCGGCGGGCGGCGCCCGGTCCCGGCCGCAGAGGATCGCCCGACGGCCGGGACCGCGGACGATCCCCGACCCTCGGGGACACCGGCGGCCGCCGGGCCTCCAGGCGCCGGACGGTCGCCCGACTCCGGCACCGCGGGGCAGCCTGCCGCTTGGCGGCCGATCACGACGAGAGGGGAACACGCGGTGGAGGGCTATCAAGCCGTTGGACAATCCGGGGAAGTGGAGATCATCATCAGGAAATCCCGGTTCATTGGCCGGGCCGAACCCGTGCGCCGGGAAGAGCAGGCGACGGCTATCCTCGAAGACATCCGCCGGCGCCATTGGGATGCCACCCACCATTGCTACGCTTTCATCATCGGAGAACGCGCCGAGATCCAGCGATCCAGCGACGACGGGGAACCGGCCGGCACAGCCGGCCGCCCCATCCTGGAAGTGCTTCACCAGATGAACCTGCGAAACACCCTGGTGGTCGTGACCCGGTATTTCGGCGGCGTGATGCTCGGGGCCGGGGGCTTGGTGCGCGCGTACGGCCGTGCGGCGGCGGAGGCCGTCCGGACGGCGGGGACCGTCACCCGCCGCCCGTATACACGGATTCGGCTCCAATTCTCCTATTCGCTCTTCGGCAAGATCACCCACCGCCTGGCCGAGCGGGGGTGGCCCTGGGAGCCGCCGGAATTCGGCGAAGATGTCCGCTTGGCCGTGTACGTCCCCCAAGGCCGGGAGGCCGACCTACAGAGTGCCGTCGCGGACGCCGCCTCCGGTCAGGTGGCCTTCCATGTGGACGGGTCCACCTGGCTGGACGAGGCGGACGGCGCGGTCCGGCTCCCGTCCGCGGATGCGAAAGGGTCCTCTTCAAAGGAGTCGCCCCAAGGGTAAACCCGGCGGTCTTCCCCCAACGACGCCGGCCACCCTTTTTCATCCGATGTCCAGAGCCGGATCGGCCACACCCGTTCCACCGTCCGCAGTTGGTACATCCACGCGATGGTTTTCGCCCGATTCAGTTGTTCCCGGACCGACCGCAGGCGCTGTTCCAAAGGTACGATCCGCTCGGCGACGGCGATCTCCGTCTGGCCGTTCGCCGCCACCCGAACCCCTTGAATACAGGAGAAATCAAAATATCCGTACACTTCGTCCCCGGAGATGACGGCCCGGCGGACCCGCAGGGGGACGAGGAGAAGGCGATCGTGAAGCGCCAACGGGACGGCCAGCTTCCGGCTGACCTCCCGGCCGTAGATCCCCCGCAGTTGCGTGAGGTCAACCGCCAGGGATGCGGCCAGATCCTTGAGTACCCGGGTGGCCGAGGTGGGCAGCAATGTAGATTGGCCGTTCCTCCAGAGGAGCAGGGTGCTGTCTCCCAGGTGGTTGTACACTGGCCAAAACGCCCCAATCTCCCAGATGTCCCGGTCTGGAATCCACAACTTCATGATCGATAGGACCCCCTCGCATTATTTGGATGAAATATTACGCATTTCAACCATAACGTAATAGTTCTCACTTGTCGAGTCATTTCGACACTCCTTTTGTTCCGTTGGCCAGTTGTCGAAACTCGTTCTTCAGTTGTGAAGATCGGGCGCCGCAGCCCCGGTCAAGCAACCGCAAGCGGCCGGGTGACCCGATGGCGGTCCCGCTCTATCCTCGAAGTGCGCGCAAATTCACACCGGAGGCCTCCGGAGAAAGGACGGACGCAATGATCCCACCCATTTCTCCGGATTTGCTCGTGAAAGCGAGAGGAGGATGTCCCGCGGCCAAAGCCGATCTGTGGTGTTGCCTTCGGCCGCTGGTCGGCATGGTGGCCCGGCGCTATCATCGCATTGAGCGGGAAGACGCCGAAGGAGAGGCGGCGGTGGTGTATCTGGAAGCGCTCCGGGTTTGGGATCCGGAACGGGGCGTTCCCTTCGCCGCCTATTTCGCCCGCAAACTTCATCACCGGCTGTGGACCCTGGTTCGGAGATCATCCCGGGAACACGGCCGCCGGGCGTATCTCGGGGGGGACCGGACAGCGGAAGAAACCGGGGATCCCTTGGG
Source organism: Kyrpidia sp. (assembly GCA_029960885.1). GTDB lineage: Bacteria > Bacillota > Bacilli > Kyrpidiales > Kyrpidiaceae > Kyrpidia. The sequence continues at coordinate 26,675 of JASBVV010000029.1, read as the reverse complement.
GCTGTTCGGGGATCCCCGCTGGTCGGAGCCTTTCGAAGAAGCGGAAATCCGGCTGGTTCTGGAGGAGTTGGGAACCAGGGAGCGCCGGATCCTGGCCGGCGCCCTTCGAGGGATCCCCCTCGCCGCCCTGGCCCGGGAGGAGGGGGTCACCCGTCAGACGGTGACCTTCCACTTGAAAAAGGCCTTGAAAAAGTTGCGCCGGGAGTGGTACAGCTAAGGCGGACCGGCATCGGCGGGAAGCGGAAGGCTCACTCGGCGGGCGGGTCGCCGATGGCGAACATCATCTCGCCTTCGGCGACCACCCGGCCGTCGACCAGCGCCCGGGCTTCCCCTTTGCCGACGGTCCCCTTGAGGCGGAGCAGATTCACCTCCAGGCGAAGCTGGTCCCCGGGGCGGACCTGCCGGCGAAAACGGAACCGGTCAATTCCGGCAAAAAAGCCGATTTTGCCCCGGTGGGCGTCGGTCGAGAGAATGGCCGCGGCGCCGGTCTGCGCCAGCGCCTCGACGATGAGCACCCCCGGCATCACCGCATATCCGGGAAAATGCCCGACAAAGTACGGTTCGTTCATCGTGACGTTTTTGATCCCCACCGCACGAACGCCGGGCTCGAGTTCGACAATGCGATCGACGAGCAAAAACGGCGGACGATGGGGGAGGATCTGTTGGATCTGTTCAATCGAGTTCATCGGTTGTTCCACCTCCAGGGCTTAGGCCGGGGACCACCCATTCCCGCCTTCCCGAAGCCGGGCGAAGCGTATGGCACTCCGCGGGCGATCCACACTAGAGATACCGTCTTCGGTTCCGCGGAACGGGGCGATGACATAAAAAGCACCTTCCCTTCGGGGACGGTGCTCCGGTACATAGGAGCGAATGCGGTTCGCCCGGATCCGCCGGCCGTCGAAATCATGCGGACGGCTGATTCAGTTCGAGAAGTTTCGCCAGATAGATGAGGCTTGTCAAAAAAGAGAATGCCACGGTGAGCCACAGCAGGGCGTTCATCGCCGGCCACTCGAAAAGAACCGCCACGACGGTGACGTAGTAGAGCACCGTGGTCACTTTCCCCCAAATCATGGCGGGCACGATCCTCTTGCCCCGCCGATGGAGCACTCCGGCGCCGACGATCATGGTGAACTCCCGAAGCGCCAACAGCCCTGCCATCCACCATTCCACCCGGCCTGCGACGACAAACGAAACCAAAACCGCCACCATCATCAGCTTGTCCGCCAGGGGGTCCAGCATCATGCCGAGTTCGGTCACCTGGCGGTGGTGCCGCGCCCAATACCCATCCAGCACGTCCGTCAGCCCGGCCATCACCAACACGACCAAAGCGCCCTCCATGTTCCACGGGTAAGGCGAAAAGAAAACGGTCACGTACACCGGGATCAGCAGAAACCGGACGATGGTCAGGGCATTGGGTACGTTCACGGGGCGACCTCCTCGAAACAATCCAAACATCATTATACTGCCCCGTGGTAGACCGGGCAATCGCTTTCGGCGGCCATCGGCGCGCGTCCGGCGCGCCGATCCTAGCCGCGCAGGTTGTTGGCCATGCTCATCATCTGGTCCGCCGTGAGAATCACCCGGGCGCCGAGCGCATACATCCGCTCGGCCTCCATCAGTTTGGTCATCACGTCCGCCAGATCCGCATTGGCCGCTTCCAGGCATCCCTGGCGGAGGTTTCCGAACCGGCGGGGATCCGGAACATCCGCCGGAGTGAGCGGCGTTTCGGTACCGGCGGCAAACAAGTTGTTCCCTTCTTTGATCAGCCGCTCGGGATGATCGAATACCACCCGCTGGAGAGTGGCGATGTCCGTGGGCGTTCCGGCCACGGAACCGATGATCCGGCCGTCCGGCCGAATGGACAGCGTGGACAGGTCCACGCCGGTCAAATCGATGGGCGCCCCCAATTCATCCAGCACGAGGTGGCCGTCGGCGGTCGCCAGCCGGGCCTGACCCCGGGCATCGACGCTCACTTGGAAAGAGCCGTCCCGGGTATACCGGATCCCCTCCGGCCCGGACACGGCAAAAAATCCTTCCCCTTCCCAGGCCGCGTCGAGACGGCGGCCCGTCTCCTTGAGGGGCCCCTGCCGCCAATCGGACACCCGGGCCGCGGCCCGCACCCCGCCACCCACCGGCAGACCGGGCGGCGTATCCGGAGCGGGCACCCTCACACCCGGTGCATAGTGTACCGCCAACAACTCGGTAAATGCCAGGTCCTCGCTTTTGTATCCGGTGGTGTTCAGATTGGCCGCGTCATTGGCCAAGGCGTCGACCCACCTCCCGGCGGTGTTCATCCCCGACGCGCCGGTCCATAATACCCGCATCCCCTTCGCCCCCTTCCCGCTCACCGCGAGCGGCGATCTCACTCGCCGGCGGCCCGCCCGGCGGAGGTCTCAAACCCTCCCGTCATCCGGGCACCTACGATCCGCACACTGCTCCGCGCATCCTCATGCATTGACCCGGCCCACTTGGTTCACCAGCTTGTCCATGCTTTGGTCCACGGTGTGAATCACCTTCTGGTTCGCCTCGTAGGCGCGCACCACGTCGATCATTTGGACCATGGTGTTCCCGGGATCGACGTTGGACTGTTCCAGATAACCCTGGCGCACCCGGGCCGGGGAGGGCGCGAGCCCTCCTCCCGCCCCTCCGGGGCCGGCGACGAGGCTGTAGACCCCGTTTCCCTGTTTCTGCAAGGCGGCCGCCGGCGCATCCGCCACCGCCAACCCGCCGAACACCTCGGCACCGGCCGCGTCATAGGTGTGAACACCACCGCCGGCATCCAGCCCGACCGAAGAACCGGGGATCACTTGACCGTCCGTTCCCGCCGCCAACAGGCGGTACCCTTCTCCGGTATACAGCCGGCCGTCCGGCCCCTCGATAAACTGCCCGTTCCGAGTCAAAAACAATTGGCCGCCCGGTCCTTCGACGGCAAAAAACGCTTCGACGCCGCCCGGACGGCTCTGCCGGCCCGGAGGGTCGACGATCGCAAAGTCCTGATTGCGCCCGGTTTCCACCAAGGGCCCCGGGGTGAACCGGGGCGGGGCATCCTCCATGGTCGTCCCCAGGTTCAGCGGCCCCACAATCAGCGCCGGCGACGGCGGGAGGGACTCTTGGGCCCGGTCTCCCAGCCGCCATAGCAACATGTCCCCGAAGGTGCGCAGGGATGGATCATCCTGTTTGTACCCCGGGGTGAACGCATTGACGAGATTGTTCGCCACAATCTCTTCCCGGCGCTGCTGGGCGATCATGCCCGAGGCGGCGATGTACAGCCCCCGAATCATCGGCTCGACCTCCTTTCGCACGCTTGTGGTTCCTCCGTTTCCCGCGCGGCCGCCCCCGCCCGCTTTCCGGCGGCTGTACGTGGCATCTCTAAAATGCGTCAAGGGTCGGGCCGATTCCTGCCCGCGGGCTCCTGGCCGCATCGTACGGACTGAGCCGGCCGGGTCCGGCAGGCGTTTTGGCCGCCATTCAGGCTTTCGGCGGTTCGGACGCATAAAGCGCCCGCCTGCCCCGTTTCGCGCTTCGGAAAGGGGCCGCGGGCGCGTGGTTCAACTCGCGGATCCGGATGTGGGGGGCATCGTCATCCCGAGTCGCCTGAAACCGTTGTCAACCTCGTCAACCTTGTCCGGGAACCTGCGAACAGAAGTGGCGACGACGGTAAACGTTTCCGATGGATGTCGTCCCTCCACTCCCGTTTTTCACCGGCACGACCGGCCGCATCAGACCAAGGTGTTGGCCATGGGGCGGGTGGATGAGGACTGGCCGTTGCGGTATTTCTTTTTGGTGGCCTCTCCACCGCGCAGGTGGCGAATGGACTTGTGGTATTCCAGGATCTCCTTGACGCGGCTGGCCAATTCCGGATTGATCTCCGGCAGGCGCTCGGTCAGATCTTTGTGCACGGTACTCTTGGATACCTCTGAGCGAGCATTTATTTGTTGAAGATTCGCAGAAGTGAACGGAAATCCTCCACGCGTGATCCGCGCGGGAGCCGGATTATCTTCGCCTCCCCACATCTCAAAATGTCTGATACATTCTATGCGGGGAGGGGGTCGCTATGCCTAAGCCGTCGGCACAGGAAGCATGGACGGGTGAGGACGGGCTCATTTCCGTTCCCGGCGATTGACAGGCGCCGAGAAGCCATTCTCCCGAAAAGAGCGGGAGCCGACGCCGACCGGCCGGCTCTCGCTCCTGTTTAGGCTCCTCGCCGTTCCCCGGTGTCTCCGCCACCCGGCTCAGGGGGCGCCCGGCTCGGGCAGCAGGGTCGCCGGATTCACGTCCTGCCCGTCCTTCTTGATCTCCAGATGCACATGATTCTTCGCGGCGGCCTCAAACTTGTTGAGCCCCGAGGTCGCGATCGGCTGCCCCTGGGTGACCGATTCCCCCGGTTTGACCGACACATCCGCCAGGGAGGCGTAGTACAGGGCGTAGCCGTTGTCGGCCGCGATCTCCACCACCTTGCCCATGAGCGGATCATCCTCGACCTTGCTCACTTTGCCTGCGGCCGCCGCCAGGACCTGGAAAGGCTTGCCGTTCGGTGCCGCCAAATCGATACCGTGGTGCGGATAGTAACTGTTGTCGAATTTCACCAGAGCCGCCGCCTGGGCCTCTTTGCTCAGGGTGTCGTCAAAATTGTTCATGGACACGGTCGCCTGGGCGGCCGGGTCGGCGGGCCAGATGAACCCCGGCGCTGCGCCGACCGGTACGGCGGGGGCATTGCCGGTATCCAGCGCCGTGCGGTTGGGCGCCGGCGCCGGCGTCTCTTTGGCGAACGGCCACACCTGGGCAGTTTTGGCGTACATGAGGGCGATGATCAGGACCGCGGCCGTTAAATAAATGGCTGGGTAGAACCAGCGTTTCCGCAGGGCGGAACGCCAGTCGCGGTGAAGCGGCGCCGCCGGCGCCCCCTCGCCGTCCGTCCCCCGCACCCGTCCGGACTCCCCTTGGGTCCATTCGTCCCGATCCCGCCGCTCCCCCGGTTCAGCGGACCCAGTATCCTGGGAATGCTCAAAATGTTGGTCTTCTTGCTTCACCTTCATCACCTCAGTAGGCCATTGTCGCCGGGGATGAGGTGAAATATACCAAGCGAACCGGGGATTCTACGAGATTTTTAAGGGTGGGGGGAGCCGGTCATCGCCAGAACCGGGGTCTTGGACCACGGAACCACCGCGGTGCCGCGGTAGTAGTACTGCAGGATGTCTTCGGCGGTTTTCCCCTGCCTGGCCAGAGCTTCGGCGCCGTACTGGCTCATTCCCACACCATGGCCGTATCCCGACGTCTGAAAAATCACCTGTCCTTTCGAAACGGTCCATGTGAAGGAAGTGGAATTGAGCCCGAGCGCAGCGCGAAACTCGTTGCCGCTGAGGGTCCGGTCCCCCACCCGGAGCTCTTTGATCCGGTGGGTGGGGCTTTCATCCAGCACCTGGATCAAGGAACCCCCGGTCGCCGCGGGCACCGCGTCCAAATGAAGGGCGTCCGCCAGTTGCTGCAAAGAAACGGTTTTGGTGTCCCGAAAGCGGGGAGCCACCTCGGCATCCCAGGGCGAGGGAACCGATTGAAGGTAGGGGAGATTCTTGCCCCACACCTCCCGGGCGCTTGCAGTGTAGCCGTTGCTGGTGGAGAAAAAGGCGGCCTCAATGGGCTGGCCCCCGTAGACGAGAATCTGCCCGGCGGTGGCCCGGACCGCCTGCTGAATCCGCTGGTATTTCCCCGCAAACGCGGAGCCCCACCGATGGCGGAGATCGTCGGGGGACAGGTACGCTTGGTCCCGGGTGTGGTCGTCGGTGATGTCGGCGCCGTTCGGGGCCCGGCCGGGACGGGCGAGGGCGCGGACGGCATTGGTCCGGGCGGCCACCGCCTGGGCTTTCAGCGCTTCGAGCTGGAAATTGGCCGGCATTTCCGCCGCCACCACTCCGGCGACGTAGTCCTCGAGGGGGACCGGGGTGACGGTTCCGGTGGCGGTCCGGTAGACCCGGATGACGGGACCCGGGTCGGCGCCCGGAGGCGGTCCCTCCCCGGAGCCGGTGCGCAGGGCCGCCACGGCGGCCACCGGGACGAGAAAGGCAAGGATGACCGGCAGGACGGCGGTCCACGAGAAGCGCGTCAATGCGATTCCTCCCTTGTTGGGGGCGGGCGAAGCGGGGCACGGCCCGGGTCCATGTTCGTTTTTATGCGACGGACCGGTCGACTATGCCAATTCAGTCGCAGGGATGCACCGGACCACCGCGATTTTCATGTGGCCGTAAAAAGGAGTGTGCGGGAGACATGATGAATATTCTTCAAAAGAGGTGATGGGCATGTCGTTGCTGGAGTCGATCATTGCGTGCGCTCCCGTGATCCAACAGCTTCAACGGGAAGCCTCGGCTGTCGTTGTGGCCGATACCCGACAGTTTGTGGCAGTGTTACCTCATCCTCAAATCCCAATCCCAGGGAAGCCGGGCGACCCGTTGGAACAATACAAAGGAACAGCCATTTACCGTGTAATAACAACCGGACAGCCCGTATTTACCCGTGTGAGCAAGAAGGTGTTGGGATTTCCGTATTTCAGTGCCACCCAACCGCTTTATGAGAACGGACAGCTTGTCGGAGCCATTTCGCTGCTCACGTTGACGGAGCGGGAGGATCGGTTGCAGGCCCAGGCACACGAATTGTCCGCTTTAGTGGACCAACTGTCGGCCAACGCCGAGTCGCTCTCTCAATCCGCCTCAGAGGTGGCTTCGGCCAACGACGACATGAGCCAACATGCCGCTCTGGCCCAGGAACGGATTCAACTGACGTCCACGGTGCTCTCCTTTATCCACGAAGTGGCCGCCCAGTCCAACCTTTTGGGGCTGAATGCGGCGATCGAAGCGGCTCGGGCCGGGGAATCCGGCCGGGGATTCGCGGTGGTGGCGGACGAAATTCGCCGGCTGGCCCAGCGCAGCCAATCCGCCTCCAAGGAGATCGAGGACAGCCTTTCACAGATTCGGACGGCGGTGGAGCGGATGGTCTCGGACATCCAGACGTCCAGCAAGTATACGGAAGCCCAGGCCAGCGCCGCCGAAGAATTGGCCGCTTCCCTGGGGCAGATCTCCCGGGCGGCGGAAACGTTGGCCAGGCTCTCCCGGGCGGATGCGGGCGGCGAACATGGCCCCGGCGCCGCAAAAGATGCCGTCGGCGCGGTGACGGGCCAAACGGCCGATCCATAGGCATGGGCCATGAGATTCGAGCCACCACAGGCCGGCGAAGCGACAGTAAAAGGACGAACCCCAGTTCGGGTCTGACTCTCCTGGAGCTGCTGGAGCGGTACCGTCCTGATCCGCACCGCAGGTGCCCCGGCACCCGGCAGCGTTCATAAAAAGCGCCATGACGGGCGAACACTACCGATAACTGCACCGGTGGGAGTGTTCGCCTATGCCGTGTGGGTCGCAGGAAATCACCCGACCGACGCGCCCTCCGCGCCGCCGCCCGCGCGGCCGTGCGGCCACAAAGGCGCTGTTGGCGGTTCTCATCGGAACATGGGGCGGGCCGCTGCCCGGGCCCAATCCGGGATCGCACGGCCCGGCACCCCTTGGCGCCGCACTGTTCGGCCCCGCTCCGGACCGGGTCTCCACCTTGGACCGGGCGGCGGAACCGTCGGAAAAACCGCTGGTGGCGGTTGTGCGCGAAGGGGCGGTATGGGCCCGGCTGGCCGGGGAACGGTTCGCACCCGTGTCCAACACCGAAGGGGCGGATCGGGCCGTTTTTTCCGCCGACGGCCGCTTTCTCGCCGTACATAAGAGAAATGGGGAGCTCTGGCTGATCGCGCCAGGCGGTGAGCAGTCCTGGCTCCTGGCCAAGGACCGGGTCGGTCCCGACATGGCCTGGTCGCCGAAAGGCGAGCGGTTGGCCTATATCCGGGCCGGAGCGCTGTGGGTGGTGCCGTGCGGCCCCGCCGGCCCGAAAGACTGGAGCTTGGCGGCTTCCGAAGCGGAACGGTTCGCATGGAGCCCGGACGGGAACCGGCTGTACGTGGCCACTCCGGCGTGGGTGCCGCCGCCTCCCCCCGCTCCGGCCCCCCACCCCCCTGGACCGCCGGGCCCCCATCCGACACCCGGGGCCGGCTCCCCGCAGAAGCCGGCCGTCCCCCCGGGAAAAGACGGGCGGCCCATCCCGCGGTCCGGTTCGGGGCCAGGTGTGTCCGAAGCGCTGCCGCGCCGGCATCCCGCGGGTAACCCTCTCCGCGCCGGGAGCGCCTTTGGAGCGAACGCCCTCTTTGCATCCGCGGGACCGCCGGTGCGTCAAACCCCTGTTCGTATCCTGGAAGTGCGTTGGCGGGGAGGCATGCCGAAAGTTTGGGGAGAATTGCCGCTGACCATGGGAAGACCCCCGGAACATCCTTCAGACAACCCGGGTCCGCGCGGGAGATGGACGGAGGCCCCGGGGGTTCGGGTGTTCGGCCGGATCCGCGAGGGGCCACGGCAAGATGCCTCATGGATGGCCGATTCTCGCTCGAATCCGCCGATCTGGGGAGTCGACGGGATCTGTCCGGCACCCGGAGGACAGGCGGTGGCCCTGGTGGTCCGGGATGCCCCGGACGCTGGGCGCACCCGCTGCCGAACCCTGATCGCGCTGACCCGTCGCTCCGCTGCTCCGCTTTGCGTCTGGCATACGCAAAGCGGAGCGCCTTTAACCGCCGCGGGGTGGGTCGGCGATGCGGGGCGGCTCTGGCTCGGGTTTGTCGCCGGGTCGGATCCGTCTGTCCGCTCACCGGCCGCCCCGGGAGACTCCCGGCGAGGCGGCGCGCCCGGCGAGGCGCCGGACCGTCCCCTTCATTCCGCGCTTTGGGCATGGCAGCCCCCGCGGGGGACAGGACTTGGGGCCGGCGCCCCGGTGCGGCTCACCCCCGATCAGGCGGACGACCGATTCGCCGCCGCCGATCTTCGGGGCGGGGGATGGCTCGTGGCTCGGGCCCGGGCCGGCCTTTGGCAACCCGGACGGCTCAGGCCCCGGGCGCTTTGGGCGGTGCGTCCCGACGGCCGGAGCGTTCAGATCAGCCGGCCCCCCTTCGGCTCCAATGACACGGCGGGCTGGTGGGGGCCGGACGAACAGTGGGTTTGGCTTCAGACCGGCCGGAACAGCGCGCGCCTCTGGTGGTGGTCGCGCAGGGAGGGGCGGGGAGAACCGCTGCTCGAAGGCCTCCCCCGGGATATCCGGCCGGATGCCATCGACGTCCGCTTTCCCGCCCCCGCCACCTTCGACCCGGGACGCAAGGTGTCGTCGATGTCCTGACCCTCCGTCCCTCCCGCCTCAATCCTCCCGTCGCCTCACCGCCGCGCCGATCGCCCGAAGCTTTCCCACAATGTCCACGTACCCCCGGTCAATGTGATGGACACCCTGCACCTCGGTCTCCCCTTCCGCGCACAGGCCGGCGAGCAACAGGGCGGCCCCCGCCCGCAAATCGGTGGCGTTCACCCGGGCTCCCGCAAGCTTGGGGACCCCTTCGATCACCGCGGTCCGCCCTTCCACTTTGATGTCCGCCCCCATGCGCTGGAGCTCCGCCACGTGCATGAACCGGTTCTCGAATACGCTCTCCGTCACCACACTGGTTCCCGGGATCAACGTGAGCAATGCCATCATCTGGGCCTGCATGTCCGTGGGAAATCCGGGATAGTAGTGGGTTTTAATATCAAGGGCGCGATGGCCCGGCCCTCCCGCCACAAAAATCCCGTTCACATCGTCTTCGACGTGAACCCCGGTTTCCTTCAATTTCGCCAGCAGCGGCTTCAAGTGGGTGCTGATCGCGCCTTCGACATAGATTTCACCGCCGGTGATGGCGCCGGCCAGCATGAAGGTCCCCGCTTCGATGCGATCGGGAATCACCGCGTGTTCGGTCCCTTCCAGACGATCGACCCCCTCGACCCGGATGACATCCGTTCCGGCACCGCGCACCCGACCGCCCATCTTGTTCAAAAAATTGGCCAAGTCCACGATCTCCGGTTCTTTGGCGGCATTCTCAATCACGGTCAGACCATCCGCCAGGGACGCGGCCATCATGATGTTCTGAGTGGCGCCCACACTGGGAATATCCAGGTAGATCCGGTTGCCCCGCAGCCGGCCCCGGGGGGCCCGGGCCTCCACATACCCGTGTTCCACCGTCACCTCCGCGCCGAGGGCCTCAAAACCCTTGATGTGCTGGTCCACCGGTCGCGCCCCGATGGCGCAGCCGCCCGGCAGGGCGACCCGGGCATGACCGAACCGGGCCAACAGGGGGCCCATAACGACAAAGGAGGCGCGCATCCGGCGAACCAACTCGTAAGGGGCTTCAGTATGTGAAACCGCCTCGGCATTCAGCCGGACCACGCCTCCGGGTTCGCGCCGAACGTCAACCCCGAGCGCCTGGATCATCTCACACATACAATCGACGTCCCGCAAGACCGGAATGTCCTCCAGAACGCACTGGCCCTTCACTGCCAGCAGCGATGCCGCGAGAATGGGAAGCGATGAGTTTTTTGCCCCGCTGACCCTCACCGTTCCCTTCAGGCGCAGACCGCCTCGCACGAGAATGGTCGCCAATGGTCCTACCTCCGTCCTAATACTCCACGGTGACGATCGGAGTGCCCACCACCACCCGGGTCTTGTTTCCGTATGCGTCATCGTGCACCGCGATCTGAAGGTTCATCTTCTTGTTGCCCGTGAATATGTACTCTTTCATCAGAGGCGAGTAAGCGGAAACACTGCTTACCAGCGACGTCCGGAGCGCCTCGACCTCCCGGGCCCGAACCGCCGCCAGGGCCCCGGCAAGCCGGTTTTGACGCTCTGTCTCGCTCATTCTATCATCGAGGCTTCCGTATAGACAAGTATCAATTCGGGGGGTAAGTCCAGCGGCCTGTACGGTTGCTTTCAGCCGGTCATACGCCGACGCCAGGCCGTCGGTGGACGGCCCCGGCCGCTCGACGCGCAGAACCAGGGTGGTGTCCGTTTGGGCCCCGGTGTTCAGGGATGTCAGGACCAGCATCCCCGAAATCCCGCCCGGCCACCACCCGCGCAACTGGTACACCCGCTGGTCTCCCTGATCGTAGACCCATTCCCGGGTGTCCTTGAACTGCAGGGTGCGATTGAGTTTCGCCGCCTCCTGTTTTAATTGGTCCGCGGACATAAACTGATGATTCCAGACCGACCAGTGATGGAGACTGTAGCCCTCCACGTGCGCTCCCGTGGCGGCAAAAGCTTTCTCGAGAAACGCGGTGGGAGTCACTGCCTCGGCCAGGGTGAACCGTCCCGCATAAAGAGAAGCCCAAGCCGCGACCAGGCACACCGCCAACCCCAGAAAACCGATTTTTCGCATAACGGCATCTCCTCCCCTACCCACAGTGTGGCCGGGAGGAGGCGATTTTATAGCGGGGAGCCGGACGTTTCGGGCGGGTCAACGGAACAGGTCCTTCAGCAAGCGCCAGGCGAACATGTAGGCCCCGATAAATTGAACCAACGTCCAGGCCAATGCGACGGACAGCAGCAATCGCAACACCTTGGCCTGGGGAGTCCCGCCGTCGCGGAGAAACAGGCCCCATTTCACTTGGCCCAAAGCATACCACGCGATCACCAGCGCAAACAGCAGCATGGCCACCGCAAGTGCGCCGGAAGCCCCGGTTGAGGGCAAGAGTTCGAGCGGCACGGCAACCCCTCCTCCACCCGGGCCTGGGAGCGGGCCCATTTTCTCGGGTCCGGCCATGTGTCCCTTACGCAGCTCGGCCCCGGAGCATTCATTATATACGGGTACTCCCCAAAAACCAACTGAACGAGGAGGAAGAGCAATGTTCTACGGCGTGTTTGGTCCTGCCACCCGCTGGGCCGTCGTGTTTCTGATCATCTTCGTCCTGTTCTTCCTGATCGTCCCCCACGGCTACGGCTACGGTGGGGGCGGCGGCGCGGCGGCCCAGGCTGTGGCGTACTGAGAACAGCGCGGCGAGCGGGCGGAGCCAGCTCCGGACTTCGGTCCGGGGCTTTCGCCTTATAATGGGGGTCCGATACGGCAGAACGACACCGCCCGGCGCCGCAAAGCCGGCACGGCCAGATACGGCGCACTCCCCGGCCCTGGGCGCCCCCGGCCCCCGATCAGCGCGGAACCCGGGGAGCCGGCCGATGCTTCGGCCACAGGGGGCGATCTTCGGGAAGCCGCCAAGCGAGCAGCGCGGCAAGCAGCGGGAGCACGGCCAGGATCTCGATGGCCGTGGTGATGCCGAACCGGTCCGCCACATATCCGGCCAGGGACGCGCCGACGCCGCCCATGCCCACGGCCAGCCCGATCATCAGTCCGGAGACCATGCCGATGCGCCCCGGCATCAGTTCCTGGCCGAACACCACGGTGACCGCGAACGTCGAGAGGACGATGAAACCCAACAACACCACATCGATGGCTGCCCAGACGCCCTGGGCGTAGGGCAGAACGAGGGAAAAGGGAACGGCTCCGGCCATGGACACCAGAATCAACCGGCGTTTCCCTATGCGGTCCGAAAGAGGGCCTCCGATGAACGTGCCCAGCGCCCCCGCCATGAGAAACAGGGCGGTGTACACTTCCGCCACAGACGTGGACAGGCCCCGGACGTTGACGTAGTACAGGGGCAGGAACCCGGCCAGGCCCGCCTGCATCCACGAACGGAACGTCACCACGGTCAGCAGGAGCACCACGGCTCCCACCGCTTCCTTCCCGCCCGCGGTTCGGACGGCCTGGGGCGCTTTGGCCTTCGCTTTCGCTCCGTACCACGGCACAATGGTGGCCAGAGCCCCCGCCGCCACCATGGCCGGCACGAGCAGCCACACGCTCCCGGGAAGTCCGGTATGGACGAACAGGAGACCGACCACCAGGGGAGCCACCGCCTGGCCGGCATTCCCCCCCACCTGAAAAATCGACTGGGCGGTGCCTTTTCGCACCCCCGCCGCCAGGTGAGCGGCCCGGCTCGCTTCGGGATGAAAGGCGGCGGATCCGGCCCCGAGCAAGGCCACCAAGGCCAGCAGCCACCCGTACCCGGGGGCGTAACCCAGCCCCGCCGCCCCGGCTCCCGCGACGAACACCCCCGCCGGCAGCAACCATGGCCTCGGCCGCCTGTCTGTCCAAGCCCCGACGATCGGCTGTACCATCGATGACGTGACGTTGGCCACCAAGACCAGCACCCCGAGTTCCACGTAGCTTAAATCCAGGTGAGTCTGGAACAGGGGGAGCAGGGAAGGGACCAAGGTGGTCATCGTGTCATTGAGAAAATGGCCCAGGGATACGATCCACAAGGCCTTCCATACCGGTTGTTGCGCCGCGGATTGTTGCCACGCGCGTTGTTCCACCCGCCGTCCCCCCTATTGCCCGAACCAATTGAGGCCCGGCAGACTGTGCATCATCACCCCCGGCGCAACACCCAGGCCGATGGTGCCCACCAAGGCGACCACGACCACCAGGGCCGCCGCGGCCGGAGTCCGCCAAGACTCCGCCGGCCCGTAGGGTTCTTGAAGATACATGCGTCGCACCAAACCGAAATAATAGGCAAACGCCATGACGCTGGTCAGGAACATGAGCCCCGCCAACCAATAGTATCCCGTATTGATCGCACCGAGGGCGATAAAGAACTTCCCCGCAAATCCCGAGGTCAGCGGCATCCCCGCCATGGCGACCAAAAAGACCGCCATGGCCCCGGCCAACAGCGGCGAACGCCGGAACAGGCCGGTGAAGGCGTCCACATCCTCGGACCGGGCGTGCTTGGCAACCACGGTCAGGACGGCGAAGGCCCCGGCCGTCATCAGGGCGTATGCGGCCAGGTAAAAATACAGCGCCGACATGTCCTGGTACAGATTCCCGCCGTGATACGCCCCGGTCAAGACGGCGAACGGCACCAGAAGATACCCGGCCTGCCCGATGCTGGAATACGCCAGCATCCGCTTGACATTCCGCTGCACGATGGCCAGGAGATTCCCCGCCACCATGGTCACCGCGGCGAGGCCGACCCACAGGCCGCCCCATTCGGGAAAATGACTGGCAAACGCGTACAGGAAGACCCGGACCAGCATGGCGAACCCCGCCGCTTTGGATGCGGCCGCGAGAAACGCCGTGATCGGCGTCGGCGCTCCTTCGTACGCGTCCGGCGCCCACATGTGAAACGGAACGACCGAGATCTTGACCGAGAACCCCGCCAGCATCAAAAGAAGCCCCAGAACGACAATGCCCCGGTAGCTGTCCCATGCCTGGAACAGGGTGTAGCCGGCCTCGGCAAGATGGGTGGTGCCCGTGACCCCATAGATGTAGGACATCCCGAACAACACGCAGGCCGAGGCGATGGCGCCGATCACCAAGTATTTCATCGCCCCCTCGGCCGATTTGGAGCTTCGCCGGAGACCCACCAACACATAGGACGAGACCGACAGGATCTCCAGCCCCACAAAAAGCGTCACCAGATCCGCCGACGACGCCATGACCATGGCCCCGACCGTGGCGAAAAGCAACAGGTAGGTGTATTCCCCCCGCGCCCCCTCGGCCCGGCCGTGATCGTCCAGGGACAGCAGGAGGATCAACAGAGTGATCCCCATAAATAGAAGTTTGAATACCAGGGCATAATCGTCGAGCAGATAGCTGCCCGGTCCCAGGGCGGCGGTCTGTCCGAATCGGCGCAAAGCCAGGACCCCGGCCACCAGCAAAGCGATCAGCGCCACCCCGGTGGACACGCCCGCCCGCTTGGCCGCCGGGGGCAGGGCGGCATCGATGAGCATCAGCAAAAAACCGGCCGCCGTCAGCACCATCTCCGGGGCCATCACGCGCCATGCATCGGCAAAGGCGATCCCTTGCAACACCGTCGTCATCCCCCATCACCCTCCGATCCCGGCGGCCAGAGCCGCCAACGCTGCGCCCGCCGTATGGCCGATCACGGCCGGAAACACCCCGACGCCGATGACCGCGATCAACAGCAGGACCATCGGGAGCACCTCGCCCACGGTGCCGTCTCGCAGATGTTCTTTGGTTGCGGGAGTGGGGCCGAACGTGGTGCGCTGCATCGCCCGGAGCAGGTAGACCGCCGCCAGCAGAATCCCCGCGATACCGAAGGCGGACAACCGTGGAAAGACCGAGAAAGAGCCGCTGAACGAGAGGACCTCCCCGACGAACTGGCCCATCCCCGGCAGCCCCAGGGATCCCAGGGCGCCGGCCAAAAGCAGGCCGGATACGTATGGCATGGGCTTGGACAGCCCGCCGAGACCGGCCATATCCACCGTGCCCGCCCGTTCGCCGATGAGGCCCACCCCGGCGAACAGAAGCGCGGTGAGCAGCCCCGAGGAAACGGCGACAAACAGGGCGCCCTGCAGTCCCGCCGGCGTCATCGAGGCGGCCGCCAACAGAAAGATCCCCATGTGACTGATGGTGGTGTAGGCCAAAAGCCGCCTCCAGTCACTCTGCACAAAAGCGATCAGGCCCGCCCAGAGGATGTTCAGCACTCCGATCACCGCCACGAGCACGGCGTAGCGGCCGACCATCGCCGGCATCATCCCCGCCGCGACCCGCAGAAACAGGTAGGCGCCCGTCTTCACCACCACGCCGCCGAGGATCATATTGACCGGCGCCGGCGCCTGGGCATGGGCGAAGGGCAGCCAGGTGTGAAAAGGGACCAGCGCCTCTTCCACGAGAATGGCGGCCAGGAGCAGCAAAAAGAGCGCGCCCGCCACCGGGGCCGACTGGGCGGCCGCAGCCCCGCCGTGAAGCTGCCGGGTGAGAGCGGCGACATCCAGGGTCATATCGCCGCCGATTTTCCCGGCCAGATAGGCCAGTCCGAAGAACGCCACCACGATCCCGATGCTGGACAGACCGCGGTAGATCAGAAATTTCGCCGCCGCTTTCGTGCGCTCGGCGCCGCCCCAGATTCCGATCAGGAAGTACATGGGAATCAGGATCAGTTCCAGAAAGAAGAACAGAAGGAACAGATCCGTGCTGGCAAACACGCCGTACAGCCCCGCCAGGAGAATCATCAGCCACCCGTAATATTCATTCGTCCGGTTGCGAATCCCTTTGGAGGCCCAGACCGCGGTGAAGCCCACCACCGCCGTCAGTGCCAGCAGGGGCAGGGACAGGCCGTCCACTCCGAAGCCGAACGTCACCGTCAGCGGCATGTCGGCCAGCGCGTCACCCACAGTGAACCACGGCCGGGAAAACGCGAACTGAGATCCCCCGGCGGCCCGGTCGTAGCCGAGGTACATCGCTCCGACCAACACGGCGGAGACCAGACTTCCCAAGAGAGCCGCCGCCCGGGGCAGAGACCGGCTGTCCCTCGGCGCCAGCCAGGAGATCAATCCGGCCGCGAACGGAATGAGCACCACCCATAACGTCGCCACATGCATCAGGAACGCACCCCCCAGAGCAGCGACCAGGATACGGCGATCAGGGCCACGATCCCCAGCAGAGTGATCAGCCCGTAAGTCTGCACCTGGCCGGTCTGAATGCGGCGCACCCCCGAAGCAACGGCCAGGGTCGCTTCTGCAGCGAGACGGACGATGCCGTCGATGATCCGCCGGTCGACCCAGTCGAAAGCCTTCCCCAAGGCAAAAGCCGGCCGCACGATCACCGCCTGGTACAGTTCGTCAAAGTAGAACTTGTGGAACGACAGCCGGTACAGAGGCCACAGAGAGCGACTCCACGCTTCCGGGGAGGTCGCCCGTTCGCCGTACATCAGCCAGGCCAAACCGATGCCGAGCAGGCTCACCGCCGTCGAGATGGCCATGACCCCCGGCCCCGCGCCGGCCTCCGAGGCCCCGGACGGCTCACCCAAAAATCTCTCCAGGGCGTACCCGGTGAAGGGGGCACCCGCCCACCCGGCTCCCAGCGCCATCAGCGCGAGAAGCACCAGGGGCAGCGTCATCACCCAGCCGCTTTCCCGGGGCACCCGATCCCCCCGGTACCGTCCGGTAAAGGTCAGGAAAAACACCCGGAAGATATAGAAGGCGGTAAAAAACGCCGCCACCATCCCGAGGGCGAAAAGCAACGGCCGCCCGGCCGCCAGGGTTGACGCCAGGATCTCGTCCTTGGACCAAAAGCCGGCAAACGGCGGTACCCCGCTCAGGGCCAGGGCGCCGAAAAGAAATGTGGAGGCGGTCACCGGCATCCGCCGCCACAATCCGCCCATTCTCCCCAGGTCCTGGGTGTCCACCGCGTGAATGACGCTCCCCGCCGCGAGGAAGAGCAGCGCTTTGAAAAAAGCGTGGGTAAACAGGTGAAACACCGCGGCGCTGTAGGCGGCCACCCCCAGCCCCATCATCATGTACCCCAGTTGACTGATGGTGGAATAGGCGATGACCCGCTTGATGTCCCGTTGGGTCAGCCCGATGGCCGCCCCGAGAATGGCCGTGATGCCTCCTATGTACGCCACCACGTCCAGCGCGACGGGCGAGGCGTCAAACAGGGCAAACGACCGGGCCACCAAGTACACACCGGCCGCCACCATGGTCGCGGCGTGGATCAGGGCGGACACCGGCGTCGGACCTTCCATCGCGTCCGGAAGCCAGACGTGAAGAGGAAACTGGGCCGATTTACCCGCGGCTCCGAGAAACACCAGCAGTGCTCCCAGGGTGGCCAGTCCCTGGGGCCCGATCCAGTGAATCTGAAGGCCACCGGTCTGGATCGCCCGGGCGATGTCGTCATAGTCGAAAGAGCCCGTGGCCAAGTACAGCAGAATGATGCCCGCCAGCAGCCCCACGTCCCCCAGCCGCGTGACCACGAAGGATTTTTTGGCCGCGGCGGCGGCTTCCGGCTTCTCGTACCAGAAGCCCACCAACAAGTAGGAGCATAGGCCGACCAGTTCCCAGAACACGTACAACTGCAGGAAGTTCGGAGAGATCACCAGCCCGAGCATGGAGAAGACAAAAAGTAGCAGGTACTGGTAAAACACGCCGAACCGGGGATCCCCGTGCATATACCCCCGTGAGAACAGCAGGACCAGGGTGCTGACAAAACTGACCACCACCAGCATCAGGGCGTTGAGGCTGTTCACCTCGAAACCCGCTTGCCAGGTGTGGCCGGGCCCCGGACCGAAGGTCAGCCACGTCCACAGATAAGGCAGTTGCCCGCCGCCCTGGGCCACGTCAACGAAGATCATCAACGAGAGGACCAGGGAGATCAGGGTGGCCAGCACGCCGATGGCGGCGGCGACACCTTCGTGAACCCGGCGCCCCAGGGCGAGGAGCAGCAGATAGGCCACCAGGGGAATGGCGGGCACGAGCCAGGCATACGCGATCATACAATCACCTTTCTCCCGTCGATGTAATGGGCGGCCCCGCGGGCCCGGAGGCTCACCACTTCATCAGGTTCATGTCCCGCACATCGGTGCTGTTTCGATTCCGGTACAGAGCAATGAGGATCGCCAGACCCACCGCCACCTCCGCCGCTGCCACGGTCATGCTGAACAGGCCGAACACTTGGCCGGCCACGTTGGCGCTCACCCCGAGGCGGGAAAAAGCGATCAGGTTCAGGTTGGCGGCATTGAGCATCAGTTCGATGGACAGCAGCACGATGATGATGTTGCGTTTGGTCAAGGCCCCGTACAGGCCGATGCAGAACAGAATCGCGGCCAAGGCCAGAAACGATCCGATCGGCGCCATGATTATTCCTCCTTTCGGGCGAGAATCACCGCGCCGACCAAGGCCACGGTGAGCAACACCGACACCAGTTCGAAGGGCACCACATATCCGGTGAACAACGTCTCCGCCAGCGCATTGACGCTCTTTTGGGCCGGCCAGGGCGGTTGGGCGGAGGCGGGGGGCCAGGCGGTGGTCCGGATCGCCCAAAGCATCACCGCGCCCAGTGCCGCGGCCCCCAGGCCGGCGATCCACTGGCGAAAGCCGGCCCTCTCTTCCTCCTCCACTTCATCGTGCCGGGTGAGCATGATGGCGAACAGCATGAGAATCGTGATGGCCCCGGCATAGATGAGGATCTGGGCAAAAGCGAGAAAATCCGCGCCCAGCAGGACGTACATCCCCGCCATGCCCAGAAACACCAGTCCGATGGACAGGGCCATGTGCATCACTTTGCGAAACTGCAGAAGCGTCACGGCGGCCAGAACCACCAACACGGCGAGGAGGAAAAAGGCCACGGTTTGCCCGGTCCAGATGAAACCTCCAAACCAGCTACTCACCGCGTTCACCCGCTTTCTCCGGAACCGCTCGGGGTTCGCCGGCCGCCTCAAGCTCCCGGACACCGTCGTGGCGTATGTAGTTGTCATACAGCCATTCCATATTCTTGTACAATTCATCGCGGCTGTACGCGGCCAGTTCAAATTCACCGGTCATTTTGATCGCCTCGGTGGGACACACTTCGGTGCACAGATCGCACAGGATGCAGATTTCAAAGCTGATGTCAAACGTGTCCAGGCGCAGTTTCCGGTCCTCTCCCCGGGTCCCGGACAGGGAGATGCAACTGGTCGGGCAAATTCGCGCGCACTGCCCGCAGACGATGCACCGTTCCGGAATCAGCTCATGGATGCCCCGGAACCGCTCGGGCCATTCGGGCCGGACGTCGGGATACTGAATGGTCACCTTTTTTTTCGGCAACTGGCTGATGGTTACCGCCAAGCCTTTCACAAAGCCGAACATGATCTCACCCCGCGTTCACCCAATATTTGATGATGCTGGTCAGGACGATGTTGACGAGCGCCAGGGGCAGGAGGAATTTCCAACTGAAGCTCATCAACTGATCGACCCGAATCCGGGGCATGGTGGCTCGGAGCCAGAAGAAGAAAAAGATGAATGCCGTGACCTTGATGGCAAACCAGAGCCATCCCGGCAGCAGCGGCCCCGACCAGCCGCCGAAAAACAGGGTGGCCCCGAGGCAGGAGATGGCGAACACGTACAGATATTCGGCGAGCATGTAAAAGGCGAATCGAAAACCCGAATACTCGGTGTGGTACCCGGCGACCAGCTCCGACTCCGCTTCCGGCAGGTCGAACGGGGTCCGGTTGAGCTCCGCCGTGGCCGCCACGATAAACACGCAGAAGCCCAGGAACTGCGGGACGACGAACCACATGAACCGGCGCTGAGCCTCGACGATGTCCACGATGTTCAGGGAACCGGCCAACAGAATCACCCCGAGCAGCGACATGCCCAAGGGAATCTCGTAACTGATCATTTGGGCGGCGGACCGCATGCCGCCGATCAGGGAATACTTGTTGTTCGACGCCCAGCCCCCGAGCATGATGCCGACGATGGTGATGGAGGAAAGAGCCAAGTAATACAGCAGGGCCACCGCTATGTCCGCGGTGAACACATGGCTCGCCGTCCACGGAATGACGGCCATCACCGCGAAGCTCGGTATAAAGGCCACGATCGGCGCGATGAGAAACAGCGGTTTGTCCGCCTCGGCCGGCACGATGTCCTCTTTGGCCAGCAGCTTCAGAATGTCGGCAAAAGATTGGAACAGGCCCAAAGGACCGACCCGGTTGGGCCCGATGCGCAATTGCATCCAGCCGATAACCTTTCGCTCGAAGTAGAGCATGTACGTAACCGCGCCAAGGAGGAAAAACAGCACGATCAGAGCACCGGCGACCATTTTGAGCACCGTTCCCCAGGTGAGGGCCTGATGGACCCAGGAGAAAAATGCGATCATGTCAGCAGTCCACCTCCCCGAGGACGATGTCCACCGCGCCGAGGATGGCAATCAGATTCGCCATATTTTGCCCTTTGAGCAGGGAAGGAAGAAGTTGCAGGTTCAAAAACGAAGGACGCCGGAACTTCAGCCGATACGGTTTATCCTTGCCGTCGCTGACAAAGTACACCCCCAGCTCGCCCCGGGCCCCTTCGATGGCGCTGAAATACTCCCCGGCCGGAGGGCGGACGAATTTCGGCGCCTTGCCCATGACCGGGCCGTCGGGGATCTGGTCGCAGGCCTGCTCGACGATGCGCAAGGACTGTTCCATTTCCTTGAGGTGAAGAATATACCGGTCGTAACAATCGCCGTTCTCTCCGACCGGAATGTCAAAATCAAACCGATCATAGATGGAGTACGGACGGTTCCGCCGCAGATCCCACTTGAGTCCCGTGCAGCGCAGATTGATTCCCGAGAGGGAATGGGCAATGGCCGTATCCGCGTCGTAAGCCCCGATTCCTTTGACGCGATTGAGAAAAATCTCATTGCCGGTGACCAGGTCGTCGAGCATTCCCATGGTTTTCCGCACATGGGGCACAAACGCTTTGACCTTGTCGATCCACCCGGGTGGCGCGTCCCATTTCACCCCGCCGATCCGCATGTAGTTGTACGTCAACCTCGCACCGCAAATCTCGTTGAACATCTGGACGATCCGCTCGCGGTCTTGAAAGACATACAAAAAGGGACTCATCGCCCCGAGATCGAGCAGATACGTACCGATAAACAACAGGTGGGAGGCAATCCGGTTGAGCTCCATCACAATAACCCGAAGATACTCGGCCCGTTCCGGGATCTCGAGGTCCATGGCCTCCTCCACCGCGTGGACGAGGGCGTAGTTGTTGAGCATCGCCGCCAAGTAATCCATCCGGTCGGTGTAGGGGATGATCTGATTGTATTGCAGGTCTTCTGCCAGCTTCTCCGTGCCCCGGTGGAGATAGCCGATCACCGGGTCCGCATCGATGATCGTTTCGCCGTCCAGTTTCACCACCACCCGGAGGACGCCGTGGGTGGACGGGTGCTGAGGGCCGACGTTCATGAGCATTTCTTCTGTTCGAATGTCCGCCACTGTTCACCCCACCTCAATCAAAAGGGGAATAGTCCTTGCGCAACGGATGTCCGTGCCAG
Source organism: Kyrpidia sp. (assembly GCA_029960885.1). Taxonomy (GTDB): domain Bacteria; phylum Bacillota; class Bacilli; order Kyrpidiales; family Kyrpidiaceae; genus Kyrpidia. Next base: position 4,942 of record JASBVV010000029.1, on the reverse strand, counting down.
TCGTCGGGCATCATGATTCGGCGCAGATCCGGGTGGCCGGCAAAATTCACGCCGAGAAGATCGTAAATTTCCCGCTCTTCCCAATTGGCCCCCGGAAACACCGGAACCAGGGACGGCACGGCGGGCGCCTCCCGGGGAGCCCGGACTTTGATCCCCACGGTGATCGCCTCCGGAATGCGGGTCAGATAGGCGACGACCTCGATATACCCCTCTTTGGGGTAGTCGGTGCCCGCCATTGCCTCGAGGTAGCGAAAGGCCAGCCCCTCTTCCGTTCGGAGATACGCCGCGACATCCCGCCAAGCGTCCCTCTTGATCAGGAACATCGGGATGAATTTGGTCAGCTCCGCCGCCTCGACGACATCGGGATACGTCGCCTGAATCCGGGCCAGCACCTCTGCAAGAAGCGCCTTGGCCGGCGCTTCCCGGGGATCGGGGGGACTCTCCGATTCTCCCTTTTTGGCCGCGGACCGGGCGGCGGTTTTTGAAGGGCCGGCCGGTCTCGCGGCTCCGGCGGCCTTCCGTTCGGCCGCGGGCGCCGCGCCCTTGGCCGGGCCGGCTTCGGGATCGCTCGACTCCGTCCCGGGTCGGCCCGCGGAAGGGGGCACCGTTCGGGGGCTGTCCACACTTTCCGCCACCGCTTCACTGGATGCGGCATCTTTGCCTGCGGTCCGGCCCGGCGGCACCATCCCGTTCTCTCCGGCGGCGCCGGAATCCCGGGAGTGTTTCGCTTCCCGGTCGTCTCGCCGATCCTCGGTCATGCGCGTCCCACCTTTCTTCTCGCCTCCGCGCGGATCTTTTCCTGCAGCTTGGTCAACCCGTAAATCAGCGCGGGCGGGGAAGGGGGACATCCGGGAATGTAGACGTCGACGGGCACCGCCTGATCCACGCCTTTCATCACCGCATAGGAACGAACATACGGGCCGCCTGCCGTAGCACAACTGCCCATGGCGACGACCCACTTGGGATCCGGCATTTGATCGTAGAGCCGGCGGAGTAAGGGACCCATCTTCTTGGTGACCGTTCCGGCCACGATCATCACGTCCGATTGTCGCGGAGAAGCCCGGAAGATAATCCCGAAACGATCCAGATCGTAGTGGGACGCACCGGTCCCCATCATTTCGATGGCGCAGCAGGCCAACCCGAACGTCAACGGCCACAGAGAGTTCGCCCGGGCCCAGGCCTTCAACTGCTCAATGGTGCTGACGAACACCCCCGCCCGCTGGAGTCGCACCGATTCCTCCTCGGTGAATCCTTCGAATTCCACCCGGCCGGCCGGGGCGGTTTGCGGCTTCATTTCCATTCCAGCACCTTCTTTCGCCAGGCGTACACCAGGCCGATGACGAGCATGGCCATGAAGATCAATGCTTCGATCAGGCCGAACAGACCGAGCTCGTGAAAAGCCACGGCCCAAGGGTACAGGAACAGAATTTCCACATCAAACACCACAAAGAGAAGGGCAAACAAATAATACCTGGCATTGTACCGCACGTGGGCGCTGCCGACCGGTTCCGCGCCGCTTTCATACGGCTCCAGCTTCTCCTGATACGGATTGGCCGGCCGGAGCCAGCCGCCCAACGCCAACGCCACCACCGGAAGGCCGATGGCGATGACGATGAATATCACAACAAACAGGTAGGAATTCCAATAGGCGGTCACGGGCAACCCTCCCGCTTTCGGATCGGCGGTCCGCCGCCGTCCGTCACCCTTCCATTATAACAGAGCCCCCATAGGTGGGCAAAAACGACGCGGGAAGACCCCCGCACGGGAGCCTTCCGCGTCGATGCGCCGGAGTTGGCGTGCATTTGGGCCGCCGGACCGCCCGCGGGCTCTACGGCGAAGCCCGAGGCCCCCGCCCCCGCTGCTCAGCGAGCGCCGGCCTTCATCTCCTCCGCGGCCCGGAGGCGATTGAGAGCGCGCTTCAAAGCCAACTCCGCCCTCACATAGTCGATGTCGGTTCGACCCTTCTCGGCCAACCGGCGCTCGGCCCGCTCCCGGGCCCGTTCGGCCCTGGAGACGTCGATCTCCTCCGGGAGCTCCGCCGCTTCGGCGAGGATGGTCACCCGGTCGGGCCGCACCTCCAGGAATCCTCCGCTGATGGCCACCAGGGACCACCGCCCCGACTCCTTCACCCGCACCAGGCCGATGGGGAGGGTGGTCACCAAGGGCATGTGGCCGGGGAGGATGCCGAGGTCTCCCTCGGCGCCCCGCAGGATGACCATCTCCACCGGCCGGCTGTACACCGTTCTTTCCGGAGTCACAATGTCCAGGGCTGTGGTGCTCATCGATCAACCCCGCTCCTTTTTATACCGCTCCACCACTTCGTCGATGGTTCCGGCGTAGCGGAACAAGGTCTCCGGAATCTCGTCGTGCCGCCCCTCCAGAATCTCTTTGAAGCCACGCACCGTCTCTTTCACCGGCACGTAGACGCCGGGCGTCCCGGTGAACTGCTCGGCCACGTGAAAGGGCTGAGAGAGGAAGTTTTGGATCTTCCGGGCGCGGGCCACGGTCAGTTTGTCTTCGTCCGTCAATTCGTCCATTCCCAGGATGGCGATGATGTCCTGCAGTTCCCGGTACCGCTGCAATACCTGCTGCACGCCCCGGGCCACGTCGTAATGTTCCTGGCCTACGATGTCCGGCGAGAGCGCCCGGGACGTCGAGGCCAAAGGATCCACCGCGGGGTAGATGCCCAGCTCGGCGATTTTCCGCTCCAGGTTCGTTGTCGCATCCAGGTGGGCGAAGGTGGTGGCCGGCGCCGGATCGGTGTAGTCGTCGGCCGGCACGTAGATCGCTTGGATCGACGTGATGGACCCTTTTCTCGTCGAGGTGATCCGCTCCTGCAACTGGCCCATTTCCGTGGCCAGGGTCGGCTGGTAGCCCACGGCGCTGGGCATACGCCCGAGCAGCGCCGACACCTCCGAACCGGCCTGGACAAACCGGAAAATGTTATCGATGAACAGCAGCACGTCGCGACCTTCCACATCCCGGAAATATTCGGCGAAGGTGAGCCCCGTGAGCCCCACCCGCATCCTGGCGCCGGGCGGCTCGTTCATCTGGCCGAACACCATCACCGTCTTGTCGATAACCCCGGACTCCCGCATCTCGTGGTACAGGTCGTTCCCTTCCCGGGTCCGCTCGCCGACCCCGGCGAACACCGAGAAACCGCCGTGCTGTTTCGCGATGTTGTGGATCAACTCCTGGATGAGCACCGTTTTGCCGACCCCGGCGCCGCCGAACAGGCCGACCTTCCCGCCTTTGATATAGGGAGCGAGGAGATCCACGACTTTGATCCCCGTTTCAAAAATCTCCACTTTCGTGGACTGTTCCTCAAAACTCGGGGCCTCCCGGTGGATCGGATGGCGAAGCTCGGTTTCCACCGGGCCCTGTTCGTCGATGGGCTGACCCAGCACATTGAAAATCCGGCCCAGGGTCGCCTGGCCCACCGGGACCGCGATCGGCCGGCCGGTGTCCACCACCTCCATCCCCCGAACGAGTCCGTCAGTGGAAGACATGGCCACGGTGCGCACCACGTTGTCACCGAGGTGAACCGCCACTTCACAGGTGAGATCGATGTCCCGCTCGCCAGGATTTTTCGCTTCGTATCGGATGGTGAGGGCGTTGTTCAACTCCGGCAAATGTCCTTCGGGGAACGCCACGTCGACAACCGGCCCCATCACCTGGACGACATGTCCAACGTTCATGTGCACTTTTCCCTCCAATCCGGCCATCGCGAGCGCATCCGCCTATTTCAAGGCTTCCGCACCGCCGACGATCTCGGAGATCTGCAAGGTGATCGCCGCCTGCCGCGCCCGGTTCAGGGCGAGGGTGAGGTGATCGATCATCTCGGCGGCATTGTCCGAGGCATTGCCCATCGCTGTCATCCGGGCCCCGTGCTCACTGGCCTTGGCGTCGAGCAGAGCGCTGAAAATCAACGTCTCGGCGTATTTGGGCAACAGGGTCTCCAGGACCGCCTCCGCCGAAGGCTCGTACTCGTAATGGAGCCGGTGTCCCTCCGCCTCCGCACCGCCCACGTCCTCCAGGGGGAGGATCTTTTTGACCACCGGAGTCTGCTTCACGGCGTTGACAAACTGGTTGTACACCAAGTACAGCTCATCGTACGCCTCGTTTTCGTACATGCCCACCGCCGCCGCGGCCACCCGCTTGATGTCCGCGTAAGTGGGGTAATCGGACAGGCCTGTGATCTCTTCGACCACCGGATAGCCCCGCTTCCGGAAAAAGTCCCGGCCCCGGCGCCCGACGGCGATGATCGCGTACTGACCGGATTGTTTGTCCCCGATCGCGTGAAGGGTTTCCCGGATGATGTTGGCGTTATACGCACCGGCCAGCCCCCGGTCGGCGGTGCGCGCTGACCGCGGAAGTGGAGGGTCGAACGTGCGACACCGGACGCGTCGTGGCTGGATGGGCCCCGTCGCTCACGTCGCCTTCGACGACGGGCACCTGCCGGCCATCATCTTGAACGCTCCATCATCGACAGTCACGCGGCCAGGCGGCCGAGCGCTCGGTGCGGGAGGCGGACGACCTGCTCAATGAAGCGGTGGAGCGGGCGGCGGGGACCGTGTGCGCTTCCTGCGCCCGGCGGAGCGTTTGCTGGGAACGGGATTTCTATGCGACCTACCGGGCGATGTCGGATACGGTTGCACTGATGGATATCGATGGGCCGATCCAATCTCGAGATGCCCCGGATGACCTGAGGCGCCGGTGCATTCGGACGGAGCGGATGATTCCGGCGCTGTGGCAGTCATTGGAGGTGATCCGGCGAGACGCCTTCTGGAATCGCCAGATTCGGGAGAGCCGGGAATTGGTGGGCGCTCAACTTCAGGGGGTCTCTCAGATCATGACCAACCTCGCCACGGAGATTCAGCGCGAAATGCACGCCGCCACCGAACAAGAGGAGCAGGTGTTGGCGGCGTTGGAGCATATCGGC
>JASBVV010000003.1 GCA_029960885.1 Kyrpidia sp. | reverse complement strand
CCGGCCGCGATGATGAGACGGGGGATGAAGAGCCGGGCGTTCCCGGCTTTTCACCTGCCACTCCGCCACTGATCGACTGACGGATCTCGACGTGGAGGCAATCATGTTCACGGCTCACGTCCGGCTCACGCCCATTGAAAGCGAGGTATTCACGTCATGATCACCCCATTGACGCCCATTGACTGGAAGCGCCGAGCGATCAAGTACTATCCGGAGAAAGTCGCGGTCATCGACGGGGATTATCGCTGCACCTATCGCGAATGGGGGCAGAGGATCAATCGGCTCTCCAATGCCCTTCGTGAAGAAGGGATTTCCAAGGGTGATCACGTTGCGGTGATGTTGCCGAACATTCATGAGATGATTGAGTGTTTTTTTGGGATCGGCCAATTGGGCGCCGTGATGATCCCTTTGAATTATCGATTAACCGGCGAGGATTTCGTCTATATTTTGAACCATAGCGATGCGAAGATGCTCATTCTGGATGCGGATTATGTCGAGCCGATCGAGAAACTGAGCGATCAATTGCCCGGTATTCGACGATTCATCGTGGTTTCTCGGGAGCCCGCATCCACCGGACTCCCCCATATGGATTACGAGCAATTTTTGGAGTCGGCTTCGCCGGAGGAACCGCCCGCGGTGGACATCGACGAAAACCAGCCTCTTACGATCAATTACACCAGTGGGACCACGTCTCGGCCGAAGGGGGTCATGTTGACCCATCGGAACAATTATTTGAACGCGGCCAATTTCTTATACCACCTGCAGGTGGTTCACGATGACGTGTACCTGCATACTCTGCCGCTCTTCCATGTGAACGGGTGGGGAGGGATCTGGGCCGTCACCGGGGCCGGGGCCACGCATGTGTGTTTGAGAAAGGTCGATCCCGCCGAAATTGCCAAACTTTTCAATGCGGAAAAGGTGACATTGTTATGCGGCGCTCCCACGGTGTTGAATATGATGGTGAACGCCAGGGAGGCTTCCGAAGTCGATCGTTCCATTCCCCGGCGCATGGCGGTGGCCGGTTCCCCACCCCCGGCGGCTGTCCTGAAAAAGGCGGAGGAACTCTTGGGGTTGAGCGTGATCCACGTGTACGGAATGACGGAAACGTCGCCGTTCATCACCTACTGTGAATGGAACAAACGGCTGGATGCCCTTCCGGAGGAGCAAAAGGCGGAAGTCAAAGCGCGGCAGGGGATCGAACAGATGTTCAGCGGAGAGGTCCGGGTGGTCTCTCCGGACGATCCGACCCGTGAAGTGCAATGGGACGGCCAGGAAATCGGTGAAATCGTCGCCCGCGGAAACGCGATCATGGCCGGATATTACAAACAACCCGAGGAAACGGGAAAAACCATTGTCGACGGCTGGTTGCATACCGGGGATTTGGCGGTGGTTCATCCGGACGGCTATATTGAAATCTTGGACCGTAAAAAGGACATCATTATCTCCGGAGGCGAAAATATCTCGTCCACAGAGGTGGAGGGAGTGATCTATCAACACCCGGCGGTTCTCGAGGCGGCGGTGATTGCTGTCCCCGACGACCAATGGGGCGAAGTCCCCAAGGCTCTGGTCGTGTTAAAGCCCGGGGCGTCGCTGTCGGAAGGCGAGCTGATGGCGTACTGTCGAGACCGATTGGCTCATTTTAAAGCTCCGAAGTCGGTGGAATTTGTGGAGTCGTTGCCGCGGACAGCCACTGGAAAGCTGCAAAAATTTAAGTTACGGGAACAGTATTGGATAGGGAAGAAAAAGCGCGTACAGTAGGACAGATTGGCGAACGGGCAGGCAGTCGTCGGATCTGATCCTGCCCGTTTTGGCTCCGGGGCCGGCCGGAACTACACCTCGATGTTGAACTGTTTTAACCGCTTGTACAGCGTGCCCCTGGAAATGCCCATGAGTTTCGCCGCCTTGGAAATGTTATAACGCGTGCTCTGCAGAATGTGAAGGATCTGTTGTTTCTGATCCAACGTGGAGTCGATGCTTTTTGTGTCGCCTTTGAACAATGAAGAGGAACCGACGGCCCCCGCATCACACGGATCGGACGATGTCACCACCTGTGCCTTTTTTATATGCTCCGGCAAATGTTCCGGCCGAATGATGCCGTCTTCAGCGAATAAACAAGCATGGTCCAGGGCGTTTTTGAGCTCCCGCACGTTTCCCGGCCACCGGTAATGAATCAGGCGCACCAGCACATCGGGATCAATGGTGAAGGAAAGGCCTTGATTCCGTTTCAGCCACAGGAAGTATCCGGCCAACAAAGGAATGTCGGCGACCCGCTCCCGCAACGGAGGAAGGTGTAGTGTCACCGTGTTGAGCCGATAATACAAATCCAATCGGAATCTCCCATTCCGAACCGCGGCTTCAAGGTCGCAATTGGTCGCCGCAATGATCCGTACATTGACCGGACGGCTCCGGTATTCCCCAATTCTTATCACCTGTCTTTCTTGCAACACCCGTAGAAGCATGGCCTGAACCGTCATTGGCAATTCAGAGATCTCGTCCAGGAACAACGTGCCGCCCTCGGCCGCCTCGAATAGACCCGGCCGGCCCGTGCGAAGCGCGCCTGTAAAGGCTCCCGGAGCGTATCCAAAGAGTTCGCTCGCGGCCAAATCGTGTGTCATGGCCGCACAGTTATACGCCACAAACGGCTGATTGTGCCGATCACTGTTGTTGTGAATATATTTTGCGATCTCCTCTTTCCCCGTTCCGCTTTCCCCGATGAGCAGCACCGTCACGTCCCGGTGAGCCACCCGGAGGGCACGCTGCAAAACTTCGATCCATGGCGGCGATTCCCCCACCGGCGTTCTCAATGTGGCCAGTTTTTCCTCGGAAGGGAGACCGGCGACCTCGCTCGGCGGCGGAAGAGGAGAGGCCGATCCCCTTATCGGGACCATGTGAACCGATCCTTGAATCAAAGATTTCGGCTTGGGTATCTGGATCAACACGCCGATGAGCCGCTTCTCATAGTGAATCGGCAATGCGTTGACGGCCAGAACCCGCCGTCCGCTCATTCCTTCCAGGGCCAGGGGCATCTCGGTCCAGCGGACAGATCCGATCTTGGATACCCCCTCAAAGAAATGTCCCCAGTTTATGCGTTGAATGTCGCAGCCGTGTAATGAAGTCAATGGATGAAAGGGAAGATTGCTGCAAACGATTCGGGCATCCGCGTCCATACAGAGAAGAAAATCATTAGGAAAATTCCACACCCATTGGGCATAATAATTTTCTAAAATCAGGCGTTCCAACTCGATCTCGTGCCTGAGTTCCCATTCCACTTGCTTGGCCAACACGCCGGTCAGCAGCATGCTGTTTTCAGGAAAATCGTCCACGAACGACGTCACGTCGAGGACCCCGACGATTCCCATTTGGCGAGGGTGAAAAATCGGCGTACCCGCACAGGAATAGGGCTGCCACGATTCGCAATAATGTTCGGCGTCGTGGATCACAACGCTGCCGCCGGTGGCGATGGCCGTTCCGATCGCATTGGTCCCCGCCTGTTCTTCTTTCCACATCCCACCCGGAGAAAAATGCACGGCACAAAGGTTCTCATACAATTTCCCTTTTGCAAACAAGTCGACAATCATTCCATCTTTTTCTGCGAGGGCCACGGCGTACTTGTCACCGAGGAAAGTATCGAGCTGATGCATTATCTTCGCAAACGCTCTGTAGACCCGGGAGCGGCTCCGGATTGATCGAAGTTCTTCGTCTGTGGGCACAAACGGTGCGTGAGGAATACATGGGTTCACGTGATATTGGCGGCTGCGTTTCCACGATTCAGAAATGAGCCTGCGAGCACGTGGTTCGTCGGTGGACTTGGAGAGGAATTGGTCCCGGGCTTGTATGCGTTTCCCAAACATGCCGATCCCCCTCTCGACTTCTCATCCCAGGGTCCATGCCCTTACTGCGTCTTAATTTTTAGTATAGTGAGCGGGAATGAATGTTGTAAAGAGTCCATGTTATTTCGCCACATCCAAATCATTGACCGGCGGGATGCGCCCGACCTGTGGAATAGGAGCGGATGCAGGTATCGCAAGTTAATGGGGAAAAACACTTCACACAGGGGAGGACACGATGTCGTGCGAGGCTGCAAAGAGGCGATTCAAAAGGAACGGGTTTTCCCGGGGTGGATCATGACGGTCATATTGGCCGCGGCGATCGCGGGATCGGGTGCCGTGTCCGGAAAGGGCGGCGGGATGGCCCATGCGGAGGTTCACGGTTCCGAGGGATGGACTCGGGAACAGATCGAGCGGGCGGCAAACGGCCTCTCGGTTCCTCCCCAGGATGCGCGCATTGATAAAATATGGAAGGCAATCCCCGATGTGAATGGTCTGCAGGTGGACGTGGAGGGAACATGGAGGCGAATACAGGCGGGGGAACGATCGGAGGATGGCGGTATTCCCTGGGTCATCCACCAAATACCGGCGAAGGTGCAATTGAAAGACCTGCCTCCGGCGCCGATCTATCGGGGAAATCCCCTCAAAAAACAGATGGCGCTCATGGTGAACGTGTCTTGGGGGGAAGAACATCTCCCGGCTCTTTTGCAGGTTTTTGATCGCCGGGGGGTGAAAGGAACGTTTTTCCTGGACGGACAATGGGTGTACAAGCACCCCGGCTTGGCGGCCGATATCGCTCGACGGGGCCACGAAATCGGGACGCACGGCTGGGGTCACCCGGACCTCCGGGGGAGGCCGGCCGCCGCGATCCGGGAGAACCTCGGGCGCAGTCGAAACGCCATTCGACAAGCGACCGGAGCGGTGCCGGCGCTTTTTGCTCCTCCCGCCGGTTGGTACAATGACCGGGTTGTCCGGGAGGCGCGAGCCATGGGGATGTACACCATTTTATGGACGTTGGATACGGTGGATTGGAAAAACCCACCGGTGGGCACGATAGTTCAGCGGGTGGTGGGCCGAGCGGAACCCGGAGCGCTGGTGCTGATGCACCCGACGGCCAAAACCCCCGAAGCATTGGAGCGGATTGTGAGCGGTTTGCGTGCCAAAGGGTACGAGCTGGTGACCGTGGCTGCGCTGTTATCTCCCGAGCGTCCCCTCGTTCAACCTGAAGCTCCCGGAAACAAAGACACAGCGGGTGAGGAGGGCGGAGTCGAGCGCGCCGGTCGTTGTGGTGAGTTGCCGATTCTGTTATAGTAAACGTGAATTCTGACAGCGCTGCGAAGGCGCCGATTCGGTGTTACGGGTTTTGTGTGGACGAGGAGGATGAACTTGATCGACCGGCAGCAACTCGCCAACGGATTGACAGTGGTGGTCGAAGAGATTCCGGGGATTCGCTCGATTTCCATGGGGATCTGGGTCGGAACCGGTTCCCGGTACGAAACCCCCGAAGACAACGGGATTTCGCACCTGATCGAACACATGATGTTCAAGGGAACCAAGACCAAGTCCGCCAAGGAACTGGCTGAAGTGTTCGACCACGTGGGAGGACAGGTCAACGCTTTTACGGCGAAGGAATACACGTGCTTTTATGCCAAAGTGTTGGACCTTCATTTCCGGCGGGCGATGGAGACGCTGGCCGATATGTTTTTCCACTCTCAGTTCGCTCCTGAGGAGTTGGCGAAAGAACGGAAAGTCATCGTGGAAGAGATTCGCATGTACGAAGACACCCCGGACGAGTTGGTCCACGACCTGTTGGCGGCGGGCGTCTGGGCTGGCCATCCCCTGGGATTCAACATTCTTGGAACGGAAGACACCCTACACCGCTTCGGACGCGAGGATCTGGTGGATTATGTGTCGCGGCGTTACACCGAGAAAAACACGGTTATCACCGTGGCCGGCCACGTGCGAGCCGACGATGTCATCAAGACGGTCGACGAATTGTTCGGCCGCCCGTGGCAACGGATGGGAGAGCGTCCGGCGACGGTCCCCCCGAAGTTTTTGTCCCACCGTCAAACCAGGGTCAAACAAACCGAGCAGGAGCATCTCTGCCTGGCGGTCCCGGGTCTGTCCGTGGATCACACAGACCTGTACGCCATGATTTTGCTGAACAATGCCCTGGGGGGGACGATGAGTTCCCGGCTGTTTCAGTCGATTCGCGAAGAAAAGGGCATGGCGTATTCGATCTATTCGTACCACACGGCTTACCGAGATACGGGCCTGTTGGGCGTCTATGCCGGGATGGCGCCGGAACATGCGGGCGAAGTGGCACAGGAGATCCAACGGATTCTCGAGGAGGTGGCCGCGACAGGCATCACCGAGCGGGAACTGGATCGGGGGAAGGAACAGGTCAAAGGCAGTCTCATGCTCAGCCTGGAAAGCACCACGAGTCGAATGACCCGGCTGGGAAAAAATGAACTGCTGTTAGGTCGCCACTACACATTGGATGAAACTCTGGATCGCATTGATGCGGTGACCCCGGACGATGTGCGTCGGGTGGCCAAGTGTCTCGAGAGCCGGCCGGCGGTGGCCGCGGTGGGGCCGGTCCCCGAGGAGGTACTGGCCCGTTGGTTCCGCTGAAACGGGGACCGCTGCCGGAAGCGAGGTGTGGGCGGTGGAACTGAAGGTCAAACGATTGTGTAAGCCTGGGGTTCATCCGACGCTCGTGGCCTACCAAACCCCGGGATCCGCCGGATTGGACTTGGCGGCGGCCATCCCCGCCCCGGTGGACATCCGTCCCGGTGAGGTGGTCCTGATTCCCACGGGCGTCGCCGTTGAGCTTCCGGGGCCGGCATTCGTAGGAATGGTGTTTGCCCGCAGCGGTCTCTCCACTCGGGAACAACTGGCCCTGGCCAACGGGGTCGGGGTCATTGACAGCGATTATCGGGGAGAAATTCAGGTTCCGATGTACAATTTCGGAGCTGAGAGGCGTCGCATCGATCCCGGTCAGCGCATCGCCCAGTTGGTGATCACTCCGGTCTGTCAGGTCGACGTGGTGTACGTGCCGGAATTGACCGAATCCGAGCGGGGCGAGGCGGGCTTCGGGTCGACGGGACGCTCGATCAACTCGGAGGGGAGCTCTCTGTGACCACCCTGTTGATCGACATGGATTCGGTGATCGTCGACCTCATGTCCGCGTGGTGCCGGCGGTACAATGCCGATTGGAACGACAATCTGACCCCGGAAGACATTCTGACCTGGGAATGGGAAAAGTATGTAAAACCCGAGTGCGGCCGGAGGATTTATCAATATTTGGACGAGCCGGGGATGTTTTTGCATCTCGAACCGTTGCCTCATGCCATTGAGGTCTTGGAGAGGCTGTCGAATCGGTACGAGATCCTGATCGTCACCAGCTCCCGGCGCACAGCCATGGCGGAGAAGGATGCCTGGGTAACGCGGCATCTCCCGTTTATCGGACGGAAGAATTTGATCTTGGCTCATCGGAAAGATCGCATCTGCGGGGATCTGTTGTTCGATGATGCCCCTCATAACCTGGAATCGTTTCAGCGGACCGGACGGACGGCGGTGGCCATGGATTATCCGTACAACCGTCAAGTGGCCTGTCTCCGGGTCAAGGGTTGGCTGGAGTTCGAACAGTTGATTCATCGGTTGTTCCCTGAGTCCGGAGGCGGAGGAGGGGGCGAACATGACGGAGCGGCACAGGATTCGAGTTGCCATTGTGGGCGCCGGGCCGGCGGGGATCAGCGCAGGGATCTGGGCGAAGCGGATGGGACTGGATCCGGTGGTGGTCGAAGCGGCTGATCCGGGAGGCCAACTTCGCCGGGCGCAGAATCGGATCGTCGATTATCCGGGGTGGCCGGATGTGGCCGCTTCCGAATTGGCGGCACATCTGATCGATCATCTGCGCCGAACGGGGGTCCGCCTGGCGACCGCCGCGGCCCCGGTGCGGGTGGATACCGCCGCGCGCCGTGTCGCTTCCCCGGTGGGTATCTGGGAGGTTGACGCCTTGATCCTGGCCACCGGTGCCCGGGAACGACGACTGGGAATCCCCGGTGAGCACGCGATGTACGCCAGAGGGGAGGTGTGGTCAGCCTCCCGGGACGCCGGCCGGTTTCGGGGATTGCCTGTGGCGGTGATCGGCGGAGGGGATCGCGCGCTCGAAGGGGCGTGGCTCTTGGCGGAGGCAGGGGCACAGGTGACTTTGGTCCACCGGCGGACGTCGTTTCGCGCCCGGAAACAGTGGCGGGAACGTGCTCTGCGGCACCCCGGGATCTCCGTGATCGCTCCTGCCGTCGCCACCCGTATCGAGGGAGAGAAACAGACCCGGGCGGTTCACCTCCGCTCGGCGGACGGACGGGAATACCGGGTGCCCGCTGCAGCGGTGTTGGTCCGAATCGGGACGGAGCCGAACCTCGACGGAATCGAGGGCTTGCCCACCCGGGAGGACCACGGAGTCGTGGCGGTGGATCGGTGGGGCCGCACGTCGCTTCCAGGCGTGTATGCGGCGGGAGATGTATGCACGCCGGCGCCGTATACCAGCGTGGCTTCGGCGGTGGCCGACGGCATGCGGGCGGTCAAGGCGGTGATCATGGACTGGGAGTGCGGATGTGGAATACTGCGACATGACCATGATAAACCACTCTGACTCGGGGTGCCTCCGGCATCCCGTTCTGTTTTCGGAGGATCCCGGGAACGACGGGACCGGAGGCGACCCTTTCACCAGCGCCCAACCCGGTGCATAAGATGCTCCAGGGGACGGCGGCCGAGGGAGCCGATGAGGAATCTTGGTATCTTGCAATTCTGCGTCGATCGCGTAAAATGTGGTGAAAGGAGCCTGCCCGGATGTTGACGGGGAAAAAGGTGGCCTTTGTCGGCGGCGACGCCCGCATCCTTGAGGTGATCCGGTATGTCGTCGAGTTGGATGCCCTGGCGGTACTGATCGGATTCGATCGGCTGGGGACCGGCATCCCGGGAGCGGAACGGGCCAGTCTCAGTGCCGACGCGCTGATGGATGTCGACGCGCTGGTATTGCCGGTGGCAGGACTCGACGAGGACGGATGTGCGGACTCCGCATACAGCGCGGCGCGAATCCGGCTTCAGGACGAACATTTTGCGGTGTTGCCGAGCTACTGTCAGGTGTTCTCCGGCATCGCGGGGCCTTATCTCGAGCAGATCTGCCGGCGACACGGCATCCGACTGGTCAAGTTGTTCGATCTGGACGAGGTGGCCATTCTCAACTCCATTCCCACCGCGGAAGGCGCCATCCAGATGGCCATGGAGAATACCGACATCACGATTCACGGTTCCCGGTCGGTGGTTTTGGGATTCGGCCGGTGCGGGTTCACCCTTGCTCGAACTTTGGCGGCCATGGGAGCCAAGGTGAAAGTGGGCGCACGCAAAGCGGCCGACCTCGCCAGGGTTCAGGAAATGGGTTTGACGGCGTTCCCGCTGAAAGACTTGGCCGCGTATATCGAGGATGCGGAGATCGTGTTCAATACCATTCCTGCGCCGGTCCTCACTGCCGAGATTCTCACCCGAGTATCCCGGAACTGCCTGATCATCGACATCGCATCGAAACCCGGAGGCACGGATTTTCGCTACGCCCGGCGCCGGGGAATCCGGGCCCTGTTGGCTCCCAGTCTTCCCGGTATCGTCGCCCCTAAAACGGCCGGACAGATTTTGGCGAGGACCTTGTCCCGCTATATCTGGGAAATCGGCTGATGGGGGTATGGCCGTTGGAACTCAAGGGAAAAACCGTCGGTTTCGCCATCACCGGTTCCCATTGCACTTATGACGCGGTGTTTCCGGAACTCGTCCGTTTGCTGGGGAAGGGATGCCGGGTGGTCCCCATCGTCTCCCAGACCGTGTCGTCCACCGACACCCGGTTTTGGGAGGCGGCTTCGTGGTTGGCGAAGATTGAGGAGGTCACCGGGGCGAAAGTCATCGATCGGATCGTCGACGCCGAACCCTTGGGGCCGGCCAAAGCGCTGGATGTGCTCGTGATCGCGCCGTGCACGGGCAGCACCCTGAGCCGGTTGGCCAATGCGCTCACCGATTCTCCGGTACTCATGGCGGCGAAAGCCACGATGCGAAACGATCGACCGGTTGTGTTGGGGATTTCCACCAACGACGGGCTGGGGCTCAACATGACCAACCTCGCCAAGTTGATGGCGGCGAAAAACATCTTTTTTGTGCCGTTCGGGCAGGACGATCCCGAGCGAAAGATGAATTCCCTGGTGGCCAGGATGGATCTTCTTGTGCCCACCGTGGAGGCGGCCCTGGAAAAAAAGCAATTGCAGCCGGTGCTCATCGAACGTTTCAGGTATCAATGAAGGAGTTGTCGAAACGATGACAAAGGAGCTCACCGTGGCCGTCGTCGGCGCGACCGGCGCCGTAGGACGGAAAATGATCGAAACCCTGGAAGCGCGGCATTTCCCCGTCAAAACCCTGGTGCCCATGGCGTCTTCGCGATCGGCCGGAAAAACGGTGACGTTCCGCGGGGAAAAGGTCACTGTGATCGAAGCCCGTCCGGACGCTTTTGAAGGGGTGGATGTGGCCCTGTTCAGTGCCGGGGCGAAGACCAGCCGCGCTCTCTCCCCGGAGGCCGCCGGGAGGGGTGCTGTCGTTATCGACAACTCCAGCGCGTTTCGCATGGATCCCGACGTCCCGCTGGTGGTGCCCGAGGTCAACGGGGAGGCCGCCCTGCATCACAAAGGAATCATTGCCAACCCAAACTGTTCCACCATTCAAATGGTCGTGGCGCTCAAACCGTTGTATGACCGTTTCGGCATCGAGCGGATCATTGTGTCCACGTATCAGGCGGTGTCCGGGGCCGGTGCCCGGGCGGTCGAAGAATTGATGGATCAGACCCGGGCCCGATTGGCGGGCGAGCGTCCCGCTCCGGAGGTCCTGCCCGTGTCCGGGCTGCCCGTTCACCATCCCATCGCCTTCAACGTGTTGCCTCAGATCGATGTGTTTGAGGAAAACGGGTTTACAAAAGAAGAAATGAAGATGGTCCGTGAAACGAGGAAGATTCTGGACGATCCGGACATCCCGGTGACTCCGACCTGTGTTCGGGTGCCCGTGGTCACGGGACATTCCGAGGCGGTCTACATCGAGACCAAGACACCCTTTGAGCTCGACGAGGTCTACCGGGTTTTGTCCAGGGCCCCCGGCGTCGTGGTGGTGGACGACCCGGCTTCCCAGGACTATCCGATGCCCCTCGACGCGGCCGGCCGCCCGGAGGTGTTCGTGGGGCGGATTCGCCGCGACCTCGCGCATTCCCGCGGTCTGAACCTGTGGGTGGTGTCGGACAATCTGCTTAAAGGAGCCGCGTACAATGCGGTGCAGATCGCGGAATTGTTGGTGGAACGGGGAGGCCTTCGTTGATGCGCATCCTCGTGCAAAAGTTTGGAGGCACGTCTCTGGCCGCCGAGGAAGCCAGAGCATGGGCGGTGCATCACGTCAAACAGGCCCTCGACGGGGAGTTCCGTGTGGTCGTGGTGGTCTCGGCCATGGGGAGAAAGGGGGCTCCCTATGCGACGGACACCCTTTTGGGGTTGATTGAACCCGGATCGGCCCCGCCGCGGGAAGTGGATCTTTTGTTATCCTGTGGGGAAATCATTTCGGCGGTGACCTTCGCCGCCTTGCTCCGCGGGCAGGGCGTGCAGGCCGTCGCCTTGACCGGCGGGCAGGCGGGCATTCTGACCGAAGGCGAGTTCGGATCGGCTCCCATCCTTCGAGTGAAACCGGGGAGAATCCGAAAGGAACTGGAACAGGGCCGCGTGGTCGTCGTGGCGGGCTTTCAGGGACAGACCGAGGATGGGGAAATCACCACCCTGGGCCGGGGCGGCAGCGATACCACCGCCACCGCTCTCGGGGCGGCCTTGGACGCCGAACGGGTCGACATCTTCACCGACGTCGAAGGGATTATGACCGCGGACCCGCGCATTGTCGAGAATGCCCGTCGGTTGCGCCGGGCCACGTACACGGAGATCTGCAATCTGGCCTACCAAGGGGCGAAGGTCATTCATCCCCGGGCGGTGGAGATCGCCATGAGAAAAAACATTCCGGTCCGGGTGCGGGCCACCATGAGCGATGATGAAGGGACCCTGGTCACCCATCTCGGGAGCGGCGAGCGCCTGGAGGGCAGAGACCCCGGCGATCGCTTGGTCACCGGCATCACACAAACCGCCCATATCACCCAGGTGAAAGTCAAACAGTCCTCCGGTTTGCCGCCGGTCCATCGCGAGGTCTTCCAGGCCATGGCCCGGTCCGGGATCAGCGTCGATTTTATCAACGTCGGGCCGGACGGGCTCAGGTTCACCGTAACCGAATCGGATGCGCAACGGGCCGGGGAGATTTTGCGGAAACTGAACGTGGAAGCGGAGCTCGTTCCTCGATGTGCCAAGGTGTCCGTGGTGGGGGCGGGGATTGCAGGGGTGCCCGGAGTGATGGCGAGGATCGTCGATGCCCTGGCGGAAGAAGGGATCGACATTCTGCAATCGGCGGACAGCCATACCACGATCTGGTGTTTGGTGCGGGAAGAGCACATGAAGCGGGCGGTTTGCGCTTTGCACCGCCGGTTTGCTTTGGATCAGGTCTCTCGGTGACGGGGACAAGACTGACGGATGGGGGAAATCGATGTGGATTTTGGGCGTTTGTTGACGGCGATGGCGACGCCGTTTACCGAGGACGGTCTCTTGGATCTGCCGGGGGTCGATCGCTTGGTGGACCGGCTGATCGAGACGGGGACCACCGGAATCGTCGTGGCCGGTACGACCGGGGAATCTCCGACCTTGTCTCATGAAGAAAAATTGCAATTGTACGAGCGGGTGCTCGCCCGGGCGAAGGGAAGGGCCGCGGTGATTGCCGGGACCGGAAGCAACGACACCCGGTCGACCGTGGAGCTCACCCGGGAAGCGGAAGCGATCGGGGTGGACGGGATCATGCTCGTTTGTCCCTACTATAACAAACCTTCTCAGGAAGGACTGTATCGCCATTTTCGGACTGCGGCGGAGGCGACCCGGTTGCCGGTCATGGTATACAATGTGCCCGGGCGTACCGGAGTGAATCTGGCTGCCGCCACCACCCTGCGCTTGGCCGAGGTGGACAATATCGTCTGCGTCAAGGAGGCCGGGGGCGATCTCGGTCAGATTGCCGAGATCGTGGAGCACGCTCCGCAGGGGTTCCGAGTGTACAGCGGGGATGACAAACTGTTTCTGCCCACGCTGGCGGTGGGTGGGTACGGTGTGGTGAGTGTTGCTTCCCATCTGGTGGGTCGGGAAATGGCGCGCATGATTGACGCGTTTCTTTCCGGTGACGTGGCACAAGCCGCAGCATTGCATCGAAAGTTGTTGCCGCTGTTCGAAGGGTTGTTTTGGACATCCAGTCCGGTGCTGCTCAAGGCCGGTTTGGCGATGATCGGTTATCCGGTCGGCCCCGTGCGATTGCCGTTGGTCGAGGCTCCGGAGTCGCTTCTTCACGATTTCCGACGGATTTTGGACGATCTGTCGCTCTTGTGAAGGGCCGGCGATCGACAGGAAGCCGTCCCGTTTCGACACAAAACGTGTCCAAATGAAGAGCCGGGAGGATTTCACCCGGTTTTTTTGTCTTTTTGAATGCCGGTGAGACGATGGGGGGTGGACCGGGACGGGGCCGGGGCAAGATTCGGTTGTGGGAGGGGCATGCTTCGTGTATAATGACGGTGACGGTCTTGGTGCGGCTTTTTTGCGTTTGAACGTACGCGAAGGAGCGGGAATCATTCGGAGGTGCAGGATTGAGCAAGTCGAATCACAAGTTGTCCATCATTCCCCTGGGCGGTTTGGGTGAGATCGGAAAGAATATGACCGCTTACCAGTACGGGAATGACATTGTGGTAGTGGACGCGGGTCTGAAGTTTCCCGAGGAGGACATGCTGGGCATTGACGTGGTCATCCCGGACGTGTCGTACCTCGTGGAGAACAAGAGCCGGGTGCGGGGAATCGTGTTGACCCACGGCCACGAGGACCACATCGGTGGCTTGCCGTATGTGTTGAAACACATTAACGTACCGGTGTACGGCACTCGACTCACATTGGGATTGGTGGAGGCCAAGCTGCGGGAACATAATCTCCTGGATGTCACAAAACTGGTCGCGGTCACCAACCGCAGTCAGATTAAATTAGGGCAGTTTCTGGTCTCTTTTTTTCACACCAATCACAGCATCCCGGATACCGTGGGGATTGCCTTGGAGTGTCCGGAAGGAATCTGCGTCCATACCGGGGATTTTAAGTTTGATTTTACGCCTGTGGACGGGCGCATGGCAGACTATCATCGTCTGGCGGAGTGGGGAGAACGCGGAGTGTTGTGCTTGCTCTCCGACAGCACGAATGCGGAGCGGCCAGGTTACACGATGTCCGAACGCGTGGTCGGACAAACCATTGACGAGGTGTTCCATCAGGCGGAGAAACGGATTATTTTAGCGACTTTTGCGTCGAATATCCACCGTATCCAGCAGGTCATCGACGCAGCGGAACGGTACGGCCGCAAAGTCGCAGTGGTCGGGCGGAGTATGGTGAACAATATCAATATCGCTGTCGAGCTCGGTTATTTGCGCGTGAATAAGGGAACCATGGTCGACCCGGACGACATCGCGAAACTTCCCGCTCACAAGGTCGTCATCCTGTCGACGGGCAGCCAGGGGGAACCCATGTCCGCACTGACGCGCATGGCCCGGGCCACGCACCGCAAAGTGGAGATTGTGCCCGGGGATACGGTGATCGTCGCTTCTTCGCCGATTCCGGGCAATGAGAAGTACGTCGCCCGTACCATTGATCAGTTGTTCCGCATCGGGGCCAACGTGATCTATCAGCAGGTGTCCGGGGTTCACGTGTCGGGACACGGCAGCCAAGAAGAGTTGAAGTTGATGTTGAATCTGGTGAGGCCGAAATATTTCATTCCCGTGCACGGCGAGTTCCGCATGCTGAAGATCCACTCGGAACTGGCCCAGGCCACCGGGGTGCCCCCGGAGCGGATCTTCATTCTGGACAACGGGGACGTGGTGGAGTTTCAGGGGGGTGAAGGCCGCCAGACCGGAAAGGTGACGGCCGGCGCAGTGCTGATCGACGGGTTGGGCGTCGGCGATGTGGGCAACATCGTCCTCCGAGACCGAAAGTTGCTCAGCCAGGACGGGATTCTGGTGGTGGTGGTCACCATGTCCAAACAGGACGGGACCATTCTTTCCGGGCCGGACATCATTTCCCGGGGCTTCGTGTATGTGCGGGAATCCGAGGCGCTCCTGGAGGAGGCCAACCGGATTGTCACCGCCACCTTGAAAAAGCTGGTGGCCGAGAATGTCAGCGAATGGTCGTCCATCAAGACCGGCGTCCGGGACGCCCTGGGACGATTTCTGTATGAACAAACCCGCCGCCGCCCGATGATCCTTCCGATCATCATGGAAGTGTGATTTCAAAAGGCTGCGCATAGACCGGAAATCCCATCAGCGGGTTTGACTCCCGGACGTGACGAAGCCCCGAGATGATGTCCGTCGGAGAGAATCGTCCTCTTTTGCGCTTGCTGAGCGACGACAACCACGAGGATTCCGTCCTGGGATAGAAGCCGTCCCAGGGACGGGCGAAACTGAGCGAAGGGTGATGAGGCGTGAATCAGCAGCATTGGACCCGGGACGGGGAGTTGCCGGCGGCACCGGCTGGGCCGGAGGCGGCCCCTCCGGCCCCCGGATCTCTGCAGGCCTTGGAACGGGTGGGACAGACCCAGTTGCCCGATGCGGATACCGATTTGTACTGCATCACCATCATCGGGCAGATCGAAGGGCATTTGGTCTTGCCGCCGCAGAACAAAACGACGAAATACGAACACATTATTCCGCAGTTGGTCGCCGCAGAGCAAAACGACAAAATCAAAGGGGTCCTGGTTGTCCTCAATACCGTCGGCGGCGACGTGGAAGCCGGGCTAGCCATCGCCGAAATGATCGCCACCATGACCAAACCGACGGTCACTTTGGTCCTGGGAGGCGGTCACAGTATCGGCGTACCCGTTGCCGTGGCCGGACGGTACAGCTTTATTGCGGAATCGGCGACCATGACCATCCACCCCATCCGCCTGACCGGGATGGTGATCGGTGCGCCGGCTTCATGGGAATATTTGGAACGCATGCAAGAGCGGGTGGTTCGCTTTGTGGTGGACCATTCCAAGATCTCCGAAGCCCAGTTTCGCGAACTGATGATGAAAACCGGCGAGCTGGCTCGGGACATCGGTACCACGGTCATGGGAAAGGATGCGGTGCGCTACGGGCTCATCGACGACATCGGGGGAATCGGCAAGGCGCTGGCCAAACTCCGGGAACTGGTCGACGCATCCGCTCCTCCCCCCCAGACTCCTCCACAAAAGCCGGTGATCCAATGATTCTGTACACCATCGTTCCGCCGGACCAGCTCTGGGCGGCTCCGGTCGGTCCGTCGAGCCCTGTCATGGAGATCGCCGCCGGCACTGTTCGCCTTTTGGTGCAACCGCTTGACCCTCGGCGGGCCCGGATCGTGCGCCTGATCAGCCCCAACCCGAACGACTTTCTGCGCCCACAATTCCAACCCGGCCGGATTCTTGAATTTCGGGTGTTCAGCCATGTCAGTCTTTCATCGCCTCAAGCGTGAAGGGCCTGTTCCCACTGTCCCGCGTCGAATGGACACCGCCGGATGGCGCCGAATACCCGGAAGAAATCTTTCCGGGCCGGCGCCCTCTGTTTTGGGGAAGGAAAACCGCCTTCCCTTGGAGAACTGTAAGGAGAGTACGCCGGCGGTGATTTCAAGGGAGTGGAAAACAGGAGTGAACAAGGTGGAGCAGGCCAAGGAATGGATGAAAACGGAGATCGCGGGACTGGCCGTCGTTGCCGCCTCCTTGATCTGCCTGGCACAATTGGGATGGATCGGACGGTCCCTTGCCCACCTGGCCATGTGGATCGCCGGAGGCTGGTATGTCCTCGTCCCATTGGCTGCGCTCTGGGGCGGGGGATACGTGATCGTGAAGGGCCGGGCGCCGTCCTGGAGCCCGCGAATGTCGGGGGTGCTTCTGTTCGTCGCCGTCCTGCTGACCTGGGAGCAGTTGAATCTGTACACCACCTTGGTCCGGAGCCACCCGATCACTCCCCCGGATTTGTGGACGATCACCACTCACCGGATTGATCAATTATACCTCGCAAGCACCGGGGTGACCGAAGGCGGACATCCGGTGGCGCCGCCGGACCGCGTGGGCGGCGGCGCGGTTGGATACGCCCTGTTTTCGGCGACCCATTTTCTGTTTGACACTCTGGGGACGGAGATCGTTCTCTTGGTGGGGGCGGTGATTGCACTCATCCTGACCACCGGGCGCTCGGTGGTTCCTATATGGGCAGCGTTGCAGCGACTGGGCAGCGGTCTGATTCAGGGGGTGTCCGGCCGGGTCCGCACCGTGGTTCGCGCCTGGCGCTCCACCGCCGCTGAACCCGAAACGACGGGACGGCCCCGTTCCCCGTTTCGGAAACCGGGTACCTCCGAAGATGAACTGCCCATTCGAGATTTTTCCGAAGCGGGGGGATGGGCGGAGGGCGCGGGATCCGCCGAATCCGTTGAAGGCAGGGGGCAGGAAGGCCGGAGAGAATCCAACCGGGCCCATCGGCCGCCCGCCGTCGGCCCCGTGGCCGTGGTGGATGAAACCCGCGCCCGCATCTCGATTCGGCTGCCTCAGGGCTCCGGGGCGTCTTTGCCGCACCGTTCCGCCTCCGATGTTCCCGACGCCGACCCGACTCGTTCGGGGGGAACCTATCGGCTTCCTTCCGTCGAGTTGTTAAATCCTCCCCCACCCGGTCGGAACGGCTCGGATTTACGGGATGTGGCAGCGAACGCCCGAAAACTGGAACAGACACTGGAAAGTTTTGGGGTTCAGGCGAAGGTGATTCAAGCCTATCGCGGGCCGGCGGTCACCCGCTACGAAGTGCAACCGGCGACCGGCGTCAAGGTTTCCCGGATCGTCAACCTGGCGGACGATCTGGCCTTGGCGCTGGCCGCTCCGGATATCCGGATCGAAGCCCCGATACCGGGCAAATCGGCCATCGGCATCGAAGTTCCCAACCGGGAGATCGCCGTCATACCTCTAAGAGAAGTCTTAGAAACCGGAGATTTCCGCCAGGCGGCGAGTCTGCTCACCCTCGCCCTCGGCCGGGACATCTCCGGGGCGCCGGTGGTGGCCGATTTGGCCAAAATGCCGCACCTGCTGATCGCCGGCGCGACCGGGTCGGGAAAGAGCGTGTGCATCAACAGCCTGATCATCAGTCTTTTGTTCCGCGCCGCTCCCGATCAGGTGAAAATGGTTCTCATCGATCCGAAAATGGTCGAGCTCGGTGTCTACAGCGGTGTGCCCCATCTGATGGCTCCCGTGGTCACCGACATGCGCAAAGCGGCGGCCACGCTGAAAAAGGTGGTCGAAGAGATGGAGGGGCGATATACGCTTTTCGCCCGGGAAGGGGTTCGGGACATCGAACGGTACAATGAACTGGGGAGCGGGGCGGGCCGGCCGTTTCTGCCGTACATCGTGGTGGTGGTGGATGAACTCTCGGATTTGATGATGGTCGCTCCGGGGGACGTGGAGGACGCCATTTGCCGTTTGGCCCAGATGGCCCGGGCCGCCGGCATCCATCTGATCATTGCCACCCAAAGGCCGTCGGTGGATGTGATCACTGGGCTGATCAAGGCCAACATCCCTTCCCGCATCGCTTTCGCCGTCTCCTCCCAGGCCGACTCGCGCACCATTCTGGATATGGGCGGGGCGGAAAAATTGCTGGGTCGCGGAGATATGCTGTTTTTGCCGGTGGGGGCCCCAAAACCGGTGCGGGTCCAGGGGGCGTTTGTCTCCGAACCGGAGGTGGAACGGGTGGTGGAAGCCATCAAGAGTCAGCTTTCTCCCGAGTATCGGGAGGATTGGGATGTGCCCGGAACCGGGGGTGCCCCGGAGCAGGAAGTGGATCCCCTGTTCGACGAGGCCGTGGCCCTGGTGGTGGAGTCGGGACAGGCCTCGGTGTCCCTCTTGCAGCGGCGCCTTCGAATCGGCTATACCCGGGCCGCCCGTCTGATCGATCAGATGGAGGGACACGGAGTGGTCGGTCCGTTTGAAGGAAGCAAACCCCGGGAAGTGCTGTGGACCCCAGCGCACCTGGAGCGCCGCCGGGGATCTCATTCTTCGTAGCCCGGTCGGCGCTGACGTCCGGCCGGCGGTGCAAAACCGGCGGCAAAGACCACACACCCGGCGTCTGTGAGGAAAAACCCTGGGACGAGAACCGGCGATTCGCGGCTTGCTCACAGAGGGCCGGCCCCGAGCAGCCCCCGCCGTGCCCCTTCCGGATAGGGGCGGCCCGTGATCCAACGTCTCCGCCCGAGGTGGAGAAAGTCGATGCGATGTCCGGTATAATAGGACAGGGAGGACGGTCGGTCCGTTTCCATGCCCATCCTCCTCTCCTGTTTTGAGACGAGCCGAATCCGCCGGTCTTTACGCGGCCGCGCGGTTCGATTTCCCTTTGGCGGAAGGAGCTCCGATTCCATGGAGGACTGGTATTTCGAGTACGACATTCAAAAGAATCGCCCGGGTTTGCTTGGAGATATTTCGTCGCTCCTGGGCATGCTATCCATAAACATTTTGACGATCAACGGGGTGGAAAACAGTCGGCGGGGGCTTCTCATCCAGACGGCGGATCGCCAAAAAATCTCCGTGCTGCGCCAGCTTTTGCGGCATGTGGACAGTATCCGGGTGACCGCCCTCCGCCAGCCGACCTTGATTGACCGCATCGCCCTCCGCCACGGCCGGTTCATCGCCCGGGAATCCAATGATTTAAAAACGTACAAGTTTACCCGGGACGAACTGGGCATCCTGGTGGATTTTCTCGGGGAACTGTTAAAACGTCCAGGTCATCAAGTGATCGGGGTTCGGGGCATGCCGCGGGTCGGGAAAACCGAATCGATCGTGGCGGCCAGTGTTTATGCCAACAAACATTGGACGTTTGTCTCTTCCACGTTAATCAAACAGACGATTCGCACTGAACTGGGCCCGGACGAGCGCAACCCCGGTACGAACGTGTACATCATTGACGGGATCGTGTCGACGATGCGGGCGAACGAGCGGCATCGGCAGTTGGTGCGGGAGGTGTTGCGGATCGAAGGCCCAAAGATCATCGAACATCCGGACATTTTTGTTCGTCACTCGGAATATCAATGGAATTTGTTCGACCGTGTGATCGAGTTGCGCAACTCTCCGGATGAGGAGATCACCTATCAGGACCTTCCGTATGTCCTGAGCGACTTTGAGTGAGACGACGCCTGAGGGGGGTTACCCATGGAGGAGATGGGGCAATTTCTCCGGCGGACCCGGGAAGATCGGGGATTGACCCTGGAGGAGGCGGCCGAAGCGACGAAGATTCGCCGGGCCTATCTGGAAGCCATCGAACGCGGGGATTGGAGTGCGCTTCCGCCGGCGGTATACGCCCGGGGATTCGTCCGCAGTTACGCCGAGTTTCTGGGGCTCGACGGAAACGAAGTCCTGGTGCGGGCGGGTATGTCCACTCCGCCTCCGACGCCCCAGGGGCCACCGCCGGACCAGGACGAGGGAGGCCCGGCCAAGGCCAATCGTTATCGCCAGGCCATTCCCCAAGTGGCGGCCAGCGTCCTCCTGCTCGCCGCCCTGGCGGGAGGATACTGGTTTTTGGCGGATCGCGACTCGGGGCCCGCGCCTTCGACTTCCGAACCGGGCGGGCCGACGGCTTTGCCCACCCGGCAGTCGGCCACGGAGCCGCCGCCCAAACCCCAACCGCCCCAGCCCGATCTCCAAGTGGTCAAACGGAACGCTTCCCAATATATGGTCAATGTGGGCCGGGTGGACCAACTGGAGGTGTCCCTGAAAGTGGAGCGCAACCCGTGTTGGATCGATGCTGAGGCGGACGGCCATTCCGTGGAGCAGCGCACGCTGCAACCGGGTGAAACCCGGACATTCACCGGAAATCAGGAAGTGAGAATCGTGGCCGGGCGGGCTTCCTCATTGACGGTCACGGTCAACGGTCAACCTCTGGATCCGGTGACCAGCGACGTTCTCACGTATACGGTGAAAAAGAGCACGTCGTAAACCGTTTCCTCGGTGCCGATGGGCGGCTCGGATCACGCGCATAGTTTGGATCATCACGGCGATACTAACGGTACACGGGTGAGAGGAGGACTGTCATGGATCGCCGTGCTCTGATCGCCGCGGTATTGACGACCACTGTCATCTTGTCTGCAACGGGATGCGGTGTTTCCCGGGAGGCCAATCCGGGGCCGCCCGGCTCCCCGGCGCCGGGTCCCGCCCCCGCACCGGGTGCTCCGCCGGCTCCGGGTCCGGCGCCGGCTCCTCGGGCCACCGGGCTGCGTGTCGCTGACGACTTGGCCCAAAAAGTGGTGCAAATCCCCGGCATTCGTGCCGCCACCGTGTTTGTGTCCGGAGACACCGCCTATGTGGCGCTGGACCAGGGAACCGCCCAGGGACGGCCGCCGGCTCCGGGGGGCATCGCTCCCGGCCAGCCTGCACCAAGCCCGTCTCCCAGCGGCGGCGCCACCTACGGGCAAACCGATGTGGCGGTTTCGGATCAACTGAAACAACGCGTGACCGAGGTCATTCGGAAGGCGGATACGTCCATTCGGATTGTGCGGGTGAGCGCCAACCCGGCGGTGATGCAGCGGTTTCAAACGTTCTCCCAAGATTTACAGTCCGGCCGACCGGCGACCGGCATCGCCGACCAGTTTAGGGCTTTTGTTCAACGCCTGTGGCCGGCGCCGTACTACTGACCCACCCGCACGCGGGGGGGCATGGGATGAAACCCGGAAGCCTCAAGGTTTCCGGGTTTCCTTTTTGCTCCCTGGGCTGTGGTATAATATGGCGTGTCGATGGGAGGGAGTGGCCGTGGCCAAAGAGAACAGCTTTGATATTGTCTCCAAAGTGGATCTTCAGGAGGTGGACAACGCCGTCCACCAAACGATGAAGGAACTGGAGACTCGATTCGATTTTAAGGGCAGCGTGAGTCGGGTGGAGCGTCAGGGGGAGGAACTGATCCTCGTCAGCGACGATGAATATAAACTGCGGAGCGTCATCGATGTTCTCCAGGGAAAATTGGTCAAACGCGGGATTTCACTGAAGGTGTTGCGGTATGGGAAGATCGAGCCGGCGGCCGCGGGCGCGGTGCGGCAACGGGTGGCCATCCAACAGGGGATTGATGCCGAGAATGCCAAAAAAATCGTCAAGCTGATCAAGGACAGCAAAATCAAAGTACAGGCGGCGGTTCAGGGCGATCAGGTGCGGATTTCGGGAAAAAGTCGGGATGAATTGCAGCGTGTGATCCAGTTGGTCAAGGCCGCGGACCTGCCTCTGGAGGTTCAGTTTACTAATTTCCGTTGACGGAACGCGCCCATGCCTGTACAGGGCTATTCTCTTTGGAGTATACTGTAATGTACATGTCAATTGACGGTGGTTGGAGGATATCGCAATGGGGCGTCAAATCGCGGTGGTAACCCTCGGTTGTGAGAAGAACCAAGTGGATTCCGAAGTCATGATGGGATTGATGGAACGCTACGGATACCACTTGGTGGCCGATCCCCGGAAGGCCGACATCATCGTCATCAACACCTGCGGGTTTGTCGATGAGGCCAAAGCGGAGTCGGTGAACACAATACTCCGAATGGCGGAGTATAAGGAAACCGGCCGCTGTCGGGCCCTGGTGGTGGCCGGTTGTCTGGCCCAGCGCTATCAGGATGAATTGGCGCAAGAAATTCCCGAAATCGACGGGTTGATCGGAACCGGGGAATTTCATCGCATCACGGAAGTGGTTGAGCAGGCCCTGGCCGGAAGACGACCGATGCGGTTCGGAAACCCCGTCTATTTATACGACGAGTTTGCCCCCCGCAAGCGAATGGGCGTGCCCTATTCGTCGTATGTAAAGATCGCCGAGGGCTGCGACCACGGATGTGCGTTCTGCGCCATTCCTCTGATGCGGGGCAAATTCCGCAGCCGGCCGATCCTTTCGGTCGTCGAAGAGGCCCGCCGGCTCGCCGATGACGGTGTGCGAGAAATCAGTTTGATTGCCCAGGACTCCATCCAGTATGGGCTCGACCTGTACGGCCGCCGGCAGTTGCCCGCCCTGTTGGCGGCGCTGAACGAGGTGGAAGGATTGGCCTGGATTCGCCTGCACTACGCCTATCCGGGCCATTTTACCGATGAGTTGATCGAGGCCATCGCCGACCTGCCCAAAGTGTGCAAATACGTCGATATGCCTCTTCAGCACTCGGAAGACGAGATCCTGCGGGCCATGCGCAGGCCGGGCCGACAAAAGCAGATTCGGTCCCTGCTCGAAAAGATTCGAACCCGCATTCCGGGCGTGGCTGTTCGCAGTTCATTCATTGTCGGGTTCCCCGGGGAGACCGAGGAACATTTTTTGCGACTGGCGGACTTTGTGGAAGAAATGGCCTTCGACCGCATCGGCGTTTTTTCCTATTCCCAGGAACAGGGAACCCCGGCCGCTTCCCTCGAGGGACAGGTCCCTGATGCCGAAAAGGAGAGGCGTGCGGCGTGGCTCATGGAAATCGGGCGAAAAGCGGCCGCCGTCCGGGGCGCCGCCCGGGTCGGAGAAGTGATCGACTGTCTGTTGGAAACCAAGGATCCGAACCGGCCCGAGGTGTGGATCGGGCGATCCCAGTACGACGCCCCGGAGATCGACGGGCAGGTGTTTGTTTCCGGCGTGACGGGAGAACCGGGCCGACTGGTCAAGGTGCGGGTGACCCATTCGTTCGATTTTGACCTGGCCGGGGAGGGCGTCTAGGTGAATCTCGCCAACCGCATTACCATCGCCCGTATTTTTCTAGTGCCCGTTGTCATGTTTTTTCTTTTGGTGCACTATAATTTCGGTCGTGTGGCGTTGGCGGGACAGGTACTGACGGTGAATGAAATCGTGGCGGCCGTGATCTTCATTGTGGCGGCCAGCACGGACGGGCTCGACGGGTACATCGCGCGAAAGAGAAGGATCGTCACCAACTTTGGAAAGTTTCTCGATCCCTTGGCGGATAAGCTTCTGATTTCGGCGGTGCTCATCTCTCTGGTGGAAATGCAGCGGGTGGAAGCGTGGGAGGCCATCGTGATCATCAGCCGGGAGTTTGCCGTGACCGGGCTGCGGTTGGTGGCGGCGGCGGAAGGAACGGTGATCGCGGCCAGCCGGTTGGGCAAATTTAAGACGGTCACCCAGATTGTGGCCGTTGTGGCTTTGATGATGAACAACCTTCCTTTTTCCTATATCGGCATCCCTGCCGCGGAGTGGATCATGTACGCGGCGGTGGTCGTCACCGTGATTTCGGGTGTCGATTATTTTGTGAAGAACCGGCATGTAATCGGGTTGGGAAAAACTTGACATGTCCGGGCGGATGGCCCGGCCGCAGCGGGACGGAGGCGGTGACATGAAGGCGGAGATCATCGCCGTGGGGACAGAGTTGTTGCTGGGACAGATTGCGAACACCAATGCCCGGTTTCTTTCGGAACATCTGGCCCTGGCGGGGATTGGGGTATACTTTCATACGGCGGTGGGGGATAACCGGGAACGGCTGTTGTCTGTGTTGGAGATCGCGCGGGCGCGGTCGGACCTCATCGTGTTGTGCGGTGGGCTGGGGCCCACCGAAGACGATCTGACCCGGGAAACCTTGGCGGAATTTCTCGGGCTTCCCCTGGAGCTCGATCCACAGGCGCTGGAAACGGTGGAATCGTATTTTCAAGGAATGGGCCGGGAGATGCCCTCGAACAATCGCCGACAGGCGATGGTGATTCGGGGCGGACGGACGATTCCCAACCCCAGGGGAACAGCCCCGGGACAGTACGTCGAATCCGGGGGGCGCCGGTACGTCCTGTTGCCGGGGCCGCCCAGGGAATTCGAACCCCTGGTGGTGGAATCGGTGATCCCCCTGGTGCGCTCCTGGATGGGCCGCGAGGTGACCATTCGCTCCCGGGTGCTGCGGCTGTACGGCATCGGCGAATCCAGCCTGGCGGAGCGGATCGCCGACCTGCTCGCCGGTCAGGACAATCCGACCCTGGCCCCTCTGGCCGCCGAAGGGGAAGTGACCCTGCGGCTGACGGCCCGGGCGGCCTCCGAACAAGAGGCGCTGGACCGGATCGCGCCGGTGGAGGCGGAACTGCGGCGGCGCCTCGGAAAGTACCTGTATGGAGTTGATGGGGAAACGCTTCCGGTGGCCGTGGGGCGGGTCTTGGAAGAGAAAGGGATGACCGTGGCCGTAGCCGAGAGTTGTACCGGCGGGCTTCTCGGGGAAATGATCACCGATGTTCCGGGGAGTTCCCGCTATTTTCTCGGCGGGGTCATTTCCTACAGCAATTCGGCCAAGCAACACATGCTGAAGGTTCCCGGGGACGCGTTGGAACGGGCGGGTGCGGTGAGTGAGGAGGTCGCCCTCTTCATGGCCAGGGGCGCCGCTGAGCAGTTCGCGGCCGACTGGGGGATCGGCATCACGGGGATCGCCGGGCCGGGCGGCGGCACGAAGACGAAGCCCGTGGGCCTGGTGTACATCGGTGTGTACCATTCCGCCTTGGGCCCCTGGGTCAAGGGCTTTCAGTTTCGCGGCGACCGGCGACAAATTCGCATTCGTGCCGCCAAAGCCGCGCTGTACGCCCTCTGGCGACGATTGCGGGTG
Source organism: Kyrpidia sp. (assembly GCA_029960885.1). GTDB lineage: Bacteria > Bacillota > Bacilli > Kyrpidiales > Kyrpidiaceae > Kyrpidia. Next base: position 34,607 of record JASBVV010000003.1, on the reverse strand, counting down.
GACGGCGAAGGCGCAAGTACTGCGGAAAGGTGAGAGAATGACGACATTTACCGATTTTCAATTGAGCCGAAAAGTGCAACAAGCCATTGACGACATGGGGTTTGAAGAACCGTCGCCCATTCAGGCGGCCTGCATTCCGTTGGTGCTGCAGGGAAAAGACGTGATCGGCCAAGCCCAAACGGGGACGGGAAAAACCGCCGCTTTCGGGGTTCCGATCATCGAAATGGTCGAGCCCGGCAGACAAGTTCAAGCGCTCATCCTCACGCCCACCCGGGAATTGGCCATCCAGGTGGCCGGCGAATTGCGGAAGATCGCCAAATATGCCAAAATCAGAACCCTGCCCATCTATGGGGGGCAATCCATCGGCCACCAGATGCGGGCACTTCAGCAGGGCGTCAACGTGGTGATCGGCACCCCCGGACGCGTGTTGGACCACCTGCGCCGAGGGACGTTGAAATTGGACAAAATCCGCACGGTAGTGCTTGACGAGGCGGATGAGATGCTGGACATGGGGTTTATCGAGGACATCGAGGCGATTCTCCAGGAGACGCCTCAAGACCGGCAAACCCTTCTTTTCTCGGCGACGTTCCCCCACGAAGTCAAGCAGTTGGCCCTCCGGTATATGAAAAACCCGGAGCATGTCACCGTGAACCGGGGGGAAGTGACCGTTCCCCTGATCGATCAGATCTATTACAAGGTTTTGGAGCGCAACAAGCTGGAAAGCCTGTGCCGCATCATTGACAGTGAGGATGTCTCGCTCGGCATCATTTTTTGCCGGACCAAGCGCGGGGTGGACGAACTGACCGAAGCGCTGCTGGCCCGGGGGTACCTGGTGGACGGCCTGCACGGCGATCTGTCCCAGGCGCAGCGGGATCGAGTGATGAAACGATTCCGCAATGGGGACATCGAATTTCTGGTGGCCACCGACGTGGCGGCCCGGGGAATCGACGTGACCAATGTCACTCATGTGATCAACTATGACATCCCCCAGGATCCGGAATCGTATGTGCACCGGATCGGGCGCACCGGACGAGCGGGGCGTCGGGGATTGGCGATCACGCTGGTGACGCCTCGAGAATTCAAGTTGCTCAAACAGATTGAACGGGAAACAAAAGCACCGTTGGTGGGGCGGGAAGTGCCCACGTTGGCCGACGTGGCCGAGCGAGTGGCGGAGAACTGGCGCGAACGGCTGCGGCGCACGGTACAAGAGGGGGGGCTCGCCAATTACCGCGCGATCTTGGGGGCATTGTTGGACGAATTTGACCCGGTCGACTTGGCGGCGGCCGCGTTGAAATTGGCCAGTGCCGATGATCTGCACATCGCCGAGGAAGAGGATTACGATTTCGGTGAGACCGGCGCGTCGCCGGGCATGGTCCGCTTCTTTTTGAACATTGGGCGAAGCGCCAATGTCGGACCCGGAGATCTGGTCCGAATGATTTCCGAAGAGACGGGGGTCCCGGGACAGGCGATCGGCAAAATCGATCTCTATGATCGTTTTGCCTTTGTGGAAGTGGAACAAGAGTCGGCCCCGTTTGTGTTTGAGGCGCTTCGCCAGGCGAGAATCAACGGGTTGCGGGTCAATCTGGAGCCGGCCCGGCCACGCAGCCGGCGGGCTTGAGCCTCCGGATGTCCTCCCGCCCGCCTGTCGGGCGGGAATTCTTTTGCCGCTGTTATCAAACGGATGTTTGTACGGGACGGGCTCCGCTATAATGAAGAAAGGATGTGCGGGACGGCGGCAGGAACGGATGGGTCGCGGGGCGAATAAGTGAAACGAGATGAAGGGAAGGAGTGGGCAGGGGTGGCGGATCGGAAAGCGGCACTGGATATGGCGCTGCGCCAGATTGAAAAGCAATTCGGCAAGGGTTCGATCATGAAATTGGGCGAAGCGGAAGCGGCGATGAACGTCGAGGTGGTCCCGACGGGAGCCTTGGCGTTGGATATCGCCCTGGGGGTGGGGGGATTTCCCAGAGGTCGAATCGTGGAAATCTACGGACCGGAATCTTCGGGAAAGACGACGGTGGCCCTGCACGCCATTGCGGAAGTGCAGAAATTGGGGGGGCAGGCGGCTTTTATCGATGCGGAACACGCCCTGGACCCCGTGTATGCGCGCAATCTCGGAGTCAATATCGATGAACTGCTCATTTCCCAGCCCGATACCGGAGAACAGGCTCTGGAGATTGCGGAAGCCCTGGTTCGCAGCGGGGCGGTGGACATGATCGTCATCGACTCGGTGGCGGCCTTGGTGCCCAAGGCGGAGCTGGAGGGAGATATGGGGGACTCTCACGTGGGCCTTCAGGCGCGATTGATGTCCCAGGCTCTGCGCAAGTTGTCCGGCGCCATCTCGAAGTCGCGGACCATCGCCATCTTTATCAATCAGATTCGCGAGAAGGTCGGGGTCATGTTCGGAAATCCGGAGACCACCACCGGCGGCCGGGCCTTGAAATTCTATTCCTCGGTCAGGCTGGAAGTCCGGCGGGCAGAGGCGTTAAAACAAGGGAATGAACTGGTCGGTAATCGGACGCGAATCAAGGTCGTGAAAAACAAAGTGGCTCCTCCTTTCAAACAGGCGGACGTCGACATCATGTTCGGGGAGGGCATCTCCCGGGAAGGCAGCATCATCGACATGGGCGTCGACCTGGATGTCATCGAAAAAAGCGGAGCTTGGTATTCCTTTGAAGGCGAGCGGTTGGGCCAAGGCCGAGAGAACGCGAAGCAATTTCTGAAGGAGCATCCGGAGATCTCCGACCGCATTGAAGGGCGAATTCGGGAGCTCTGTCGCGCTGCGGCGCCTTCGACCGTCCGGTCCGCCCCGGCCGGGGACGAAAGGGACGAAGGCGGGTTTTTCGATGAGTGACGATCGGCGCGAAGCCGGGGCCTGGGGTCAGGCTCTCGCGTACTTGGCCCGGAGGCCCCGGTCGGAGGCTCAAGTTCAGGAGTACCTGAGAAATCGCGGCATCCCCGGCCCGGTGAGCGATCGGGTGATCCGGCGCCTGCGGGAGCGGGGCTGGATCGACGATGTGGCCTTTGCCCGGCGTTGGTTGGAAAGACGAGTGGAAACAGGGCGTGCCAGCCTTCGCCAAGCCGAGTGGGAGTTGGTTCGCCAAGGAGTTCGGCCGGAAGACATCGAAGCCGCCCTTGCCGCTTTGCCCGAAGGCGGGGAAGCGCGGGCGGCCGTCCGGTGGTTGCGCGCCCACCGCGACCGGCACCGGGGGGATGACCTCGCCGCCTGGAGGGCCAAAGCGTACCGCGGCCTTGTGCAGAAGGGATTTCGGCCGGACTTGGCGTTCCGGGCGGTGATGGACTGGAAGGATGAGGAACGCCATCAAGGCGGTTGACAACTATTGACACACCCCGTACAATAGGTATTGCGTATGAGAAGTTTTTCCGGTCTCTGCCGAACGCGGCGGCCGTAGCATACCGAATCCGCACCCCGGCAGGCCCATGCGTGCCGGCGTGTGATGTTCTGCGTCCGTGCTCAGGTGACTGCATCCTGAGCAAAGGGGCGATGGATCGTGTGGATGTATGGGGTGTCCATCCTGGCGGCGCTGCTGGTCGGCGCCGGGATTGGGTACTGGATTCGCCGGGCGGTGGCTGAGGGAAAGGTCCGCACGGCAGAACGGCGTGTTGCTGATATGTTGGAAGAAGCCGGCCGAGAGGCGGAGCGGACGCGAAAGGAAGCGCTGATTGAAGCGAAAGAAGAGGCGCACCGGCTCCGTACCGAGGCCGAAAAGGAGATCCGCGAGCAACGGTCGGAGTTGCAGCGGCTGGAGCGGCGACTTCTCCAGAAAGAAGAGCATCTGGACCGCAAGACCGAAGCGTTGGAAAGGAAGTTGGAGACGGTTTCCCAGCGGGAACGGGAGGTCGAGCACCTCCGCGCCGAGGCCGACCAGGCGGTACGGCAACAATTGGCGGAATTGGAGCGAATCTCCGGTTTAACCCGGGAACAGGCCCGGCAAACCATCCTGGGCACCGTGGAACGGGAATGCCGTCACGAGGCGGCCCTGATGATGAAGGAGATCGAACAGCAGGCCCGCCACGAAGCGGAAAAGAAAGCGCGGGACATCATTGTGACGGCCATCCAACGCTGTGCCGCCGATCACGCTGCCGAGACCACGGTATCGGTGGTCAACTTGCCCAGCGACGAGATGAAAGGCCGCATCATCGGCCGTGAGGGTCGGAATATCCGGGCGCTGGAAACGCTGACGGGGATCGATTTGATCATCGACGATACCCCGGAAGCGGTGATCCTGTCCGGCTTTGACCCGATCCGGCGGGAGGTCGCCCGGGTGGCCCTGGAGAAACTGGTGGCGGACGGGCGAATTCACCCGGCCCGCATTGAAGAAATGGTGGAAAAGGCCAGACGGGAAGTCGAGGAACGCATCCGGGAAGAAGGGGAGCAGGCGGTGTTTGAAACCGGCGTGACCGGCCTGCACCCGGATTTGGTCAAGATTCTCGGCCGGTTGAAGTACCGCACCAGTTACGGCCAGAACGTATTAAAACATTCCGTGGAGGTCGCTCATCTGGCCGGACTGATGGCGGCCGAACTGGGTCTGGACGTACAATTGGCCAAACGGGCCGGTCTGCTCCACGATATCGGGAAGGCGATCACTCATGAAGTTGAGGGATCCCATGTGGAGATCGGGATGGATTTGGCCCGCAAGTATAAAGAACATCCCGTGGTGCTGAACGCCATTGGGGCCCATCACGGAGATATGGAGTATACGTCGCCGATCTCCATGCTGGTCGGCGCAGCCGATGCTCTTTCCGCCGCACGTCCGGGAGCCCGACGCGAGAGTTTGGATGTGTACATGAAGCGGTTGGAACGTCTTGAGGAGATTGCCGAATCCTTTGAAGGCGTGGAGAAATCCTACGCCATTCAGGCCGGCAGGGAGATTCGTATCATTGTCAAGCCTGAGCTGATCGACGACGCAGAATCGGTACGCATGGCTCGGGAGATTTCCAAGCGCATTGAAAACGAGCTCGACTATCCTGGGCATATTAAAGTCACGGTGATCCGCGAGACCAGAGCCGTCGAATACGCAAAATAAGGTAGCCGTTAGGCTACTTTATTTTTTAGAAAGGATGTCTGCAGGGTGCGGATTCTGTTCATAGGCGACATCGTCGGAGGCCCTGGTCGACAGGCCGTCAAACGATACTTGCCGCGCATCAAAGAGACGGTGCGTGCGGACGTCGTCATTGCCAACGGAGAGAATGTCGCCGACGGGCGCGGGATCACCCGGAATCTGGCGGAATGGATGTTCGATCACGGCATTGATTTTATCACCATGGGAAACCACGTGTGGGACCATCCCAAAATTTTTGATTTCATTGATCAAGAAAAACGATTGGTCCGCCCGGCCAATTTCCGCTGTGCACCGGGTCAGGGGTACACCCTGTGCCCGATCGGGGAACGGCAATTGGCCATTGTCAATGTGTTGGGCCGGGCATTTATGGGGGAGTGGGACTCCCCGCTGGACGTGCTGTCGGAGGTGATGGAGGAGATCGGCGATCGGGCGGCGTGGATTCTCGTGGATCTCCATGCAGAAACCACCTCGGAAAAACAGGCGGTGGCCTGGCATTTTGACGGACGGGTCAGTGCGGTGATCGGCACCCATACCCACGTCCAGACGGCCGATGAACGGATTCTGCCGGGGGGCACCGGTTACATCACCGATGTGGGCATGACGGGTCCGTTTAACGGCGTGATCGGCATGAAGAAAGACCCGGTGATTCAAAAAATGATGACTCATCTGCCGGTCCGGTTCGAGGTGGCCGACGGCGACGTCCAGTTTTCCGCGGTGGTGATCGACTGCGAGGAGCGGGGCGGGCGATGCATCGCGATCCGTCGAATATTCATCACCCCGGACCACCAGTGGCCCGGTCCGGGGACGCCATAACGGCGGTTTAGCGCATGCCGGAGAAGAATTTTTCGAATAATGGACATTCAAAAAAGGAATTTCCTTAAGGGATCTCGAATATAAGTATCAATGTCCTTCTCAACCCAACAGTAAGGGAGGAACTGCACGATGGAAGTATTAAAAGTTTCAGCAAAGTCCAACCCTAATTCCGTGGCCGGCGCCTTGGCCGGGGTGCTGCGCGAACGCGGCGCGGCGGAAATCCAAGCCATCGGAGCCGGGGCCCTCAATCAAGCAGTGAAAGCCGTAGCGATTGCACGAGGGTTCGTAGCGCCCAGTGGAATTGACCTGATTTGCATTCCGGCGTTTACAGACATTCTGATTGACGGCGAAGAACGAACCGCCATCAAGCTGATCGTCGAACCTCGGTGAGACTGGACGGGATCGGGCACCCCGAGGTCGAACGCGGCATTTGGACAACGCCTGTTTGCTTCCGTGACAAACAGGCTTTTCGTTTGCCTGGGATGGAGGGGTGAACGCGGATGGATCGAATGGTGTGGGACGCCCATGCGGATGTCCTGTGGCGAACGGCCGCGCAGCGCCTGGACTTTTATCAGCTTTCGTCCCCTTTGTCCGCCGGATGGCACAGGCTCCGCCAAGGCGGGGTGCGCGTCCAGGGCTTCCCCTTGTTTGTTCCCCCGGATCGGCCCGCCGGCGAAGGGTGGAACCTGCTGCTCGACCAGTTGGCTTTGTTTCATGACCGAATCGTCTCGGACGGATCGAAGGTGACCCCGCTTTGCTATCGGGAAGATGTGGCCAACGTGGGGCGGACCGGGCCGGTTCGGGGCCTGCTGTGTTTAGAGGGCTGTTACGCCTTGGAGGGGAGTGTGGAACGGCTCTCCCTCTGCATGCATCTGGGCGTCCGGGTGGTCGGACTCACGTGGAATGAGGCGAATGGGCTGGCAGATGGAGTGGGGGAACCCCGGGGAGGTGGATTGACGTCGCTGGGGCGGCGATTTATCAAGGAAATTTGGCGTCGGTCCGGTGTTGTGGACGTCGCTCACCTCGGAGAGGCCGCGTTTTGGGACGTCATTCGCGAGGCCCGGGGACCGGTGATCTGTACGCATGCCGGGATGAAAGCCGTCTGGCCGCACCGGCGCAATCTCTCCGACGGGCAGCTCCGGGCCCTGGCCGAGTCGGGAGGCGTCGTCGGACTGGCTTTTGTGCCGGCTTTTCTCGGCCCCCGCGGCCGTTTTGAGGATCTTTTGCTCCACGTGGACCATGCGCTCGAGGTGGTGGGAGATCGGCATGTGGCCTTCGGATCGGATTTTGACGGCACGGAGGAACCCCTGGAAGGACTGGAGACGGCCTCCCAGTACCCGGCGTTGGAGCGCGCCCTGAACACTCGTTTCGGCGCGGAAACCGCCCGGCGGCTCCTTTGGGACAACTGGCGGGACTTGTTTGCCCGGACCCTGCCCCAAAAACCGGCGGACAACGCCGCCTCCGCCCGGTAAACGGCCGACCGGCTCCCCTTCGGCGGGAAAGCCGTCGAAGGGGCACGCAAAGCTCGCATGGCCACGCGTCGATCCCGAAGCTGGGGTTGGCTTTTTTTTTCGCTTTTGCACAGGCCCGCCTCCGCGTATACCATACGGCAGGCGCACCAAAGGCAAATGCCCCGCATAGAATTGGTAGTAAACATGCGCCTGTCTGTACCGTCCTCACCAACCCCGGGCGTTGCACAGTGGAACTTGGGATAAAGGGGAGGGAGTATCGTGGCAAGCACAGCGAGAGACGCAGGGTGCCGCGAGATCATCACCGATGCCGTGTGCGGCCGAGGCAGCCGATATTCACAGATGACATACACCATTCATCCCACCAACCGGCCGTCCACCATCGGGGGGTGCTGGGTGATGAATCACAGCTACGAAGGCCACCTGATCGGCGACGTGGTCGAGGTTCGGGGGAGAATGGACATCAACGTGTGGTATGCCTACAACAACAACAGTGAAACCGCCGTGGCCAAAGATACGGTATCGTACGTTGAACATATTCCCCTTCGCGACCTGGATCCCCATTGTCTGCAGGGGCACCGGGAAGTTATGGTCAAAGTGGTTCAGCCGCCTCACTGTCTCGATGCGGTCATCGCGGCGAACGGCACGGATATCGCCGTGCGGGTCGAAAAAGAACTGTCGGCGGAAGTGATCGGGCGGACCAAACTGTACGTGATGGTCTGCGAGCCTCCGGGCAAAAAAGACGAGGACGAAGACTTGGTCGAGGAAGAAGCAGAGGAGATGGCCTGAGTCCGCGCACGCCGGGATGGCGGCAGGGTGGGGTGTTGCCCGTGGTGGAAGGACCCTTGCGGATCGAATCCTTGGTTCACACCCAGCCGGTGGTTTTCGTGGCCGCACCTCTGCTGCGCCGATACGGTTTGCGGCAGGGCAGTTCCATCGCGATCCGGGCGGGGCTGGGCGAATCGTGCACTGTCCAGATCCGATCGCACATTCTTGATCGGAATATCCTGTTGATGGCGCGCCCCGTCTTGCACCGGCTCGGCCTGCAACGGGGCGACCGGATACACGCGATGTGGGGCGGGACACAGCTTCAGCTCGGTCCCGTCGTTGCTTTATGGCTGCCTGTTCGCCGAGAAACCCCGAGGGCTCCGTTCGGTTCCCAAACGGTCTGGGCCCGGGATACTCTGGGTTTGGCAAAGGAAATGGGCATTTTGGCCTACGTCCTGGATCCCAGGTCGCCGTCGGCCCACGTTCGGGCCTGGACTTGGTCGAACAAGGCGGGATGGGTGCCTAGGACCGCTCCTGCGCCCGATGCCCTGTGGAGAAGGGGAGAACGGCTCGTTCCGCCTCGGGGACCGCTGGCCCCGAGGGACGGCGAGCAGCCCCTCATGCTCGCTCCGGACATCGGGGACAAATGGACGGTTTACAAGCGTTTGATCCAACGGGGACTGGGCGCCCACGTCCCCTGGACACAGCCGATGACGTTGCGGCGGATGGCGGCGGCGGTGAATCGGTTCGGACGTGTGTACGTAAAACCTCGTCGCGGAAGCCGAGGTCGCAACTTGATTCTTTTAGAGCGCCACGGTGATGCCATTCGGTGGAAGCGGTTTGCCCCTTCGCCGAAACAGGGACTGTGGGCCGGCGCACCCAGTCCATCCGAATGGAGGACGGTGGCCGGGAATCGGGCTTACATCATTCAAGAGGCGTTACAACCGCTGTCCGCCGGCGGACGTCCTGTGGACTTTCGCTGGTTGGTTCAGCGAAATTCGGACGGCCGCTGGAGTGTCACCGCCCTGGCAGCGCGGTGTGCACCGGGAGAGGACGGACCCACCAACCTTTCGACCGGCGGCGTGCCTTGCCGGGCGGACGGCATGCTCGACGACGCCGAGCGGGATCGGGGAGAGAACCTGGCCTTGTCCGTGGCGCATGTGACCGGGCTGTCATTTCCGGGCCTGGCTGAACTCGGGATCGATCTCGTCTTTGACGTGAACAGCCGCTGGTGGGTTCTCGACGTGAATCCGCGCCCCGGACGGTTGACACTGAAGCGAATCGATCCCGGCCTGCGCCAATTGTCAATTCGAAAGCCCTTCGAATATGTTAAATACGCAACTGGGTACACGATGGAAAGGATCGACGATGGAACCAGCCGGTCGGGAGTGTGATGCCCTGTGGTGCGGGTGACCCGTCTGACGCTGCACTGCGCCGACGGTTTACAGAATACCCTGGTCGCCCCAGAGAACATCCTGGGCGGGAGCCGGTCCCCAGAGGTTGCACTTCGGCACGGCCACCACGAGACGACGGTCCGTCTGGTCGAATCGGGCGCCGGGGACGGTATGACCATTGGGACCGATGTGTGGAAAAACCTCCATCTGCCGGAGGAGGACTGTCTGGATGTTCACGTGCTGTGGGACGAACAGGAACGACTGATTCGAATCGGTCCACTGGTGGCGGTCATGGCGCAGGTGCGGCGTCGTAAGGGCCAACCGGTTGGCCCTCAGGTTCCGGTATTCCAGCGATTGACCGACGCCGGCCGAATGTTGGGGGTTTTGACGTATATCTTTTCTCCTCTCGAGATCCAGTGGGCGAAGGGAATGGTCAAAGGAAGCTATTGGAATACGGCCAGGCAGTGGACGACCGCGTATTTTCCCCTTCCGGATGTGGTCTATGACCAAGTGGTCTCCCGGCGGTTTGAGGGACATTCCGATGTGAAAAAATCCCGGGACAAACTGATCCATCTCCTGTACCCGCGCTATTTTAACGCGGGTTTCTTTGACAAGTGGACGGTGTTTCAGTGGCTTTCCATGGATGAACGCACCTGCCGTCATCTCCCGGCCACCATTCCGTACCGCACTCCCGAACAGGGGGCACAATTTCTGCGGGAACGAGGGGATATCTATGTCAAGCCGGCCAGGGGAAGCTTGGGCCGGGGGCTCGCGCGACTCCAGATGACGGACAATGGGCGGGCCCAGTATCGTTGGCGAAAAGGTCACGGCCGGACGGAAACCGGAATTTACAAAGATCCGCGGACGTGGTTTGAACAACACCACCGTTTTCTCCGGCACCGCCATTATGTCCTGCAGGAGACCATTCCCATCTGGCCCGTCGGCGGCGGTGTGTGGGATGTTCGGGTATTGATGCAAAAGGATGGATCCCAGAGGTGGAGGCGCACGAAAATGTTTGTTCGCGTCTCGAATCCGGGGGACATCGCCTCCAATCTGGCCGCCGGCGGGAGGGCCGGGCGCATGGAGGCTTTGCTGGAACATCTGCCTCTGACGCCTGCAGCAAGGAAAACGATCGCCCGTCGCGTATCACGGACGGCGCGCCACGTCGCCCGCGTGGTCGAAGACCGATCCGGGCTGGTGTTGGGAGAAATGGGCGTGGATCTGGGAGTGGACGAACGGGGCGGCATCTGGATCATCGAAGTGAATTCCAAGCCATGGAAATCGCCGGACACCGAAGAGGGCAGTGAACAATTGCTTGAAAAATCATTTCTGCGCCCGGTCGCTTACGCAAAATCCCTCGCCGGGTTTTCTCCCTGACGGTCGCCCTGTTCCACCGGCGGCCGCCGTTCCCGACCGGGACGTCCGGCGGACGTGGGAAAGGGGGGAACCGCGTGCCGGTCATCGTCCTGCACTCCGGCCAAGCTTCGGCGAAACGACTTCAACGACGTCTGGCCCGAATGGTTGAGGATGAAGAGCCGTCTCAACTGCCGTCAGTGGTGATCCGGTGGGGCAACCCCGAGGTGCCGGATCCCCGGGGCAGCACGGTGCTGAACGGAAGCAACGCCGTGCACCGTGCGTCGGTCCGGGAGAGGGTATGGACACTCCTGGCTCGATACGGGATCCATACGCCCAAAGAATCACCGGAGTCCGAAATCCGGCGATTGAACCTGGTCCGGCAGTACCGCATACCCGTCTTTGACCACGCCGCCCTGTCCTGTTTTCGCTCCGAGGACCGCAACATCTGGATAAACCGGCGCCTGAGCCGGATCCGGGAAGATTATGTGGAGTTCCCGGAAGAGAGCGACCGGGAAACGGTCCGCGCCTGTCGTTTAGCCGTTCGCGCCACGCACGCCTTGGGCCTCGATTTTGCCCTGGTGAGCCTCGGAGTCGGTCCGAAAGGACGCCTCTATGTCCTGGATGTTTCTCCCACACCAGTCCTGAACGGGCGACTCTTTGACCTGTTCGGAGACGCATTCGCGAGCTATGTGGAATTGTGCGTCCGTCAACCGGATCCGCCCCGACCGATCCTCGGCGCAGACCTGGAATTCATGCTGCGCGGGCAAACGGGGAAAATTGTTCCGGCTTCCCGTTACTTTCCCCGCAGAGGGGAGGTGGGCTGCGACGATCGGACCTTGCACGGGAATGCCGGGATTCTGCCCTTGGCCGAAATCCGTCCGGCGGCGGCGGCATCGCCCATCCGGCTGGTGCGGCACATCCGGGACGCATTGGTTGAAGCGGCCCGCCTGTGCCCAACGCGGAAAGTGAAGTGGATCGCCGGGTCAATGCCTTTTCGCGGATTCCCGATCGGAGGGCACATCCATGTGAGCGGTGTGGAGCCCGGAAGCCGCCTGGTACGCGCCCTGGATACGTACATCGCGTTACCCGTGGCTCTGTTGGAGGATCCCGGGAGTGCTCGGGTTCGTCGGCAAAAATACGGTTTTCTCGGGGATATCCGGCGCAAGTCTCACGGCGGCTTCGAATACCGCACGCCGGGCAGTTGGCTGGTCTCTCCGGAGATCTCCACCGCCGTCCTTTGTCTCGCCGACATCGTGGTTCGGCATCACCGGGAACTGAAGGAGTGGCCCTTTGCCGATCCGGAGGTGCAGGCGGCGTTCTATGACAGCGATCGGTCGGTGTTGAAGCCGATATTTACCACTGTGTGGAAACAGTTGAAGGAGCTATCCTCGTACCAGATGTATGAGGACTACCTGTCGATCATTCCGTGGATGATTGAACAAGACCTCACCTGGGACGAATCGGTGGATATTCGGGACACCTGGGACATTCCCGTGCCCGGGAAAAAAATCCGGACAAAAACGGGAGTTCGATAAGAAAGGGGGAGCGGGGAGATGGACGGCACGGGCGCTTCGGATTCCACTCTAGTGGCGCTGCCCCGTCGCTTGGCGTCTTCACTCGGTATGGCTCCCGAACGGACGATCGGGCTTCGGTGGGGGCGTTGGCGGGGAACGGCCCGGGTTCATTATTCCCACATGCCTCCGAACACGATCGAACTTCTCGGGCCATGGTCCGATGTGCCGGTTCGCATTCGCATTCTTCCCCGCCGTCAAGTCCTTCAGAGGGACGGGGCATTGGATCTTGGACCGGTCATGGCGGTGTTGATTGGGGCTCATTCGCCCGAACGCCGTCGAATTCCCGGTTTGGTCCATGGGCTGGTGAGAGCGGGCCACCGCCACGGGATGGTGATCTATGCCTGTTACGCGGATGACATCGACTGGCACCATGGGAGGGCCTGGGGCTGGAGCCGGCGGGAACCCGGGAGGGCCGGGTGGCAGTGGTGGCCCTTGCCCGATGTGGTGTACAACCGCATCGCGCACCGGTGGGAAGAAGAACTGATCCTGACCAAACAGGTGAAAAACGAGGCCAAACAACGGCATATTTCTGTGTTCAATTCCGGTTTTTTCGACAAATGGACCACGTACCGGATTCTTGTGGGGGATTCCGCACTGGCCCCGTTCCAGCCGAAAACCGAGCGCATATCCGGGTTTGATCGGGAATCCCTCGCTTCCTGGATGGAGGACCGACGGGCGTTTTTTGTGAAACCGATCCACGGAAGTTTGGGAGAGGGGCTCATTCTTTGCGAGCCCCACCCCGGGGGCTGGCGAGTCGGCGTCCAACAACAGGGACGCATCAGGCGGGCGACTCTCGGCCCGGATCGATTGCTGTATAAGTTGTCTGCGCTCGCCGCCAGGAAGGGCTATCTCCTGCAGGAACGGGTGGAGCTGCGCACCTTCCAGGGCCGCAGGGTGGATTTTCGCGTCCATGTACAAAACACCCGGCGCGGGCGCTGGTCCGTGGTGGCCATCGCCGGGAAGGGGGCACATCCCCATGCCCTCTCCACCCACGTCCGGTTCGGAGGTTTGGTGTGGCCGGCGAAAGAGGTGCTGGGCCACTGGTTCGGGGCGGATGCCGACACGTGGGTCGAGCGGCTTGGCCGTCTCGGTTGTGCTGTGGCGGAGAGGTTGGAACGCACCTCGGGAGGCGTTTTCGGGGAGGTCGGTCTCGACATGGGCATCAGCGTCGACGGGCACCTGTGGCTGTTCGAAGCCAATGCCAAACCCGGCCATCACATCTTTGCCCACCCCGCGCTGCGCAGAGCCCGCCTCGAGTGGGCCCGCCTGGTGGTGGACTATGCGGCGGGGTTGTCGGAAGCCGGGAAGAAAGGAGCCGATCAGGGGTGAAGTTGGCCATTCTCGTGTGGGAACGATCCGGCAAGCCGGTGGGGAACCTCCGGTTGTGCGGGGAATTGGCCGCCACTGGCGCGCGACGGGGGTGGCGGGTGGTTTTGCTCAGCCCGGCCGGTCTCTTGGCCCGGACCCCGCGGGAGTACCGCTGGAACGGACGAAACTGGATTGCGTCCGAATTCACCGGGGCGGAGGCGGTGTACAACCGAGTTCCTCACCGGCGTTTTGAGGCGGACCCGATCTTTCATTCGGCGACGACATTCTTGAAGGAACGCGGCATCGCCCTTTGGAACCCGGGGTTTCTCTGCAAGGACCGGGTCGTTCACTGCTGGCTGTCCCATCCGGATCTGGCTCTTCGGGTGCCGGAAACGCACCGTTGGCCGCTTCCTTTGTCAGCCCTTCAGGTCTCGGGGGAATGGATGCTCAAACCCTGTGACGGCCGGATCGGGGACGGGATAATCCACGTGGCCCGGCTATCCGACCGGAAGTTCCTCTGGCGATGGCAGAACCGCGGGCAGACGGAGACCGGACGGGGAGACGTCCAAAGATGTCGGGCATTTTTAAACCGCCGGACCTGCGGCCGCCCGTATCTTGTTCAGAGCAAAATTCCCCTGGCCACGTGGCGGAACCTGGCCTTCGACCTGCGCATGCTGTGGCAAAAGGACGCCCTCGGGCGCTGGCGGCACCGCGGGGTGGGTGCTCGGGTGGCGGGGAAAGGCCGGATCACCACCCACGTGCCCTGGGGCGGCCGGGTGGCCGACCCCGTCCTGGTGCTCAGAGACGTCTTCGGGACCCGGGCGGAAAAGGTCTTGGAAGAAGCGATGGCCGTCGCGTCCCTGGCCGTGAATCATCTGGACGGGGCCGACGGCGGGCGGTGGGGGGAAATGAGCGTGGACTTGGGTTGTGATTCTGGAGGAAATTGCTGGTTATTCGAAGCCAATGCCAAACCCATGCGCTTCGACGAGCCGTCCATCCGTGAGGCGCACCTCCATGGTGTCTTCGAAACCGCGAACTGGGCCGCCGGGCGCCTCAGCGGATCCGGCCGGACTGGGCCCGCCAGTCTGCGATCAGCTCCCGGGCGAGGTGCGGAGCATCCAGGGCCACCAACCATTCGTGATTGACCTCAAAGGCCCGGGTGGTCCAATTGGCGCTGCCGAGCACCACCATCCGCGCATCGATGACAGCCGCTTTGGCATGCAGGCGTTCTCCGTGACTCCGGTACAGGTGAACATCCGCTCCGGCCGCCGCCAGCCGTGTTTGCGCCGCGACGCGGTCAGGCTGGCGGGGGTCCAGCAGAATGTGGACGGCCACACCCCGGCCTGCGGCGTCGGCCAGTGCCTGAAGCACACGTTCATCCCCCAGGTCGAACATCTCTACATGAACGGATGTTCGAGCCCCGGAAAGGAGAGTGAGAAGGAGAGCCCGGGCGCTCTCTCCGGAAAAGGTCCACGCGCCGGCTTCGCTTCGGTGTGTGACCCCGGCTTCTCGGTCCCGTTCCAGGTGTGCCCCGGATTCTTCGCACACGGGATGGCGGGGATCGGCAATCCACAGGTCAAAATCGTGATTGCTCCATGAACCGGGCCCCCAGTTGACGCTGCCGATCAAGCAGCCGCCATCGGTGATCAGGATTTTGGCATGGTCGATGCCTCCGTCCACGTCCGCGGTGAGAATCTCAACTCCTGTCCCTTGAAGGGCTTTCGCCGCTTCCTGGCTGTGGGGCTCGGTGCGGTCCACAATCACCCTCACTCTCACGCCCCGGGCTGCCGCATTGGCCAACTTTTCCACCACACCGGGGTCTCCCAATTCATACATTTCGACATCCACCGATTCCTTCGCGGTCTCCAGAGCGTGGATCACCACTTCCCGCACCCGGTCCGCCGGGACCAAATGCACGGGACCCGGATTTCGAGCACATCCGGAAAAAAGTGCCAGGACTCCGCATCCGGTCGCCGAGAGGATCGCTTTTCGCCAGATCTTCCACCGGCGGAATTCGGGGCCCATGCCCGCACCTCCTTCGGGCTGGCAGGCATATTTGGTTCAGTGCCCACATAGGGTAGAAATGTGCCTCGACGTCTTTCTCGCTGTGCCGACTTCCTTGGGGAAGTCGGTTTTTTTTGCACGGGAATCGTCTTGACCCATAAAGAATTGGCGATTCTTCCGGCGAGCCCTTTTTTTAAAGATCGATCGGCTCATTGTATCCATGAAAAAAAGGTGCAGGACGCTCCTGCACCCTCCCACCCCGCGGGGGTGTATCCGCTTGGCCCCTCAAATAAGGACATCCCGCGTCACCAAAGCAGGAAAGCGAAAGCCAGCAACCAGGCCCAGGCGATCCACCACCACCACCAGCCACCGGACCACCAACCCCACCCCGGGGCGGCCCACTGCACCAACTCGGGCTTCAGGTAGGCGTCGAGCGGTTTGGCCAGGGCGTGGCGCACTTCACGGAGCTGTCGGATGTCACCCCCTTGAACCGGGGCACCGGCCCAGGATTGAGCGAGAGCAAAGCGAGGAGCAAATCGGCGCGGCACGCTGACCAAAAGCCCATCGGGAGTCACCCTGCGGATGACCCCGCGATGCACGCCCCAGGGCGTCCGGAATTCCATCCAATGACCCACACGCCCGCGACACACGGCATACGCTTGGGCAGCCGCCATTCCAAGCACCTCCTTCCGTTGTTCTTTAAATAAGTAATGTGAACCGGAGGGACTTGGCAACGGACAACTGTACGGACGGCGGCGGAACAGGAGTGCCCCGGGGGCGGATGGACGGGGGAAATTGCGTCTGTCTCAAGTGCCGGTGAATGTGGTATGATAAAGCCAATGTGTGTGTCTAGAAAGGAGTCGTTCGTCATGAGCGAACTCATTTTTATAGAAGACCTGCCGGGAGGGCGCCATCGGCCCGGTCCCGACGAACGGCGCCAGGTGGACTGCCGGGCGGCGGCCCGGTCGGTGCCGGAGGTGGGAAGGGGCAAACGATTCCTCATCAAAACGTACGGTTGTCAGATGAATGAACACGATTCGGAGATCATGGCCGGTATGTTGCGAGAGATGGGCTACCGTCCGGCGGGTTCGGTTGACGAGGCCGACCTCATCCTGTTCAACACGTGTGCCGTGCGGGAGAATGCCGAGGACAAAGTGTTCGGGGAGATTGGGCGTCTCAAACCGCTCAAGCGGCGGCATCCGGAGCTCCTCCTCGGATTGTGCGGCTGTATGGCCCAGGAGGAAAAAGTGAGGCACTTTGTCAGGGACACCTTTCCTTATGTGGACTTGGTGTTCGGCACTCACAATCTCCACCTACTCCCGGAGCTCGTTGTGCAAGCCATGGCCAGCCAGGAGACGGTGTTCGCCGTGTGGGACCGGCCGGGGCAGGTGGTGGAGAATTTGCCGAAACTCCGCAAGGAGGGCGTCAAGGCATGGGTGAATATCCAGTACGGATGCAACAAGTACTGCACCTATTGCATCGTGCCGTTCACCCGGGGCCGGGAACGCAGCCGGTTGCCTGAAGATGTGGTCGCCGAGGTGGAGCAACTGGCCGCGGAAGGGTTTAAAGAGGTGACCCTCCTCGGGCAGAATGTGAATGACTACGGTTTGGATCTCGGCACCGTGGATTTTGCCGATTTGTTGCGGCGGGTGGCCAAGGTCGGCGGGATCCAACGGGTCCGTTTCACCACGTCCAATCCGTGGAATTTTACGGACAAGCTGATCGATGCCGTCGCCTCCGAGGAAGCGATCTGCGAGCACGTCCACCTGCCAGTCCAGTCGGGCAACAACCGGATTCTCAAGCGCATGAACCGAGGGTACACCCGGGAGGCCTACCTTGAACTCGTCGAGCGAATTCGCGCCAAGATTCCGGGGGTGAGCTTGACCACGGACATTATTGTCGGCTTCCCCGGAGAAAGCGAGGAAGACTTTCAGGATACCCTGGATTTGGTCCGAGAAGTGAAGTTTGACAATGCCTTCACCTTTCTCTATTCCAGACGCCCTGGCACGGCGGCCGCCCGGATGAAAGATGAAACGCCGCCGGAAGAAAAAAAAGATCGCTTGCGGCGCCTCAATGAACTGCAGGCTGCCATATCCCGCGAATATCACGAAAAGCTGGTGGGGAAGGCGGTCGAGGTCCTGGTTGAAGGCGAAAGCAAGACGAACCCCGACGTGCTGGCGGGCCGCACCCGCACCAACCGCCTGGTCCTGTTTCGAGGGCCGCGCACCCTGATCGGCCGTTTGACGCCCGTGCGTATTGTTGAGGCGCAAACATGGCTCCTGTGGGGAGAACCCGTCTCGCTGATGCGGGAGGTTTCGGGATGAACCCGGGGGTCCGCGCCGAGGTGCACCGCCGGGCCCATGCGCTGGCCCGCATGATCGCCGGGTCGGAAGAAGTGGCGCGCTACCGGCAATGCAAGGTGAAGATCGAACAAAACCGCGAGGTACAAGAACTCCTGAAATCCCAAAAAAGACTTCGCATGAGCGTCTCCGTGCTGAAGATGCGGGGTGCCTCCCGGGAAAAACTCGAGGCGGCGGAGCGGGCCCTCGGGGAGGTCGAGCGACGGTTGGCCGCCATCCCGGTGGTGGGACAATATCGGGCAGCCCAGGACGAATTGAACCTCCTGTTCCAAGGCATCGCCCGGATCATCGCCCAGACGGTGTCGTCCCGGGTCCCGGTGGAATTGGACAGCGGCGGATGTTCGGGCGGATGCGGCGGTTGCGGGGGCTGCCCCGCACGGTAGGGTGAAAAGCGGAAAGAGCTGCTGGCCTCCGGCAGCTCTTCCCATTTCCGTTCATGGTGGAACCGAGGAAAAAGGAAGGGAAGTCGGGACAACATGTCGTACACCCCGATGATGCAACAATACCTGGAAATGAAGGGTCGTTGTCCGGGCGCCCTGCTGATGTTTCGTCTGGGAGACTTTTATGAATTATTTTTTGAAGATGCCGAAATCGCCGCCCGGGAATTGGAGATTACCCTGACCGGTCGGGACGCAGGCGGCGGACGGCGCGTCCCGATGTGCGGTGTACCCCATCATGCGGTGGAAGGCTACATTGCGACTTTGGTCGAGCGGGGCTATAAAGTGGCCCTCTGCGATCAGATGGAGGATCCGGCCTTGGCCAAAGGGTTGGTTCGCCGGGAAATCACCCGCATCGTGACGCCGGGCACGCTGCTGGAGGGACGTTCCCGGGAAGAGAAGGACCAACGCCTGATCGGCGCCGCCCTTCCCATCCCGGAGGGGTGGTCCGTGGCTTTCGTCGATGTATCCACCGGGGACCGCTGGGCGGGAGTGGCTCGAAGCCCCGAGGAGATCCTGGACGACGGAATGCGCTATCGGCCGGCGGAGTGGCTGGTGCCGGAAGAAACCGCCCGGTCATCCTGGGTCGATCGACTTACAAAAATAACCGGTGCGACCACGACGGTGATCGCCGAAGGGGAGGCCCGGCTCGCTATCGACGACAGACCCGCCCGGGGTGATCTTCCGGAACCCGGGGGCGAAGCCGCCCTGGATGCGGTGATGGCATACATACAGGAGACCCAGAGGCGCCGGCTCGTTCACTGGAAACCCGTTCAACCGCTGCACGACACCACCTATATGGTGGTGGACGCTTTTGCCCGGCGAAATCTTGAGCTGTCCGAAACGGTTCGGGAAGGCCGGCGGAAAGGATCTCTCTTGTGGCTGTTGGACGAGACGGTGACCGCCATGGGAGGGAGGTTGCTTCGACGATGGCTGGATCGGCCTCTGGTGGACCCCGGGCGAATCGCCCGGCGCCAGGATGCCGTGGAAGAGCTCGTGAACGATTGGATGCGGAGGGATCGAATCCGGGAACATCTCCGCCGGATCTACGATCTCGAGCGACTTCTCGGGCGGGTCAGCTACGGCAATGCGGGTCCGCGGGATCTGCGCGCCGTGGCCCAGAGTTTGCACCGGGTACCGATGCTGGCCGACGACGTGTCGGGGTTGCGCAGTGAGGCGTTGAAGGCCATCTGGCGGCAGTTGGATCCGTGCGGCGAACTCCGGGATTTGCTCGACCGGGGTTTGGCGGATGATCCGCCCGCCACCCCCAAAGAAGCCGGCATCATCCGCGACGGGTTTTCCGAGGAATTGGACCGGCTCCGCCGGGCCTCCCGGGAAGGCCGGGAGTGGATCGCCGACCTGGAACGGCGGGAGAGGGAACGAACGGGCATCAAGTCCTTGAAAATCGGTTACAATCGCGTATTCGGTTATTACATCGAGGTCACCAAAGCCAATCTCCCCCACGTGCCGGACGATTATGAGCGCCGCCAGACCTTGGCTTCCGGAGAACGCTACGTGACGCCGGCTCTGAAAGAGGTGGAGAGCCAGATCCTCGATGCCCAGGATCGGTCAGAAGCCTTGGAGTACCAACTCTTTGTCGAATTGAGAAACGCGGTGGTCGGGGCGCTCCCCCGGCTGCAGCGGCTGGCCGCCGCCCTGGCGGAGCTGGACGTCTTCGCGGCTCTCGCCGAGGTGGCGGTGAAGCGGCAGTACACCCGGCCCGTCGTTGACGACAGCTTGGTCATCGACATCCGGGCCGGACGGCACCCGGTGGTCGAGGCGGTGTTGTCGGAGGGAACTTTCGTGCCCAACGATACGTTTCTCGACGGCGAGACCTGCCGGGTGGCTTTGATCACCGGGCCCAACATGGCCGGAAAGAGCACCTACATGCGGCAGGTCGCTCTCATTGTCCTCCTGGCCCAGATGGGGTCGTTCGTGCCTGCGTTGCAGGCGCGGATCGGCGTCATCGACCGATTGTTTACCCGGATCGGCGCCGCCGACGACCTGGTGGCCGGGCAGAGCACCTTTATGGTGGAAATGGTGGAGCTTGCGGCCATCCTGAGGAATGCCACGCCCCGCAGCCTGATCATCCTCGACGAAATCGGCCGGGGAACGTCCACGTACGACGGAATGAGCATCGCCCAAGCTGCGGTGGAATTCATCCACGACCCCCGGCGGGTGGGCGCCCGGACGCTGTTCGCCACCCATTATCACGAGCTCACCGGCCTGGCCGAGCGGCTGAGAGGAGTGCGCAATTTTTCCACCGACGTGAAGGAAGGGGGGGAAGGCATTATTTTTCTGCACCGGTTGGTGGACCGGCCGGCCGACCGCAGTTACGGGATTCACGTGGCCCGGTTGGCCGGGCTCCCGGACGACCTGTTGGAACGTGCGGAGGAGATTCTCCAAGCGTTGGAGGAGGTTCGCAGCGGCACGGCGCAGGCGGCCGCAGGAAACATGGAGGCCGAGGCGGCAACCGCAGAGGCCGATCTGCGCCGTACGGCTCCTCCGGTCGGAGGGGGTGCCGGGGCCCCGGGAAAAGAGGCCGGGCAGCCCGGGTCTCCCTACGTGCCCCACCCGATTGTCGAGAGGCTTCGCCGGGCGAGAGTGTTGGATATGACGCCGATTCAGGCCCTCCAGGAACTCTACGAACTCCATCTGTTGGCCCGGGAGGAGGAGAGGCGATGAGCGCCATTCACGTTTTGGATCCCGGCCTCTCGAACCGAATCGCCGCGGGAGAAGTGGTGGAGCGCCCCGCCTCCGTGGTGAAAGAACTCATCGAAAACAGCATCGACGCCGGGGCGCGACATATTCAGGTATCCATCGAGGAGGCCGGGATGAAGGTCATTCGCGTGTTGGACGACGGTGCGGGCATGGACCGGGAAGACGCCCAATTGGCCCTCCGGAGGCATGCCACCAGCAAAATCGCCTCGGAGCGTGACCTGTTCCGGATTCGCACCCTCGGCTTTCGGGGTGAGGCCCTGCCGTCCATTGCCGCCGTCTCCAGACTGGTTCTGAAAACCCGCAGGAGGGAGGATGAGGCGGGCACCGAAGTGCAAAGCGAGGGAGGCACCATCCTCAAGGTGTCCGACGCCGGCATGGCTCCGGGGACCGACGTCCTGGTCAAGGACCTGTTTTTTAACACGCCGGCACGCCTCAAATACATTAAATCTCTCCACACCGAGTCGGCCCATGTCACCGACGCGGTTTCCCGCGCGGCCCTGGCCCATCCCGAGGTGGCGCTGGCCCTTTCCGGCAATGGCCGCTCCTTGGTGTCCACGCCGGGCGACGGCCGGCTGATTCATGCGGTGGCGGCCCTCTACGGCCGGGAACTGGCCGAGAGGTGCATCGCTGTCGAGGAAACGGCACTCGACCTCCGGGTTTGGGGATTGGCCGCCCTGCCGGAAATCAACCGGGCCGGCCGGAGTCAGATCATGTTTTTTGTCAACGGGCGACCGGTGAGAAACCCGGCCCTGACCCAGGCCGTCCTCGCGGTCTACGGCGGAAGGCTGCCGATCCACCGGAATCCGGTGGTCTTTATTCATTTGAATCTGGATCCGAGTTTGGTGGACCCCAATGTCCATCCGGCGAAGCTCGATGTGCGATTCAGTGAGGAAAAAGATGTGGCCCGCACCGTGGAGAGTGCTCTTCGCCGGGCTTTGGACCGAGTGCGGGCCATCCCGGGTATGGATCTCTCACGCACCGCTGCGGGAGGGGGACGGACTGCGCGACCGTCGACCGAAGCGATCCCGGAGCGGCAAGTCAGCTTTGACTGGACCCGCACCGGAGGAGAACGGCGGACGTCCTCCGGCGCCCTGGCCAGGGAACGAGCCCTGGAGGCATACAGGCCGATCACCGAAGAGGCGGCCGGGGCGGACGCGACCGGGGTCTCCCAAGAGGGGGGGGAGGTTCGGGACGACGCCGAAAGGCCGATTTTGGAAGCCGCATCCGCCGATCTGAAGAAAGGGCGACCGGAATGGACAAACGAGGAAACGGGGCCCTCCGAACGTCCCCGAGTGCCGGAGCTGCGCGCGGTGGCTCAGGTGCTCAACCTGTATATCGTGGCCGAAGCCGAAGAGTCGATCTTTTTGATCGACCAGCACGCGGCTCACGAAAAAATCTTGTATGAACGGTTTTCCCGGCAAATGTCTCGGCAAGAAGTGGGGCCCATGCCCCTGTTCGTTCCGGTCACCGTGGAATTGAGCGTGGCGGAACTCCACCGGTTGAAACCGTTTCTCGAAATGATGCGGGAATACGGCTTGACCATCGAACCGTTCGGAGCCAACACCGTGGTGGTCCGCACCGTTCCCGACATTTGGGACGGTCTGGACGTGGCCGCCCTGACCCGGGAGTTTGTGACCGATTGGGTGGAGGAACGGGTGGAACGAGATCCCCGGTCCCGCCTTGAGCAAACCATTATCACCCGGGCCTGCCGGGGTGCCGTAAAAGCCGGTCAAGCGCTCTCTATTCCCGAGATGCAGGCCTTGTGCGACCAGTTGCGGGAACTCGACAACCCCTTTTCATGTCCTCATGGGAGACCGACCATTTTGCAGTGGACCCGGCGGGAATTGGACAAACAGTTTCAGCGGATTCAAGGATAGGATGGGGGGACCGATTTGCCGAAGGAGGACCGAGGTTTGGTGACGACGGCCGCCCGGGCGGACGAGGGGCTCCGGTCCCGGGCCCGGGAGATCGCCCGCCGATTGGAGCTGCCGCTGGCGATTCGCCGCCGCGAATCCCTGGATGAACTGATGGCCGCCCGGGGAGCCCGCTTTGCGGTGGTGGCTGCACGGGAGGGGACATTTTTGTACTTCGAAGGCAAACAGTACCGGTACCATCCGGGCATGGCGGTGGGACGGCTGCGACAGGTGCTCCGGGGCGGCCATGATCCGTTGCTGAAAGCCGCTGACATACGCCCGGGGGATCGGGTGGTCGATGCCACCCTGGGATTCGGCGCTGATGCCATGCTCCTCAGCCATGCCGCCGGCCCCGGGGGTCGGGTGGTGGGGGTGGAAAGCCGGCCGGTCATCGCGTGGTTGGCGGAAGAGGGACTGCGCACCTACGTGCATCCCGCCGTGCCGGAATTGAGTTCGGCCATGCGGCGGGTCGAGGTGATACAAAGCGATCACCTCGATTTTTTTCGCCGGCTGCCCGATCGCAGCGTGGACGTGATTTACTTTGATCCGATGTTCGGGCGGACCGTGGCTCAGTCGCGGGGGATCGACGCCCTGCGTGTGTTCGGCGATGCGTCCCCCCTGCGCCCGGAGGCGGTGGAGGAAGCCAAGCGGGTGGCCAGGCGCCGGGTGGTGATGAAAGAGCGCCGGGGCAGCGACGCGTTCGCTCGTTTGGGATTCGTCCCGGTTCCGAAACTGTCGGGACGAGTCCAATTCGGCGTGATGAATCTGGAGGACTGATCATGTACCCGGTATTGTTCATCGTCGGCCCGACGGCAACGGGCAAATCGGAAGCGGCCATCCGAGTCGCCCAGCGAATCGGAGGCGAAATCATCTCCGCCGACTCGATGCAGGTGTACCGGGGAATGGATATCGGGACCGCCAAAGTGCCAATCGACGAACGCCGGGAGGTTCCCCACCATCTGATCGACGTCGTGGATCCGGATGAACCGTTCACCGTGGTGGATTACCAGAAACGAGCACTCCAGGCGATCGAGGAGGTGTCCCGGCGGGGCAAGCGGGCGGTCGTCGCCGGCGGGACGGGCCTGTATGTGAAGAGCCTGACCGACGGACTGGATTTTTCCCCGGCGGGGGAAGACATGGAGTATCGCCGGACACTGAAGGCCGTGGCGGAACGGGAGGGCCCCGAGGCGCTGTACCGGCAATTGGAAGCCGTGGATCCCGCGACGGCGAGCCGCCTTCATCCGCACGACCTGCGTCGGGTGATTCGCGCCCTGGAAGTCTATCATTTGACCGGCCGGCCCATGTCCCGGGTTGCGGGCCGAAAGCCGGTCCCCATTCGGCCCGTGATGTTCGGGCTCACCATGGACCGGGAGGCGCTCTACGACCGCATCAACCGCCGGGTTCTTGAAATGATCGACCGGGGATGGATCGCGGAAGTACAGCGGCTGCTCGACCGAGAGTACCCCCGGTCTTTGACGTCCATGCAGGCCATCGGATACAAAGAACTGGCCGATTACTTGGCCGGGGAGATTTCCCTGGATGAAGCGGTGGCGCGGATCCAGAGGGGGACCCGCCGCTACGCGAAACGCCAGTGGAGTTGGTTCCGGGCCCAGCCGATCCGGGAATGGTTTGATGCCGGCCGCCTTTCCCTCGAAGAAATCGTCGGGAAAATCGCGGAGTGCGCGTGAGACCGGAAGGGATTTCGGGGCGCATCACGAATACATTACGGAAAGATGGGTAGAGAGGGGCCAAGCTTGTGAACAAACAGACAGTGAACATCCAAGACACGTTTTTAAACCAACTGCGCAAAGACAACATCCCGGTGACGGTGTACTTGGTGAACGGGTTCCAGATCCGCGGCGTGATTCGGGCGTTCGACAATTTTACCATTGTGGTGGAATCGGAAGGAAAACAGATGATGGTCTATAAACATGCGATTTCCACCTTCACTCCCGGGAGGCCGGTGTCGCTGCATCCTCCGACCCAGGCACCGAGCGAAGAACGCGCATAACCCAAGGGGCTTGCTGGATCTCCGACCGCCGTCGGCTGCCGTGACGTCGCCAATCGTGGGCTTGTCGGAAGCTTCAGGCTTTCCGGCTCGGGGAAGATTCGGAATGGATTTCGAAGGGAACGGGAGAAGGGAGAGGGATGCGTGTGAATTCATTGGATTATCCCCACCCGTCCCGACGAATGGCCGTGTATGCCCGCCGGGGCATGGTCGCCACGTCCCAACCTTTGGCGGCCGAAGCCGGTCTGGAGATGATGCGGCGGGGCGGCAACGCCGTCGATGCGGCCATTGCGGCGGCGGCCGCCCTCACCGTGGTGGAGCCGCCCTCGAACGGGATCGGCGGAGACGCTTTTGCACTGGTTTGGACGGCCGGAAAACTGCACGGGTTGAACGCAAGCGGACCGGCACCGAAAGCAATGTCCATCGAGGTTCTGGTAAAACGGGGAATTCAGGGAGAGATGCCTCGGATGGGCTTTGCGTCGGTGACCGTCCCCGGAGCTCCGGCGGCTTGGGCGGAGTTGTCCGCCCGTTTTGGACGCCTGCCGTTTCCCGCGCTTCTGGAGCCGGCCATTGACTATGCCGAAAAAGGGTATCCGGTCTCTCCGGCGGTGGGCGCGGCCTGGGAACGGGCTTATCGCGTGTATGAGAAGATGCTGCGGGGGCCGGAGTTCCGCGCTTGGTTCGAGACGTTCGCCCCGGAGGGACGGCCGCCCCGCATCGGCGAGATCTGGCGGTCTCCGGATCACGCCAGGACTCTGCAAATCATCGCCGAGAGTCGTTCGGAGGCGTTTTACCGGGGAGAACTGGCCGAGCGCATGGACCGCTTTTCCCGGGAGTACGGCGGATTCCTTCGCTTGGAAGATCTGGACGGATTCCGGCCGGAGTGGGTGGAGCCGGTCCACGTTCGCTACCGCGGGTACGAGGTGTGGGAAATTCCGCCGAACGGGCACGGCCTGGTGGCCCTGATGGCCCTGAATATGCTGAAGGGCTTTGACGTGTCCGGTCGGGACGTCGCCGACACGTACCATAAGCAGATTGAAGCGATCAAATTGGCGTTTGCGGACGGGCGGCGGTATATCGCCGATCCCCGGTTCATGTCCGTTCGAGTGGAGGACCTGCTGTCTGAGGCGTATGCCGAGCAGCGGCGGAGACTGATCGGCGAGACCGCCGGCGTGCCGGCTCCGGGGCGGCCGGGCGGGGGAGGCACGGTGTACCTGTGCACGGCCGACGGCGAGGGCAATATGGTCTCGTACATTCAGAGTAACTACCAAGGATTCGGATCCGGATTGGTGGTGCCCGGCACCGGTATCGCCCTGCACAACCGGGGGGCCAATTTTTCATTGGATCCGGACCATGACAATGCGCTGGCCCCCGGGAAGCGTCCCTATCACACGATCATCCCGGGTTTTTTGACCAAAGGGAACCTACCGGTGGGTCCGTTCGGGGTGATGGGGGCTTTCATGCAGCCTCAGGGACACGTCCAGGTGGTCATGAACATGATCGATTTTCACATGAACCCCCAGTCGGCTTTGGATGCTCCGCGGTGGCAGTGGTTGGAGGGGAAAAAAGTGGCGGTGGAACACGGAATTCCGCCTCACATGGTGGAATCGCTGGGCCGTCGCGGCCATGATATCGCCTGGTCGACGGACACCGCCTCGTTTGGCCGGGGACAGGTGATTTGGAGGTTGGACAACGGCGTGCTGGTTGGCGGCACCGAACCCCGGGCGGACGGCCAGGTCGCCGCGTGGTGAGCGTTGTTTGTCCATGGAATATCTTGTGAGCATGGAATAAGATCGAACCGACGGAAACGCGTGCGGTTCGATTTTTTTGACTGGGCATTCACCCATCTGCGGCGCGGCGCATACATTGCATCAGCCAGCCGCCCAGAGAGGGGGGAGCGCCGTGAGAAACTCCGGGCGAAGTCGGGACCAAGTGACGGAACGGATCATTCGCCGCTATGTGCAAGGGGAGTTGGCCCTGGCGGAGGCACTGAGGCAGATCTATCACGTCCCCCCGCCGGGGAGGAAAAGCCGCGATGAAGCGCCGCCCCCGGGCGGCGCAAAACCCGTCGATGCCAAGGAGCCCCAGGTGCCGGGGAGAGGGACCGTGCCGCCC
This sequence comes from Kyrpidia sp., assembly GCA_029960885.1. Lineage (GTDB taxonomy): Bacteria > Bacillota > Bacilli > Kyrpidiales > Kyrpidiaceae > Kyrpidia. Next base: position 7,283 of record JASBVV010000003.1, on the reverse strand, counting down.
GTATCTTCGGAAGAACTCTACCGGGAAATGGCGGAAGAACTGAATCAATTCGTCGGGCTGCACCGCCTGAAGGACGTTCTGCAGGAAGCGTTCGCCTTTGCGGAAATCCAAAAGCGCAGGCAAGATTGCCGGTTGAAAGCGGAGTCCGTGGTGTGGCATATGATCTTTCGCGGCAATCCGGGAACAGGGAAGACCACCATGGCGAGATTTGTGGCCAAATGGCTGCACCGCTTCGGGATTCTCAGCAAAGGCCAATTGATCGAGGTGGAACGAGCCGACCTGGTGGGCGAGTACATCGGTCACACGGCCCAGAAAACCCGGGAACAGATTCAGCGGGCTTTGGGCGGGGTGCTTTTCGTGGATGAAGCCTATGCACTAGCCCGGGGCGGGTCGAAGGATTTCGGTCGAGAAGCCGTCGACACGTTGGTCAAGGCGGTGGAAGATCACCGGAGCGACCTGGTGGTGATCTTGGCGGGGTATCCTCGGGAGATGGACGCCTTTTTGCGCCTGAATCCCGGGCTGCCCTCCCGGTTTCCGATCCAACTGGCATTCGACGATTATACGGTGGACGAATTGATGACCATCGCCGACCGCACGGCCGCCGAGCGGGATTACCGATTGTCTCCGGAGGCGCGGCGACAACTGGCCTCCTGGTTGAGCGAACTGACGCTTCGGAAGGCGGCGTTCGGGAACGCGCGCCTCGTCCGCAATCTGTTGGAGCGCGCCATCCGGCGCCAAGCCCGACGACTGGTTCAAAGCGGGCGCGCGGACCGGGAAGCGCTGATCACCCTTCGGGTTGAAGACTTCGTCTTGGAGGTGGAGAAGTCGTGATGACCCAGGGGACGGTGGTGGGGATCACCGCCGCCGGAAAAACCATGTTTTGGCTTCAACTGAGTGCTCTATTGGCGGGTCGGACGCTGCCGATTCGCCGCACCGACCTCCGGGGACGCGCTGTCAAGGAAAGGGTGACGGTGGAAGAAGCCCGCCGGCGGCTGTGCTCGTTTGGCCGCCATAAAACCCGGGATCCCCAATGGGTGGACATGGCTCCTCGACGCTGGCATCCGTGGGTGCGGCTGCGGCTGGTGGATACCGCTGGTCTCGTGGCGGACATCCACCCGGACATGCAACTTCGCCGGCACATGGGCGATTCCCTCCGATGCCTTGTGGAGAGCGCATTCTGGTTTCATGTGGTCGACTTGGGGCGAATGGCCAAACACGATTATCGGTTGAGCGAGGTGGACCAGGCTTTCATCGAATTTGGTTGCCGGGTACCGTACTACGTGCTCATCGGCAACAAATGTGACCTTCCCGGAGCCGGCCGGGCCGCCGAGGTGCTGATCGGGCACGGCTCGGGTTTTCCCGTTTTTGTCGTTTCTTCCTTGTATCGAACGGGTTTTACGCCGGTGGTCCAATGGCTGCGTCAAGCCTGCCGGAACTCGGCGTAACCCGCAGGAGGGGCGGCCCGGGACATCCGGAGCCCCAAGGCACCGAGGCGGCCAGGCGGGTCGAAACTGGACAACCCCCCAACCCTTTATGATAGAATCCAGGACAAAGGGGGGCCCGGTTATTGACGGAGTGTCGCAGCCTTGGGGACAGAGGCGGTATTGGATGTATGCAGGGCCGGAATGAGGAACGCTGGGATGTGCTGGTGGACAAGGTGGAACGGCGCATCATCCGTCGCCGGAGGTCCATCGAACGCACAGCGTGGGTCAATCAGCAAAAGGTTCTGGAAGCGTTCCGACATTTTCGGGTATCGGACGTCCATCTCCGGGGATCCACGGGTTACGGGTATAACGACCGGGGCCGGGAAATCCTGGAGAACGTGTATGCTCGGGTGTTTCGAACCGAGGCGGCACTGGTGCGCCCTCAGATCGTCTCCGGCACCCATGCCTTGGCTTTGGCGTTGTTCGGCGTTCTGCGTCCGGGTGACCGGCTGGTCTACGCCACCGGGGAGCCGTACGACACCCTGCGCACGGTGATCGGGGAAGGGGAGAGCCGGGAGGGTACGCTGCGGGAGTGGGGGATAACCTACAAACAGGTGGAGCTTGGCCCTGACGGAGGCCCGGACTGGGATGCCCTCGATCGGGTTCTGGGCAGCGTGGCGGTCCGCATGGTGGTCTTGCAGCGGTCGGGGGGGTATTCCGGACGCCGCGCGCTGTCGGTGGACGAGCTCGAACAGGTCATCCGCCGGATCAAGCGTCGGCAGCCCGATGCCGTGGTGCTGGTGGACAACTGCTACGGAGAGTTTACCGAAACCCGTGAGCCCACCGAGGCTGGAGCGGATTTGGCCGCGGGCTCGTTGATTAAAAATCCCGGGGGAGGCCTGGCCCCGACCGGCGGTTACGTCGTGGGCCGGTCGAATCTGGTGCACGCGGCGGCGTGCCGCCTGACGGCGCCCGGCATCGGCGGGGAAGCCGGGCCGACGGGACCGGAATGGCGGTTATTTTACCAGGGATTTTTCCTGGCGCCCCACACCGTTTCCCAAGCCCTGCAAAGCGCCGTGTTCGGTGCGGCGCTCTTCGAGGCACTCGGCTTGTCCTCCCGGCCCGGTTGGGCGGAGGACCGAAGCGATCTGGTTCAACAGGTGGACCTCCCCTCGGGTGAAGCGGTTCTGACATTCTGTCGAGCCATTCAGCAGGCGTCGCCGGTGGATTCACACGTGGTGCCGGAACCCTGGGCCATGCCGGGATATCCGGATCCGGTGGTCATGGCCGCGGGGACCTTTGTGCAGGGGGGATCTTTGGAGTTGTCCGCCGATGCCCCCATGCGACCGCCGTTTCGGGTGTTTGTTCAGGGAGGATTGACGTACGAGCATGGTAAACTTGCCTACCTCTGTGCGGCCAGGGCATTGGAGGAGGCAGGACATTTACCGCGGGGTTGAGCCTTTGTTGACAGTTACGTTAACTCACATCGAGTTGACAAAATTTCGTTCCACAGGGTATAATGAATCCGATAACCAGTGCATTCCCCGTCCGTGAACGGCCCGTGATCAGCTCGGAAATCAAAGGGGATGATCGGATTGTCCGACGACGTACGTCGCAATTTGGCCCTGTTTCCCATTGGGATCGTCCAGAAACTGACCGAGCTCAGCGCCCGGCAGATTCGATACTATGAGCAACAGGGATTGATTCAACCCATTCGCACGAAAGGGAACCAGCGGCTCTTTTCCTTTCGCGATGTGGAACGTCTGCTTGAGATCAAGAAACTGATCGACCAAGGGCTCAACATCGCAGGGATTAAGAAAGCCTTGGGCCCTGCCGAGAAGCCGACCAATGTCGAAGATCTTCCGAAAGAAGAACGGATAATGCCGGAAGGGAATCGAAACCTCACGGACAGGGACCTGCACGAACTCCTGAAAAAGGAGCTCATCGCCCAGTTGGAGCGACCCGGCCGGCCGGCGTCGCTGATCCAAGGTGAGCTGTCTCGGTTTTTCCGATAGGAGGCGGAACGATTCCCTGTCGCGGGACGGGGAATCGTTTTGTTACATAATTGCCGATCATGAGAAAGGAGTTCATCCATGCCACGCCAGTACACGCGAGAAGATATTCTGCGAATGGTCAAGGAGGAAAATGTCCGTTATATTCGGCTACAATTTACTGACTTGCTCGGTATTATCAAAAACGTCGAAATCCCGGTGAGTCAGTTGCCCGAAGCCTGGACAACAAGATCATGTTCGACGGTTCTTCGATCGAAAGGTTTCGTCCGCATCGAGGAATCGGACGTATGTTGTGCGGATCTCAACACGTGCTGATTTTCCCGTGGATCGGCGGTGATGGAGGACGGGTCGCACGGCTGATCTGCGATATCTATCTGCCGGACGGTACACCGTTCCCCGGCGATCCCCGGGGAATTTTGAAGAGGGTGTTGCGCCAGGCCCAGGATATGGGCTTCTCCACGATGAATGTCGGTCCTGAACCCGAATTCTTTTTGTTCAAAATGGACGAGTCCGGCAATCCAACCACCGAGGTGAACGACCAAGGCGGGTACTTCGATCTCGCGCCGGTGGATCTCGGGGAGAATTGCCGTCGGGAGATCGTCCTGGCCTTGGAGCAGATGGGGTTCGAGATTGAGGCGTCGCATCATGAGGTGGCCCCCGGACAGCACGAGATCGATTTTAAATACGCCGATGCGGTGTCGGCCGCGGACAATATCATGACATTCAAACTGGTGGTCAAGACCATTGCCAGACAACTCGGCCTTCACGCCACCTTCATGCCGAAACCGATATTCGGCATCAACGGTTCGGGAATGCACACCCACCAATCACTGTTTAAGGGGAGCGAAAACGCATTTTACGATGATCGGGACGAATTCGGTCTGAGCGAGACGGCCAAGCAATATCTGGCGGGCATCCTGGCCCACGCCCGGGCGTTCACCGCCGTGGCCAATCCGACGGTCAACTCGTATAAACGTCTGGTTCCGGGGTATGAAGCGCCGGTGTACATCGCCTGGTCGGCCCAGAATCGCAGTCCGCTGGTCCGGGTTCCCGCGTCCCGGGGTCTGAGCACGCGGATTGAGGTGCGCAGCCCGGATCCGTCCGCCAATCCGTACTTGGCCTTGGCGGCGATGCTGGCGGCGGGCTTGGACGGGATTCGCAATCGCATGACGCTCCCTGAGCCGGTCAACCGGAACATTTATGTCATGACGGAAACCGAACGCGTTCAGGCGGGCATTCTCACATTGCCGGCCAGCCTGAAAGAAGCGCTGGATGAGTTGAGCCGCGACGAGGTGATCGTAAACGCGCTGGGAGAACACGCGTACACGCATTTTGTCGAGGCGAAACTCATCGAGTGGGATATGTTTCGCACGGCGGTGCACCCGTGGGAACGGGAGCAGTATTTGAACCTGTATTAAGAAAGGCCGTGTCGGAAGACCGGGATTGCCGGCAAAACGGCATCCCGGCTCAAAAAAAGCCCCTGTGGGTGGTCCCGCAGGGGTTTCCCATTGCGCCCATCATGTCGCGGTGATTCACTGGGCGAGAGACTTGATAAAGGCGGCCACGGCCTCTTCTTTCCCGGGAACCAAATTGCCCGGCATGATACCTTTTCCGTTTTTCAACACCGCCACGATCTGATCCTTGGAAAGCGCTTTGGCCCGTTCGTGCAGGTTCGGCCCCACGGCGCCGTTCAGATCGGCCCCGTGACAGGACGCGCACTGGGTGGACACGATCTGCTTGGCTTCGGTCATATCTTGGCCGCCCGATCCGCCGGCACTTCCGCCGGACGATCCCGGGGATGTCTCCGAACCGCCAGCCCCGGCGTCGGCTTGGATGGAATGCCCGCTTTGAATGGGGAACCAGTCGGCAAACACCCCGATGATGAACAGGATGCCGAGAACCACCGGTAGGGCGGCCAGAGTCATGCCTTGCCATCTCTTCACACTGAAATCCTCCTGTTCTGTAGACTAAGCTGGGATGATCCCCTCCAATTCTACTACTTCAATCCATGGAGCGGTAGAGGCCGACCACTCGACCCAGAATCGTCACACTTCTGTAATACAGCGGAGCCATGGTCGGGTTTTCCGGTTGGAGGCGGACTCGATCGCGTTCCTGGAAGAACCGCTTGACGGTGGCCTCCCCTTCGTCGGTCATCGCCACGACGATATCGCCGTTTTCCGCGGTCGGCTGTTGGCGCACCACCACCAAATCCCCGTCGCATATTCCGGCTTCAATCATGCTGTCTCCCACCACCCGGAGCACAAACACCGACTGGCCACCGGCCCAAGAAGCGGGGAGGGGGAAATAGTCCTCCACGTTCTCCACCGCCGTAATCGGAAGCCCGGCTGTCACCCGGCCGACCACCGGCGCCATGGTCACCGGCCCGGAAGTCTGCGCCTCTTCCTGACGGATTTCGATGGCCCTTGGCTTGGTGGGATCTCGCCGAATATAGCCGAATTCCTCGAGTCGTCCAAGATGCCGGTGCACCGTGGCACTGGAAGACAGGCCGACCGCCTCTCCGATCTCCCGGACAGAAGGGGGATAGCCCTTCTCCCTCACTTCTTTCTTGATGAAATCCAAAATATCCTGCTGCCTTTTCGACAATTTCACGAACATCACCTCGTTGTCAGGCCCCTTGCGGCCGCGTAAACCCGGCAATGAACCTGCGATTTCGTTCGAGCCTTCTATCAAGAATTGTAACATGTTCCCTGGCGAACGACAAACATTCGTTTCCTCAGTGTTGACGAAAACGCATGTTTGCACTATCATAAAAAAGCAAACAAATGTTCCGTTCTTGCTGTGCGCTTCTGCGAATAACCATGGTACCGTACACGGCGGTACAGGCCGGCGGCGCACATCCGGTCAGTGAGACAAAACCGGGGGAAGGAGTGGCAAGATGGGAATATCGGGCGAATGCGGGGAGATTCCTTTGGTGAGGCGCGGAAGGCCGGGGGCGTTGGGCGGTTTTTGCCGCGGGGACGGGCAGTCTCAATGGAAGAGACGAGCGATCGCGGCGGTGGGGTTGGCACTGCTCATCGCACTGGGATCGAGCGGCGCCGTCCTGTTCCATGCTCATTCGAGCGCCGAGGCCGGAGAGGACCGGACGGTGATCGTACAGAACGGAGACACCCTGTGGGGATTCGCCGCCCGTTACGCGGGGCCGGACGTCGATGTGCGCGAGTGGATCTTCCAGTTGCGCCGGATGAACCATCTGCCGAATGGAACGATTTATCCGGGGATGGTCCTCCGTTTGCCGGGAACCAAGTAACCGGCGAGGAAGACCGGCCGGACCTCAAACGGCGCCGGGGAGGGGGGCGCCATCACGATGATCCGCTGTCACAAGCTCGGGGTTTTCTCGACGGGCTTGCGAATCCACTCGGTCAGTTCGTCTATGGCGGGCAGCTGTTCATAATGATGAACTGGCCACTGACGGCCGTTGACCGCATAGACCGGGATGGTCCAGATCTTCGCCTCAACCGCCCTGTCAAAATCGGCTTGGAGTTTGGCCCGATATGCATCTTGGGAGAGGGCATGCACATACCCCTCGGCGGAAAGTCCGGCCGCTTCGGCGCATCGGACGAGGACCGAGCGGTCGGATACATCCAGACCGCGCAAGAACCGGGCATCAAAGACCTCTTGATGATAGGCTTCTTCACGCCCTTGTTCCCTGGCGTAATACATCCCGGTGAGGGCATCCCGGGTATCCACGGCTCTCATCAGGAGAATATCCAGGCCGAGAGCTTTTCCGGCTTCGGCGACATATCGCTTAACCCCGTCGCGATAATCGTCCGGTTTGGGAGGTGGAGAGGCCCCTTCGGGCATCTTCCAGGCCACCCATTCGATGGAG